>DAIDGS010000117.1 GCA_027459845.1 Vulcanimicrobiota bacterium | reverse complement strand
AGCACGTCCTATGCCCTCACTCCTGTTTTTCGGACCCCTGTGGAGAAACTTTAGCGCCGGGTGCGGGCCGGGGCCGCAGGACCGCTCCACGCGCCGTCCCGGGCCGCCCGGCCCCCGCCGGCGGGGCTGCCGCGGCGCGGTTGGTGCGCTGGATCTCTTCGTAGATCTCCGAGCGGTGGATCGAGACCGAGCGGGGCGCCTCGATGCCGATCTTGACCTGGTCGCGATCGACCGCGACGACCACCAATCGGATCTCGTCGCCGATCATGATCGACTGGTTGACCTTGCGGCTGAGTACGAGCATCGGAGGCCCTCCTTGGCAGGCTCGTGCCTTCTCGTTGCGACGAGGCTTTCCCTTATAGCGCGATACCGGTATAGCGCGATACCGGCGAGTGCCGGCTACGGCTTAGATGGCCGGCTGCTTGGCCTTGCGCGGGATCGGCGCCCGCATCGAGTAGTCGGTGTTGTCGACCATCACCTGGCGCGCGTGGCGCGTCCGGAGGTTGAGGACGATCGGACAGGCCAGGTTCATGGTCATCTCCTCGGCGTTTTCACCGACGATGACCACACCCAGCAGCAGAAAATCGCTGGCCTCGCGGATCGCCAGGCTGACGAAGGTGTAGGCCGGGAGGACCGGATCGTAGCCCTCGAAGATCGCGAACGGATCGGCCGCCGGCATCGCCACGTCGAGATTCTCAAGGCTCTGGAGCCAGACGAAGTTGGGCTGCGTGTCGAGCTGCAGGATCAGCCAGCGCCGTAGCGTCGGGAAGCCCGGCAGCCCCCAGGGAAAGTTCACCACCTCGCTTTCGGCGTAGGTGAACTCGCCGAAGCGCGGGAGCGTCACGGTCGTCGATGCCGGAATCTCGGACATGTAGGGGTTTTCGGCATCGTCGCAGGCGGGCGTTAGGCTTGAAGCGGTCATGGCTGCTCTCGCTGGATCAGGTGATGTAATCGAAGAGGTCCTTCTGTTCGAGCTGGCTGGTCGTTCCGTAGGCGGCTTGCAGCGCCGTCTGCGTCAACGAAAACTCGGGCTGGACCTTGGCGATGTTGGTGTCCTCGATCGACGACTGAACGCCGGTGTCGTTGGTCACCGTCGCCGCCGAGGTCTGCGTCAGCGCGGCCACCTGCTGGATGGTCGAGCCGACCTGCGCCTGGGTGGTCAGCAACTGCTGCGTCACGTGGTCGATGTCGCCCAGTTGCCGCGAGAGGTTCTGCACCACGTCGGCTTGGGGTTGCAGGTTGAAGGTCTCGACGAAGTTGCCCGTGGTGCTCGCGCCGGTTCCGGGCGTGGGGGCGTCCGCGACGGTGAACGGTTGGATCGCGGTCAAACTCAAGCGGTCGGTCTGCGCGTTGAAGCTCGCCGAGACCCCGGTTGCGACCGACTGCAGGTTGATGGCCGCCTCGACCTGCGCGATGGTCTGGGTCGGTGCAAAGGTAAAGGTGACCCCGTTGGTCGCCAGCGCCGAGGCGATCGTGATCGAAACCGCGGGGGGCACGCCGTTGTCGAGCGTGAGCGGCGTCGCCGCCGTCGTATTCGGCGCGACCAACTGGCTCAGCGTCGTTCCCAGCGTGATGGCCGCGCCGGCAGCGTTGATTTGCGCGGAACTCTGATCGACCACCTGGCTCTTCTCCAGCGTGTCGTACAGGTTTTGCAAGACTTGAAAGACGTTGGGCGAGCCGTCCGAGGCGCCATAGTTAAAGGCCTGCTGCAACGTGACCGACGTCGTGAGCACCTGGCCGTTGGGGAGTTCTTGGGTATGCGCGACGTTATTGCCGGTGGCGTTGACCACGCTCGACGGGTTGCCGTTCGCGGTCACCAGCGCGCCGCTCGGCGCCGTCGTCCCGGCGAAAAGATAGGTGCCGGCATACTGCGTGTTGGCGATGCCGATCGACTGCTGCAGCAGTTGTCCGACCTGAATCGCAATCTCTTGCAACTGCGTCGGCGTATTGGTGTCGCTGGCGGCCTGAATCGCCAGCGAGCGCGCGCTCTGCAGCACGCCGGTCAGGCTGGTCAGCGCGGAGTCGGCGCTGGTCAACTGCGCCGAGGTGTTGGTCAGATTCGAGCCGACCTGATTTTGCACCGCGATCTCGCTGCGCACGCTGAGATCCTGCGCGATTTGGGTGGGATCGTCGGAGGGTTGATTGACGGCCTTTCCGGTTGAAAGTTGCTGGCCGTAGAGCGCCTCCTGTGCGACCAAGGTGTCGATCGCGCTGGTCTGTTGCTCGTAGATGGTGGACGTGGCGATGCGCATCGTTGCCGATCTCCTTATCAGGTTCCGACGCCGAGGGAGCTGATGGTCGTCTGGAGGATCTGGTTCATCACGTTGATCGTCTGGGCGGCCGCCGTGTAGGCCTTCTGATACTCGATCAAGTTCTGCGTTTGCTCGTCGAGATTGATCCCCGAAATGCCCTGACGAACCGCGTTGATGTTGTTGGCCAGCGAGGTCTGCGTGGTGGTTCCGGTCTGCGCCGTTTGGGCGTCGAGCCCGACCTGCGTCACCAGCGATCCATAGAACTGGCCGAGCGTTTGCGTCGCCGCCGACGCGATGCTGAAGTTGGCCGCGTGGTTGTTGGCCGGCGTGAAGGTCACCGACTCGACGCCGTTGGCGTAACTGACCGCGGTCACCGTGACGTTTTCTTGCGGCGACACTCCACCGGGCTGCTTGTCGATCGTCAGCACCTGGCCGACCGAGACGTCGTTGGAGTAGAAGCTGGTGTTCGGCAGCGCCACCGTCACCGGTACCCCGGCGGCTGCGCTGACGCCGGCACCGCTGGTCGTAGCGAGCGCCGGAACGCCGACGTCGGCCGAAAAGAGACCGACCAGCGCGTTGGCAGCGCCTTCACCCGAGGCACCGAAAGCGTTGCTCGCGTTCTGATCGACGCCGTTGATGCCTCCGGCATTGAGCGCGCCCAGCAGCGACGTGTTCGGCGTCGCGGCATTGTAGTTGGAGTCGGTAATCGTAAAGTCGGGGCTTCCGCCGCCCGAGTACGTGCCACCGTTGGTCGGATCGCGGGTAAAGACGATCTGCTGCGAGTTCGGATCGTAGCTCGCGCTGACGCCGTACTGTCCCGCGTTGAAGCTCGTCACGAACTGGTCGATCGAGTCGGCGTTGCCGCCCGCGGCGGTCGAGTAGTTGAACGTGCTGGTCACGCCGCCGGCCTGGACGGTGAGCGTGCCGGTGAGCGGGCCGGCCGGCGGATTTGCCAGCGAGGCGTTCCCGTCGAGCTGCGCCGAGCTATCGACCGTGTTGTTGGACGAGTTGAGCGGCTGCACCAGGTTGCCGGCCAGCGTGCTCGCGAGCACCGTCGGAAGTTGCGACGGCGCCGTGATCCCGGCCTTGATGTTCGCGGCGGTGATCGGCAGCGATGCCACGATCGGCTGGAAGAGCGCGCTGCCGGTCTGTCCACCGGGGGTATAGGCGGCCTGCGTGATCGCGTTGACTTGGCTCGAGAGCGCCGACGCAAACTGATCCAGCGAGCGCCCGTAGACCGTGAGCTTGTTGTTGTAGAGGTCGGCCAGCGCCGCCAGTTGACCGCTTCCCAGCGGGATCGCGGTCGACGACGACGTCGAGGTCGACGACGCGAACTGCACCTGAAAGTCCGGCGCGCCGTTGGTCGCGGTGCCGATCACCGGCGTCCCGAGATGGTACGCGACCGTGTCGTTCACGAGCGCCTGGCCGTTGACCGAAACCAGCGTCGAGCCATCGGCTTGCACCGAGGTCTGGGTCGAGATGTACTGCGAGAGCTGGTCGATCAGTTGGTCGCGCTGATCGGCATAGGTGTTCGGGCTGTCGCCGGCGGCGGTCGAAGCCCGGATCTGGCCGTTGAGCGATGCGATCCGATCCAGAATGCCGTTGACCGTCTGCACCATCGTCGTGCCCTGCGCGAGCACCTGACTCTCCTGATCGCTAATCGTCGTCGCGGCCTGCCCGAGCGTACTCGCCAGCGTCTGGGCGCTCTGCAACACGTTGGCGGAGAGCGCGGTCGACTGTCCGGTCGTACTCTGCGCCGCCAGCGCATTGATCGCGCTCTGGAAGGCGTTGTAGGCGGTGCTCACGCCGGCGTTGGGCTCACCCAAGCCAGACTGCACCGCATTGAGCGTGTTCTGCTCGGTCTGAAAGTAGTTCTGCGACGAGGACGCGCCGCGAAAGAGTGCGTCGTAGGAGTCCGAGTGGATGCGCTGGACCTGGGCCACCACCACGCCGTCGCCGGATGTCCCGCCGACGTTGGTGGGGAAACCCGGCGAGCCGACGATCGGGGCGGCTTCGGTCAGGACCACCTGCTGCTGCGACGCGCCCGGCGTGTTGACGTTGGCGATGTTGTCGGAGGTCACGTTTTCGGCGTACTGAAAGGCCTCCAGCGACTTGCTCATCAAGCCGATGCCGTAAAACGCGCCCTGCGGAAAGAAGCTCATGCTCGGCTACTCACCAACACGCTGTTGGTCGGCGGCGGGATGAACCCGCGCCGTTTGTAGGTGCGCGGTCCTTCGTTTGCACAGCGCTGCATCGCCGCGGTCACCTTCATCAAGCGCTCGAGCCCGCTCGCGATCAGGGCGCGGTTGTTCGCGTTCGAGATGCGGATGCCGATCGAGAGCGTCGTCAGCTCGTAGAGCCGCTGGTTGAGCGGCAGCGCCAGGCGGCGGGGCGCGTAGGCACAGACCTGTCGCAGCGTCATCTTGCCGAAACCGCGCGCCTGCATGCCGCGCCGGCGTGCCGACGCGCTCGCAAAGGCACGCCGGGCAGCGTCCAACTCGCGTTCGGCGCTCGCGATTTCGAGCGGCAGGTTGGCGATCAGCACGCGCGTGAGCTTACCGCTGGCACCGTGCAGCCGGCCGAGCGCAGCCGCCTCCTCGGCGAGCGCAGCGGCAAACGCCTCCCACGAATCGGTCGCTGCGGCGACCTGCGCGCTCACGGCGCGATCCGCCCGTTGACCGAGGCTTTGGCCTCGGCCGATGCGTCGCCCAGCACGCGCGCGCGCAGCTGCTGCTCGAGTTGCGCCGCCAGTCCAAGGCCGCCGCCCTTGGCCATGCCCTGTGCGTACTCGTCGTCGAGCATGCCTTGCCAGGTTTGTTCGGCCGCCGACCGATGCCCGAAAATCGAGAGTTGCGGGACGGTCGCGCGCATCGACTGCATCACCATCTGTAGGAAGACGCCCTCGAACTCGGTCGCCGCTTCGTGAAGCTTCTTCAGGGCCGCCCGTTGGTCGGCGGTCAGCGGCGGGTTCGCCGCGCTCGTGCTCGCGGGCGGAAGTGCGTGCGGCTGCATCTACATGATCTCCAAGTCGGCCTGCAGCGATCCCGCTTTGCGCAGTGCCTGGACGATCGAGATGAGATCGCGCGGCGAAACTCCGAGCGCGTTGAGCGCCCGCACCACCGAGTTGAGGGTGGTGGCCCCGGCGACAAACGTCAACTGCTTGCCCTTCTGCTGCGCCGTGATGGTGCTGTTGCTTTGCAGGGCGGTTTGGCCGCGCGCGAAGGCGTTGGGTTGAACGACCTGATTGTTGGTCGAGATCGTGATCGAGAGGTTACCCTGCGCGATCGCGCACGGCGCGAGTTTGATGTCGCCACCGAAGACGACCGTGCCGGTCCGCTCGTTCATGACGACTTTTGCCAGCTCGTCTTCGCGCACCGGCAGGTCGGAGGCATCGGCCAGAAACTGGACCGTCTGGCCGCTGTAGTTGGCCGGCAGGCTGACGTGCACGGTTTCGCCATCGAGCGGCGTCGCGGTGCCACGCCCGAAGCGTGCGTTGAGCGTGCTTGCCAGATCGGCGGCGGTCCGGTAGTCCGGGGTCGTGAGCACGTAGTTGAACCCGTTGGGGCTGGAGTCGAGCGGGGTGTCCATGTTCCGCGCGATCACGGCGCCGTTGGGGATGCGGCCCGCGCCGGTAAAGTTCTGGTAGATGCTGGAGCCGTTGTTGCCGGCCACGAAGCCGCCGACCGAAATCGGCCCTTGGGCCGTCGCATACACGAGGTTGTTGGCGGCCCGCAGTTCGGTCAAGATGAGGGTGCCGCCCTGCAGGCTGGTCGCATCGCCCATCGCCGAGACGACCACATCGACGTTATCGCCCGAGTGCGCGAACGGCGGCAGTGTTGCGGTGACCATCACGGCCGCGACGTCGCGCGTGCGCACCTCCTGCTGCGAGACGCTCAGTCCGAACGACTGCAGAATGTTTTGAATCGTTTGACTCGTGAAGATGACCGAGGTCGAGTCGCCGGTCTGGTTCAAACCGACCACTACGCCGTAGCCGACCAGCTGGTTTCCGGTCACGCCCTGTACGTGCGCGATGTTCTTTACGCGCACGATCATATCCGAGTCGGCAGCGCGCACCGGGAGGCTCAGCGATACCGCGAACGCACCCGCCAGCAGCGCGGCGCACGTGAGGTTAAAAACGCGCTTGATCGTCGTCATCAGAACAGGAAGTGCAAGATCTGCTGGATCAAGCCCTTATGACGTTGGCTGTCGCCGTAGAAGGTCGCGTGGACGTTGGCCACCCGCGAGCTGACCACTGCGTCGGTCGAATCGATATCTTCGGGGCGCACGAAGCCGGTGATGTGCAGCGTCTGGCGGCGCCCGTTGACCACGATGCCCTGATCGCCCGCAATCGCCAGCACGCCGCTCGGCAGCACGTCGGTCACGGTCGCCATCATGGTCGACACGAAGGAGTCGGCACCGCTCTCGGCGCGATTCGACTGCGAGCCCGATTGGCCGCTGATCGCCGGAATGCGCAGCACGCCGGCCAGCGAGAATCCGCCCTGATGCGTCGCCTGGTAGCTGTTGCTGTGCGAGTTCGCGTCGTTGAAATCGAAGACCACGTAGACCAGATCGCCGATCTGCGCGGCGCGATGGTCCGGCCCGAGTTCCAGCGGATGCCCTGGTCCGGCCGGCGGCGGCGCCGCCTGATAGAGGGTGTCGGCCGACGCCCCGGCGGCCGGCGCCAGGAGCGCCAGCGCGGCCAGTACCGCTACAAGCTGTGCTCTCATCGATGTACCCCCAAGAGGTCGAGCTCGACGCGATCCGGCCCGACGACCTGCCCCGAAAGCGACGTATTCGTCCGCGGATTGTAGAGCGCGACCTCGTCGCCCAAACCGCCGCTGCTGCGCGCCTGCACCTCGGTCACCACCGAGACGCCGCCGTCGTTGACGATCAGCAACACCGTCGAGCCGGCGGTCACGATCAAGTTGGTTGCCGTCTCCTCAGGATAGATCGGCTGACCCTTGCGCACCGTCGTGACGATCTTGCGCCCGATCAGCGCGTGCGTGCCGTTGGGCGGCCGTCCGAACGACGGCACCCGCGCCAGCGCGACGTCGCCCGGGCCGAGCACGCTGCCGGCGATCAGATCGTGCGTCGCGACCGCAGTGCGCATGTACTTCTGCACCCGATACCCCACGAAATCGGTACGCACGAAACTGCCGTCGAGCAGGATGTCGATCGGAACGTTCACGTACGAAGGGGTCACCAGCGGTGACTCCACGCGCAGCGCGACACTGCCGGGACCGAGAATCTGATCGGTCACCGGTGCGGCCAGAATCAGCGCCTCGTTGCGGGTCACGTGCACGCTGCCCAGAGCAGCTTTGGCCAGCGCGAGCAGCCGGGTTCCGGGAATCCGCTGCGTTGCCGGTGCGGCGCCGAACGCAATGCCCGCGGTGCCGACGGCGGCACCGAGCAGAACGATCAACGAAGCAGCGGCCAGGCGCATGATCTTTATCCTATTGGAACGGCGACATGTTGACGGCGGTCTGCAGCATCTGATCCGATGCGCCGATCGCCTTGGAGTTGGCTTCGTAGGCGCGCTGCGCGACGATCATGTTGACGATCTCGTTGACCACCTGAACGTTGGAGTTCTCGAGGTAGCCCCCTTGCAACACGCCGGCGCCGTTGAGGCCCGGCTGGGTGACGATCGGCGGTCCGCTGGCGGCGGTTTGCAGAAAGAGATTCTGCCCCTGCGCCTGCAGACCGGCGTTGTTGACGAAGCGTGCCAGCGTCAGTTGCCCGAGCTGCTGCGGTTGGGCGCTGCCCGGGACCATCGCCGTCACGGTGCCGTCTTCACCGACCTGTACCGAGATCGCGTTCTGCGGAATGGTAATCTGCGGCTGCACGAAGTAGCCGTCCGAGGTCACCATCGAACCGTTGGCATCCTCTTTGAACGATCCGTCGCGCGTGTAGGCGGTGGTGCCGTCCGGTAGCGTGACTTGAAAGAAACCGTCGCCTTCGATCGCGACGTCGAGCGGATTGCTGGTTTGCTGCAGCGAGCCCTGCGTAAATATCTTCTCCGACGAGCCGACCTTTACGCCCAAACCGACCTGCTGACCGACCGGCACGATGCTCGGCCCGATCGGCGCGCCGGGGGCTTGAATCGTCTGGTAGATCAAATCCTGAAAGCGCGCCAGATTCCCCTTGAATCCGGCCGTGTCGACGTTTGCCAGGTTGTTGGAGATCGTGTCCATGTTGTACTGCTGGGCGATCATCCCAGAGGCCGCGGAGTAGAGGGCTCGCATCATGGTCGTTTATGCTCCTGGGATCACGCCGGCTTGGCGATGTTGGTGATGATTTGGTTGGTGGCGTCGTCTTCGTTTTTGATCGAGCGTTCGTTGGCCTCGAACCACCGTTCGGCGGTGATCAGATCCACCATCGAGCGCACGATGTTGAAGTTGCTCTTCTCGAGCGCACCCTGCTGCACGCTCGCCGTGGCGGCGCCGGGGCGCGCGTTGCCGGTGTCGAGCAGCAGGTTGTCGCCCTGCTTGCGCAACGCGGTCAGATTGGCGAAACCCGTGAGCGCCAGTTGATTGACCACGCCGCCGGCCTGCGAAATCGTGCCGTCGGCACCGATCGTCGCCGGACCGAGATTCGGAAGCAGCACGATCGGCCGATTGTTCTGACCGAGCACCGGGTTGCCGTCCATCGTCACCAACTGATTGTTGGCGTTGATCGTGAACTGTCCGTCGCGCGTGTAGCGCACGCCCTGCGGCGTGGCGATCGTGAAGAACCCGTTGGTCCCGGCCAGCGCGAGGTCGTACGGATTGCCGGTCGTTTGGATCGGGCCCTGAGTGAAGTCTTCGGGCGTGTCGTATACCTGTGCTCCGGTGCCGAGCGGGCCGACCAGCGGTGCCACCGAGACGCCCTTGAGCGTCCCGTTGGCCGCAGTGCCCGGATCGGTTTGGATGCGATAGACGTCGAACGACGGGGCGGACTGGATCTGCAGGAGCGTCTGCTTGAAGCCGTTGCTGCTGACGTTGGCGAGATTGTTCGCCACGTTGTCCGCCATGCTCTGGGCTACGAGCGCTCCGCTTGCCGCCGCGTACAGGCCACGTACCAAAAGAAAACCCTCCGCACGAGTCGTCTCGGGATACGAAGCCGTCAATCGGTCGGGCTTCGCTGCGGCCCCCGCCCTCGTGCAAAGGTGGTCCAGCCGCTTTCCTCTTGATGTTCGGCGCCCCGCGACGGAAGTTTAGCGGCGCGCCGGCACCGCTCAGAACTGCATCTGCTGGATCTCCGTATAGGCGTCCATGAGCTTGTTGCGGATCGCCTCGGTAAACTGAAACGCCAGCCCAGCCTCTTCGACCGAGCGGATCGTCCCGTCGAGGTCGTTGCTGCGCCCGGTGGCCAGCGCCACTTCCTTCGCTCCGGCGGTCACCATCTTGTCGTTGACGCCCTCAAGCAGCGATTTGACGGTGTCCTTGAACGAGGTGGCCGCGGTCTCGCCGGGGGCCGCACCCGTCAGCGGGTGCGCGGCCGGCGCCGGCGGCTGCGGCGCGATGTCGGGAACGAACGTCCCCGGGACGACTTTCTGAATCGCGTTGCCGTAACTTTGGATGTCCATGCCCCGCCTAGCTCCGCAGCAATCCGATTGCCGCGTTGTTCATGACGCTGGTCTGCTGCATCGCCGCAACGTCGGCTTCGTAGGCCCGCGAGGCCGCCATCATGTCGACCATCTCCTTGACGACCGAGATATTGGGGTAGTGGACGTAGCCGCGCGCGTCGGCCTCGGGATTGCCGGGATCGAAGACCAGGCGATCCGGGCTCGGGTCGCTCACGATCGCCACCGCCTGGACCCCATCGACCATCGGCTTGGCGGCGGCCTCGGGGCCGAACGGATTGAAGAGATGATCCGAGTTCATCGCGCCGATACCGGGAATCGCGCCGCTTGAGCCGGCTGCCGACGGGGCTTGCGCGAAGACCACGAGTTGCCGCTTGAAGGCGCCGCCGGTCGGCGTGCGGGTGGTGTTGACGTTGGCGATGTTGTTGGCGATCACGTCCATCGCAAGTCGCTCGGCCTGCAAGCCCGAGGCGCTGATCTCGGTTGCCGTATAGAAACCCATCAGTTCAACTGCTCCGTAATGGCTTCGCGCAACCACGCATACTGCTTGGTCAGGAAGTCGGTCATGGTCTGGGAGTACCCCGAGTTGGCCTGCAGTCCGGCCAGCTCTTTGTCGACATCGACGTTGCTCCCATCGACCCGCATGCGGGTCGCCTCGTCGACGTGGGGTTTCGGATCGAACGGCACCGGCGGCGCGGCACCGTTGAGCGCGAACTGCCGTGGATCGTTGGTGGTCAGCGCGAGTTGGTCGCCCGACGCCGGCGTGCCCAAGCTCGCGGCCAACGCGGCCTTGAACGAGGTCGTCGAGCGGCGGTAGTCGGGCGTGTTGACGTTGGCGAGGTTGTTGGCGATCTGAACGTTCTGCAGGCTCGCACCCGCGATCGCCTCGTTGAGCACGTTGACGGTCGATCCAAAGCTCAGCGCGCCGATATCAGCCATACTTCTCTTTTCTATCGGTAGGGCGCGGCCGATTATGAGGCGGACGGCGCACCGAACTGGATCGCGTGCAACCGCGCGTACCCCCCGCCGCGGCGCAGCAGCTCCTCGTGCGTCCCGACTTCGAGCACCTGGCCGGCCTCGACGTAGAAGACCTTGTGCGCGCGGCGGACGGTCGAAAGGCGGTGCGCGATGATCAGGGTCGTCCGCCCCGGGAGAAGCCGGTCCAGCGCTTGCTCGATCATCGCCTCCGAGTGGCCGTCGAGCGCGCTGGTCGCTTCGTCGAGGATCAGGATGCGCGGGTCGCGCAGGATCGCCCGGGCGATCGCGATCCGCTGGCGTTCGCCCCCCGAGAGGCGCGCGCCGCGCTCGCCGACCTCGGTGGCGTACCCTTGCGGGAAGGCGCGGACGAACTCGTCGGCGTTGGCTTCGCGGGCCGCGGCAATCACCTCGGCATCGCTCGCGCCAAGCCGGCCGTAGCGAATGTTCTCCATGACGCTGGTGCGGAAGAGCTGCGGATCCTGCGGTACGATCGCGATCGCCTGGCGTAGTTCGCCGAGTCGGACGGTTGCGATGTCGGCGCCGTCGATGCGTACCGTCCCGGCCTGCGGCAGGTAAAAGCGCGGCACCAGGTTGACGATGGTCGTCTTCCCGGCTCCGGAGGGCCCCACCAGGGCGACCACCTCACCGGCCGCGATCTCGGCCGTGACGCCGCGCAGTGCCGGCTCGCCCCCGCCGGCATAGGTAAAGTACACGTTCTCGAAGCGAATCTCGCCGCGCACCTTCGGCATCGGGACGGCCGCGGGGTCGTCGCGCACCTCGGCCGGGACGTCGAGAATACTGAAGATGCGCCCGGCGCCGACGATCGCCTTGGCGATGTCGCCGAAGAACGCCGCGACCCGGTTCATCGGGTTCATCAGCGTCACCAGGAGCGCCCAGTACTGAAAGATCGTTCCGGTATCGAGGCGCCCCACCAGGACCTCGCGGACCGAAAGCCACATGATGACCACGACCGCCGCGACCATGATCGTCGAAATCACCAACGGCTGCGTCTGAATGAACTGCGTGAGCTTCATGTACGCACCGAAGAAGTCGTCGTTGTCGGTGCGAAACCGCGCCACTTCGTGGTCCTCGCGACCGAAGGCCTTGACGATCCGCTGCCCCTGCAGCATCTCGCTGAGATTGGCCGAGAGATCGGCAATGCGCTCCTGCGCGCGATGCGTGCTCGTCGAGATCAGGCGTTGGAATCGCGAGACGGCCAAGCTGATCAGCGGCGCCACCACGATCAGCGTCAGCGTCAGCAACCAGTCCAGGTAGAGCATCGTGGCAAACGACGAGACGAAGGTCACCAACGCAACGACGAGTTGCGGGACCGAGATGCTGACCGCGTCGGTCATCAGCGCGAGATCGGTATTGAAACGCGCCAGCAGTTCGCCCGGACGCCAGCGGTCGAACGCCTCCAGCGGGAGATTGAGCAGCCGCTCGAAGAGCCGCACGCGCAGTCGCGCGATCAGGTGTTGCCCGCTCCACGCGGTCAGGTAGGTCTGCGCGTAGGTCGCGCCGTTCTGCAGTACGAGCGCCGCGAAGGTCGCTCCCAACGCGACGTAGAGCACCCCGAGGTCGGCACCGCGCCCGGCGTGCGGGGCCAGCACGCGGTTGATGATCTCGCGAAACGCCAAGGGCGGCACCAAGTTGAGCACGCCGGCCAGCGTACCGAGCAGGAGCGCCACGGTCAGGCGCGCCGAGTATGGCCGGGCCTCGTGAGCGAGGCGTTGGAGCGTCGCGCGACGGCTCATCGCGGGCTGCGGATTCATCGAGCGCTGGCGTTGCCGCCGACCGTCGCTGAAACCTCCCCGCCTTCACGGCGGTAGGTGCAGGTGACTCGCACTGGGAGAATCCGCACAGACTCATGGACTGCTACTTTCACTCAAACGTGCCCTCGGTGGCGGCCTGCGCCGACTGTCGCAAGCCGATCTGCGCCACCTGCCGCGACAGCCAGGGCACCTGCCCGAGCTGCCGCCTGGCGGCCAAAGTCGACGCCGCGGCCGCCACCGCGACGCGGCTTACCGGCGCGGTACCACCGCGCCCCGAACCGGCCGCTGCCGCGGTGCGCGGCCCGGCGCAGGTGGCGACCGTCGGCGACCCGGTCGAGTCGCGCGCGCTCGTCGCGCTGGGGTATCCGCTGTGGCCGCTCGCACTGCTGGCGCTCTTGGACCGCAAGCAGTCGGGCTATTTGAAGCGGCAAGCGATTCAAGCGCTGGCCTTCAACGGCGGCTTTGCGGCGCTCTACGGCGTCTTTATGCTGACCGACCGGATCTTCGGAGCGATCCCGTTTATCTCGGGAGCGCCGCTGATCCTCAGCGCGCTCCTCTTACCGATCTTTCTGGTCGCCAGCGTCTACTTCGGAATTCGCACCTGGCAAGGCGACGAAGTTCGCGTTCCGATCATCAGCGACTGGATCGACGAACGCCTGCCCAATAGCTAGCCCGCCTCCGCGACGAAGCGGCGATAGCGTTCGAGAAACGCGCGCGCGACGCGCTCGTGATCGAGTACCGGCCGCGCGTAGGTACGCGGACCGAAGATCTCCAGTGCCAGTTGCCGCTCGGTGCGACGGTCGTCGGGCCGGCCGAGCGGCACGTCGGCCAACTCGGGAATCCAGCGCGTGACGTAGTGTCCCTGCGGATCGTAGCGGCGCTGCTGCCGTAGCGGGTTGTAGATGCGCGGGTACTGCGCCATGTCGGCCCCGACGCCGGCGATCCACTGCCAGTTTCCGGTCGCCAGCGCCGGATCGTCGTCGGCGGCCCAGCGCGCCCAAGCCGCCCGCCCGACGCGCCAGTCGACCCCGAGATCGAAGCACAGAAACGAGGCGGCGACCGCCCGCGCGTGCGGATGCATCCAACCCGTCGCCCGGAGTTGACGGATGCCCGCGTCGACCAGCGGATAGCCGGTCGTGCCGGTGCACCACGCGTCCAGATCGGGGTGCTGGCGACGCCACGGAAAGTCGCGCATCTTCTCCTGCAGCGGCGTGGTTGCGGTCGACGGATGGAACCATGCCAACTGCAGGAAGAAGTCGCGCCGCGCGAGCGCGCGGCGAAAGTGCAGCAGCGCGTTGCGCTCTTCGGCGAGCAGTAACGGGTCGGCCAGCCGCCGCGCGACGGCCGCGTGGACGGTGCGTGCGGCGATGGTACCGTGCGCGAGATGCACGCTCAGATGCGACGTCCGTTCGTCGGCCGGGACCAGCGCCGCCGCGGAATACGCGGCGATATCCCCACCGACGAAACGCTCCAGCAGCGCGTGCGCGGACTCCGAACCGGCGGCGCGATCCTCGTCGCCGGCAGCGCCGAACTCGGATGCGCTCGGCAGCGGCTCGCTATGCAGTTCGCTGGATGCGAAGATCGGCTCCGTGGCGATCGGCACGACCGCGTCGGCACGCGCGCGCCAGGCGACTTCGTACGGTGCAAAGGCACGGTAACCGCTGCCCTCGCGCAGCGTCTCCTCGGGATTGACGACCGGCGCATCCACGACGGCCAACGCGCGCATGCCGCGCTCTTCCAACTCGGACTGCAGCGCCGCATCGCCGCGCACCGACGCAGCATCGAAGCCGGTACTCCAGCAGACGCCTCGGGCGCCGACGGCACGCGCCAGGTTTGCCAGCGTGCGCCCGGCCGGCCCGCGACGCACGATCAAGCGGGAGCCCCGCGCGCGCAACGCGCGATCAAGCGCGGCAACCGCACCGCAAAAGAACCGCGCCCGTACCTCGCAGCCGGAAACGCGAGCGAGCATCGCGCGATCCAGCACCATGACCGGCAGCACCGGCGCCTGCCGGGCGGCTTCGGCCAAGCCGGCGTGGTCGTCGAGCCGCGCGTCGAAGGCAAAGCGGTAAAGAAACGGCCCGTTCGGCATGAGCGGCGATTCTGCCGAAAGGTGAGGTTATCCCGGAGCGCGCATTTCCACGCCTGTGGCCGATCGCAAGATCTTCATACGGTTCGCGCAGGCGAGTGACCTCGAGCGACTGGTCAAGGACGGCGTCGTCGGCGGCCCGCCACCGAACAAGGAGACCTGGAACCAGCGCATCGTCAAATGGCTCTCGGAGCAGCGCGCCGGGCGGCGCGTGATCCTGATCGCCGAGGACGCAAGCGGACTGCTCGGCATGGTCGCGCTGGTCTTTCGCCTACCGCTGGGTTACGACGATCCGGAGGCCGCCAACGGCATGGACGTCGCTATGATGGAGAATCTCCGCACGCGTCCCGGTGCGCCACCCGAAGTCGGTAACGAACTCGTCACCGAGGTGCAGCGTTTGGCGCTCAAGCGCAACGTCAAGACGCTGACGTTCTGCATTCCGATGACCAACGCACGCGGGCTCCAACAGGCGCGCCGTTGGGGGTTCGAAGAGTTTCGCATCATGCCCGAACCCGGCAAGATGCTCGCGTTCTTTCGAAAATCGGTCGACTGACCGCGCGCCGCGCCGCCTAGGATCCGCCTGGTGCCAAGAACACGAACGCGTCGCGATAGCGACTCGCGATTGCGGTACCGTTGACCGTGCGGGGATGAAAGCGTGCCGCCATCGCCGCGGCGCAGACGGCATCGTCGATCGCGAGGATGCCCGACGACTTCGTGATCGTACAGTGCGTGGGCACGCCGCGAGCATCGACACTCACCTCGTAGACGGTCGTTGCGGCGGCTAGCCCCTCGTTGCGCAGCTGCGCTGCGGCGATCAGCGGGGGGTCCGGGCGCACGCCATGTCCGCGCAACGGTCCCACGTCGCGAATCACGATCGCACGCGGCACCAGCGCGATCGATTCGGCCTGGTGGTGGTACGCCGGAATCGCACTACGCGTCGTGCGCATCGCACCCAGCGAGGCTTCGTCGCGACGGTCGGGGGCCATCGCGACGATAAGCGGTGCCGGCTCGCGACGTCGTACCACCGGCGCGGCCGGCCGAGCGATGGCGCGCGTCGTCACGCGAAGGTCGACCACGTGATGCGCCACGCGCAGCGGCGCCACGTGCGGCACGATCGGCACGGCGTGCTGCGGGGGTCGCGCGACCGCGACCCGCACCGCCGGCCGTTGCGTCACGCCCGTCCGCGTGGTCGTCGTGCGCGCGACGCGCGCGGCACCGGCAACGTGCGGCGCCGGATGAACCACCCAGAGACCGATGACCACCACGCTCAGCGCGCCGACCAGCGCCAGCGGCGCCCAGGTCCACGTCCGCGCTCGGCGTGCCTGCCACGGCCGCACCAGCTCCGGCTGCCAACTCTCCGCGTCGCGCGCGCGCGCAACCGCCTGCATGGTCGCCTCGATGGCACGCTCGCCGCCGAGACTGCTCACGCAGGCGGCACAGCGCGAGAGGTGCGCGCGATACCGGCTCCGTTCAGCGTCGTCGGCTTCGTTGAGGGCAATCGCCCCGGCCAGAACCTCGGCCCGCTCGCAATCGATCTGCGTCATCATCCTTCTTCAGCTTTCTCGCTCATGGCCGCGCGCAGCACCCGCATCGCTCGGCAGACCCGTTGACGGACCGCGTCGGCGCTCGTCCCAAGCATCTCGGCGGCTTCCTGCGACGAATACCCGGCATAGCTGGTCAGCAACACCGCGGCCGCCTGCTCGGGCGCCAGTCGCCGTAGCGCCGCCTGCAAATCGACCGATGCCGCGCTGCGCTCGTCGATGCGCCACGTCGCCCGATCGAACTCCCGCTCCAGCGGCACCATCCGCACGATCCGGCGGCGCCGCAGGTACGAGATCGCCGCATTGGTCGCCGCCCGAAAGAGCCACCCTCCGGTCAGTTCCCGGGCGGGATCGTCGCGCAGCATCCGGAAGGCCGCCAGGAACACCTCCTGCGTGAGATCGAGCGCCGCCTCGGCGTCGCCGACCATGCGCCGCAGGTAGCGCGCAAGCTTAACCTGATACTCGCGAACCAACCACTCGATCCGCGCCTGGGCGGTCGCCGACGCCTCGGAACGCCCGAAGACTTGATCCATGCCGCGGCTCCTTGCCGGCTTCTTATGCCTGCAACGCGCGACTTCCCGGAAGCGTGACGCTCAGCCGCCGATTTCCGAGAGGGCCCGCATCCGCGCGGCCGGCTCGCCCAGGCGCAGGTGGTGCCGCTCGGGCTTGATCAGCATCGCCGCGCGCAGCAGCTCGGCCAGGTCCTCGGTCGAGGCTCCGGCGCGCAGCGGGCCGCGCAGATCGATCGCGTGATCCCCGAAGAGGCAGAGCTGGAGCCGGCCGTCGGCCCCCAACCGGACGCGATTGCAGCGCTCGCAGTACTCGTGCGAGAGCGGGCTGATCGTGCCGATCGCACCGTGACCGTCGGCGAAGGCGTAGTAGCGGGCCGGTCCGTTGCCGCCGGGACCATCGACCGGTAGCAGCGCGCCGTGTGCCGCGATCCGCGCCAGCACTTCGTCCGCGCTCAGATACCGCTCTTGCTGTTCTCGTGCGAACGCGTGCACCGGCATGGCCTCGATGAATCGCACGAAGACGCGCCGCCGCCGCGCGAACTCGGCGAAGTCGACGATTTCGTCGTCGTTTTCTCCACGCAGCACCACGCAGTTGATCTTGACCGGATTCAAACCGCAGGCCAGCGCCGCGTCGATGCCGCGTAACACCTGCTCGAGCCCGGCGCGGCGCGCGATGCGGACGAAGCGATCCGGCCGCAGCGTATCCAGCGAGACGTTTACGCGGCGCAGCCCGGCGCGCGCCAGCGCCGGTGCGGCCGATTCGAGCAGCAGACCGTTGGTCGAAAGCGCGATATCCTCGATCCCGTCGATGGCCGCGATCGACGCGACCAGCTGCGGAAGCTCGCGGCGCAGCAGCGGCTCGCCTCCGGTCAGCCGCACGGCGCGCACGCCGCAGCCGGCCGCCGCGCGGACCACGGCCGCAATCTCTTCGTAGGTGAGGATGTCGTCCCGCCGCAACCACTCGAGACCCTCCTCCGGCATGCAGTACACGCAGCGCAGGTTGCACTTGTCGGTGACGGAGACGCGAAGATAGGTGATGGCACGGCGAAATCCGTCGGTCAGCGCGCCGCCGATGAGGTCGATCGGCGTCGCGGTCATGCGTGCACCGCGTCTTGGTCGTCCGGCACCGTCGGCGCGTCGCAGGCGCGTAACGCGCGCGCGATTTCTTCGCGCACGGATGGGGCGGATTCGCAATCGAGAGCGGCGCGCAACGCTGCCCGCGCCGGCGGCGAGGCGATCCGGCCGAGCGCCCAGGCGACGTGGCCGCGCACCATCGGATGCGGATCGTCTCCCAAGCGTTCGCTCAGCGCGGGAACCGCCGCGCGATCCAGCGTGTTCCCAAGCGCGACGGCGGCGTTGCGGCGCAGCACCGCCGCTCCGCGCCAACCCATCGCCGTCCGCTTGAAGCGCCGCTTGAAGGTGCCGTGGCGCAGGCGCAGCATCGCGATCAAGTCGGGTGCGGCAACTCCGGCCTCGACCGGCGCGCTGGTCGCGTCGCCGCCGGTACCGGCGCGCTGGGTCGGCGGGCACGCCTGCTGGCAGAGGTCGCAACCCCACACCCAGGTGCCGATCAGCGGGCGCAGCGCCGGCGGAATCCCGTCGGTACGTTGCGTGAGATCCGAGATGCAACGCGTCGCATCGATGGTATAGTCGCCGCGCAACGCGCCCGTCGGGCATACGTCGACGCAGCGCGTGCATGCGCCGCACGAGGTCGCCAACGGCGGATCGGGCGGGAGCGCCAACGTCGTCACGACCTCGCCGAGAAAGACGAACGAGCCCAACGTGGGGACGATCGCATTGGTATGCTTGCCGATCCATGCCAAGCCGGCGCGCGCGGCAAAGGCACGTTCGGCCAACGGCTGCGTGTCGCAGGCGATGGCGGTAACCTTGGCACCGGCCGCCGTATCGAGCGCGTCGGCGACGCGTTCGAGCAGGCGCCGTAGCCGGCGATGGTAATCCTCCGACCACGCATAGTTCGAGACCGTGCCGCACCATGACGTGCGCGCGGGCGCGCGGGTGGCGTACGGCAGTGCAACGCACACGATGCTGCGCGCCTTCGCAATGAGGTGGGCGGGATCGCTGGCACGGCGCGCGTAGGCCTCGTCGAAACCCCACGTGGCGTGGTCGCCACGCGCGAACGCGTTCCGCATCGCCCGGCGCGCCTGCACGTCGGGGTACGCCGCCGCGATCCGCACCGCGCCGGCACCGGCGGCCAGCGCGGTTTCGAGCGCCACGCGTTTGAGCGCGCGCGGGTCGTCGCGCCGTGCGGGCAGGACCGCAATCACAGCGTCGCCAGCATGCGCGGCGCCCCGCGCGGAAAGGCGGCGTCGATCGCCGCGATCTCCTGCGCGCTCAGCGTGAGGTCGAGCGCCGACGCGTTTTCCTCGACGTGCGCGCGACGTGACGCTTTGGGGATGGCGAAGAGGTGCGGCTCGCGCGTGAGGAACGCCAAGACGACCGCGCGCGGTGGCACCCCGTGCGCGGCGGCAACGTCCGCGAGCACCGCACCGGCGGGACTCGAGGCCGGCGGAAGCGCGCGGCGGCCGAACGGGGTGTAGCCGACGATCGCGATGCCGGCGGCGCGCGCCTGCGGCACGAGGTCGTGTTCGATCCCGCGCTCCCACATGTGATACAGCACCTGATTGCACGCCAGCGGTACCGAACGCAAGTAGGACCGGGCTTCACGCATGGCGTCGGCGTCGAAGTTGCTCACGCCGATGAAGCGTACCTTTCCGGCCACGACCAGCGCCTCCAACGCGCGCATGGTTTCTTCGAGCGGTTCGTCGCTCGGCCAGTGCAGGAGATATGCGTCGAGATACTCCAGGCGCAAGCGCTGTAGACTTCGATCGCACGCCGCGAGCGTGGCGCGGTAGCTCGCGTGGCTCGGCAACACTTTACTGGTGACGAAGACGTGCTCGCGTGGAAGCCCGCGCAACACCTCGCCGAGCCACGTCTCCACCGCCCCGGCGCCGTACATCTCGGCGGTATCGATGTGGGTCATTCCCAGCGCAATGCCGCGCCGAACGGCATCGCGCGCAGCGCGCGCGCCGGCACCGCGCTCGGGAACGTCCCAGGTGCCCTGCCCGATCCTCGCCACCTCGGCACCGGTGGCACCGAATGCGCGCTTCATCCGCTCGACCTTAGCATCACCGAAGCGTCGCGACAACCCCGTAGCCGGCGGCACTCAGAACGCCGAAAACGCGTCGTGCAGTGCCGCATATCCCAGCAAGCCGCCCTGTAAGTGCAGCACCCGGGTGAACCCGGCCTCGCGCAGCCGATCGACGACCCAGCGCGAAACCACGCCGACGCGACAGGCGACGACGTAGCGCTCGGCCGAGTCGAGCTCGGCGAGGCGTCCCTCCAACTGGCTGGCCGGAATCGTCAGCGCGCCTGGGAGCGTTCCGAGCAGGCGCTCGTGCGGCTCGCGTACGTCGAGCAGCCGCGCCCCCGCCGCCAGTGCGGCCTCGAGTTGGGCCGGCTCGATCGCCTCGGCCGCAGCTTCGTCGGTCGTCGCCAGGGCCACCATCGTGGTGATGCGCGGGTCGTGCCCGCATAGATCGCAGCCCGGATCGCGCGCGAACCGCACCTCGCGCAGGCGCGTGGTGCGGGCGTCGAAGAGCAGCAAGCGCCCCTGGAGCCCCGGCGTAACGCCCAGCAGCAGCTTGAGCGCTTCGCTCGCCTGCAGCGCACCCGCAATCCCGGCGAGGGCACCCAATACGCCGCCCTCCGCACAGGTCGGGGCGCGGGCGGGATCGGGCGCCTCCGGGAACAGGCAGCGATAGCAGGGCCCGGCCCCGCGCGCAAACGTGCTCAGTTGCGCTTCGAAGCGATAGATCGACGCATAGACGTCGGGCTTGCCTTCGAAGTACGCGGCGTCGTTGATTGCGTAGCGTGTCGAAAAGTTGTCGGAGCAGTCGACCACGACGTCGTAGGCGCGTATCAGGTCGCGCGCATTGTCCGCGGTAAGCCGGGTGCGAAAGACGTCGATGCCGATCCAGCCGTTGAGCCGGCGAAGCCGCTCGCCGGCGACCTCGGCTTTGGCGCGGCCGACGTCGTCGCCGCCGAAGATCGTCTGCCGCTGCAGGTTGGTCTCGTCGACGACGTCGTCATCCACGATTCCGATCCGTCCCACACCGGCGGCAGCGAGATATTGCAGGACCGGCGACCCGAGTCCGCCCGCACCGACCACCAGCGCACGCGCGTCGCGCAGGCGGAGCTGTCCCTGCACGCCGACTTCCGGAATGAGCAGGTGACGGCTGTAGCGGCGGAGCTCGCCGCGCGTGAGCTCGCTCACGGGCGCGGATGCATGGCGTCGAGCCACGCCAGCACCTCGGCGCGCGCGCGATCGCCGGCAAAGGTATGATCGCTCTCGATCGTGGCAAAGCGCTTCGGCTCCGGGGCGCGCTCGTAGAGCGCCCGTGCGCTGCTCACCCGCACCATCGCGTCGCGCGTCGCGGCCACGTACAGTTGCGGCCGGCCGGTCAGTCCGACGAGCTCGCGCTCGAAGCGCGCGTCGACGTCGCGCATCAACTCCGGGAGCGTGACGCCGTCGACGTACGCACCGCGAAAGTCGGTTCCGGGCCGGGCGATCAGCGCGTGGAGTTCGCTGGCCCGACCGTAACCGGTCGCGATCGAGACCACGCCGTCGATGCCCGGATCGGCCGCGGCGACCAGGAGCGCGGTCATCGCGCCCATGCTATGCCCAAGGGTATAGAGCGGGGCTGCGGCGTCGACGCGTGCGCGCTCGACGACTGCCTGCATCGCATCGATGCAGTCGTCGATGCCGCGCAACTCGCCGCCGCTGGCGCCCAGCTTGTGCCCTGGAAAATCGAGGCTGAAGACGTCGAATCCCTGCATCGCGAGAAACGCGCAGAGCGGGTCGAGATTCTGCTTGCTCGATGAATATCCGTGTGCCGCGACGATCGTGACGCCGCGCGGACGGCGTCCGTGATAGCGCAGCACGGCGACCGGGTTACGTGCCGCCGCGACGCGCAAGAGGTCCAGTTTCATGCGTGGCGGGACGGGAGCGGCGGGTTCTCGACCCAGCGCCGGCGACCGTCGCAAAAGCGCTCGAGCTTCCAAATCGGCGCGCGCGCCTTGAGCGCATCGATCGCGTAGGCGCACGCTGCAAAGGCGGCCTTGCGGTGCGCGCTGCTCGCAATCACGGCTACCGCGACCTCGCCGACCGCCAGCTCGCCGACGCGGTGGACGATCGCGACGCGCACGTCGCCGAACCGTTCGCGGGCTTCCCACGCGATGCGTTCGAACTCGGCGACGGCCGGTGCGCGATAGGCCTCGTAGGCGAGCCCGCTGACCGGTTCGCCCGCATCCGAGGTTGCGCGGACAACACCGCAAAACCTGACCACGGCGCCGTATGCCGGGCTCGCCAACTCGGCTTCGAGGGCCGCGACGTCGATCGGTTGGTCGACGATTGCGAACACTAACCGCCCCCAACCGGCGGCAGGAGCGCCAGTTCGTCGCCGTCCTGGAGCCGCTCGTCGATGCCGGCCAACGTTCCGTTGCGCGCAATCCGCGTCGAACGAGCCAAGGCGTCGATCCGCGGGAACTGTCGGGCAAGTTCGCCCCATGCATCCCGCACCCGGCTCTCTTCCGGCAGCTCCAACGTACAGGCGTCATCTTCGAGCGCCTCGCGCAAGGCCGCGAAAGCCAGCACCGTCACCCGCATCAGTAGCCCGCGATGTCGGTCGTATAGCCGCGCGCGTCCAGCCAGGCACGCGAGCGCGCGTGGTAGGAGAGCATGTCGGCTCGGTTGCAGGTGAGCTTATGCAGCAGCACCTCCCAAAAGTGTTGCTCTTGCGCGTAGACGTCGTCGGAAATCTGGTTCTCCGTCCGCGTGAACTCGCGCAACGCTTCCCAGTTCTCCGCCGCCAAAATCGCGCGCAAGCGCCGTTCGTATTCCGGCGATGGCGTTGCGTTCACGCGCTACGCTCCCGCGTCTCGGCCAGCGCCAGCCGCGCAATCGCCTGCGCGACGCCGTCGCGCTCGCAGCTATCGGTCACGTGCGCGACCGCTGCGCGCACCTCCACCGGAGCGTTCCCCATCGCGACGCCGTAGCCGGCCCAGGCAAGCATCGGCAGATCGTTGCGCGAGTCGCCGATGGCCATTACCGCGCTGCGCCCGATACCGAGCGCGGCGCACAGGTCGGCCAACGCACGCGCCTTGTGAGCGCCGGCGCGGGTCACGGCGCACTCCTCGAACTCACCCCAGGTTTCATACTTCAGGTGCAGTCCGCGCGCGCTCAGCGTTCCCTCGGCAAACGCCGTGCGGATCTCGGCGACGGCACGCCGTCCCAAAAAGCGCAGCATCGTGGGTGCGCCCGCCGGCGCCGCGCACAACGAATCGACCTCGATCCAGTGCGCGCGCCGCTGGTCCTCCATGTACGTCGTCGAGCCGCGTTCGCGATAGAAGCGCTCGCCGTCATAGGCTGCGACATCGAGCCTGCGTTCGCTCGCGAACGCGAGCAGTCGCCGGCTCTGCGCCAGCGGAAGGGTACGATGCGAAAGCGTTCGCCCGGTCGGCACCTGCTTCACCAACGCACCGTGCGCGCAAATCGCCGGCAGTTCCGCCGCCGCTGCCGGAACCAACCGCTCGATGGCGTCGACCCCCCGGCCGGTCACCACGACGACCCCGATTCCACGCGCGCGTGCCCGGAGCAGCGCCTGGCGGTTCGCCGGCGACACGCGTTCGCGCGCGTCCAAAAGCGTACCGTCGAGATCGACGGCAATGAGTTCGACCGGAGCGCGAGTTCGCCGGCGTGGGTCCATCGTCTTCAGCATACCCGGGGCGTCAACGTGCAACTCCGCTTCGAGGGCGGGTGCGACCTTTGTGGGCCGCGAAGCGTTTCCCGCGAGATGCCACAGCGCCGCCTTCCCCGCATCCTTGCGCTCGCCGCGCTGGCCACCCTCGTCGGCGCGCCGGCCCTCGCCGGCCCCGCGTGCAGCCGCGCGACGCTCTCGGTCACCGGCGTCCCGGTCACGATCGCTTACTGCGTCGACGGAAGTCCGCGCCCCACGCCCGGCGCCGAAGTGCTGGTACCCGTGACTGCGACCTATTCGGCCCCCGGCGGGAGCATGCAGACCTCGGGGCAGTATCGCTTCATCGCGGGCGAAGCCGTCTCGCGCATCGTCCAGAACGTCGCCCTCGACCGGCTGGGGATGCCCGGCAAGACGTTACACCTGACCCTGATCTACACCGACGGCACGGTGCGGGTCGAGGGCGCGCTGCTCACTCCCGGCGCGATCACGGTCAAATAGGCGCAACCCTGAGGCCTTCCGGGGACGTTTAGGAAGCGATGCGTCGCCGCTACATCGCCTTTAGCAACTTCAAGATCCCCGACGGCTGTCGATAGGAGAGTCGATTTTCGCCATGCCCTGCACGGCTTCTGCCCCGAATCTCACGGCTCGCGAGCAAGCGCACTTCCTGTACGATGCGATTCCCCCCGGTCTCTTCCGGGTCGACGACGATACCGAACGCATCGCCTGGCGCGTCAGCCCCGAGCCGTTTGCATTGACCGCGCAACAGGTGAGCGAGATCGAACGGCTCGGGAACGACCTGCTGGCCTTCTACCGGGCGCTCAACGCGCTCTACAATCGCAGCGCCCGCGGAACCGCACCCGGCTTCATCGCCGAGTACCTGGATCGCGGCAAACCCGAGCGCGTGGTGCAGCTCGCACGCCAAAACCGCTTCAAGCAAGACGTCCCAGGCGTGATCCGGCCGGATCTCATCCTGACGCCCAACGGCTTCGTCGCCACCGAACTCGACAGCGTACCCGGCGGCATGGGGTTCCTCGGTGCGATGACCGAGGCGTATTGCCGGCTGGGCATCGAGAGCGTCGGCGGCTCCGAAGGCATTCCGCGCGGCTTTGCCGCGATGTTGGCGCGCTCGACCGGCGTCGCGAAGCCGTCGGTTGCGATCGTGGTCTCCGACGAATCGGGCGACTATCGGGCCGAGATGGAGTGGTTGGCGCAGAGCCTGCGGCGCCTCGATCTCGCCGACGCCTGGCTGCGCGGTCCGCAGGATGTCTTTTTCACCGAAGGCGGGCTCTTCATTCGCCACGACGACGGTCGCGAAATCAAGCTCGATGCGCTCTACCGCAACTTCGAACTCTTCGATCTCCCCAACGTGCCCAAGCACGAACTCTTCCTCTATGCAGCGCGCCATAACCGGGTCAAGCTCACGCCGCCGCCTAAGGCCAGCCTCGAAGAGAAGTTGGCCTTTGCGCTCTTCCACCACCACGGCTTACAGGAGCACTGGCGCGCCGAGCTCGGCGCCGAGTTGCACGCCCGCCTGCAGCAGCTCTTCCCGCGCACCTGGGTCCTCGATCCGCGGCCGATGCCGCCGCAAGCCGTGATCGCCGGACTGACCATCGGCGACGAGCCGATCGGCGATTGGCGTCGCTTGATCGATCTCGGAAAGAGCGAACGCGACTTCGTCGTGAAGCCCTCCGGCTTTTCTGCACTGGCCTGGGGTTCGCGCGGCGTGAAGATCGCCAACGACCTGACCCGTGAGGAGTGGGCCGATGCGATCGATACCGCGCTGGCCGAGTTCGATCGTACGCCGTACATTCTGCAGCGGTTTCACAAGGGCAAGCGCCTGCGTCAGAGTTACCTCGATCGCACCACCGACGAGGTGCGCCAGTTCGACGGCCGCGTTCGGCTGTGTCCGTACTTCTTCGTCGTCGGCGAGCGCGAGACGCAGTTGGGAGGCATCCTCGCGACCGTCGCGCCGGCCGACAAACGGCTGATTCACGGCATGACCGACGCGGTCATGACCGCCTCGTTCGTGTCGGCCGCGACGCCCTAGCCGCTCGGGTTCGGCTCCGCGTCGAGCCGGTTCGCCTTCGTCAGCAGCATCCGTCGGACGGCGGCGCGGATGGTTGCGACCGGCTCGCGCCGGTACTCCCAGCGCGGGTCGGCATCCGGCACCGGCACAACCATCGTCGCGTTGGCCTCGAAGACGACCGCACGTCCTGCGGCGTCGAGCGAAAAATCGATACCCGCATAGTCGAGCGCGAGCGTTTCGGCGACACGCTCCAGCGCGGCGGTCGCCCGCGCTCCCAGCGTGCCGCGCATGTCGCTCAGGAAGCACGCTTCGCGCGCGCGGTGGTCGGCGCGTTCCGACATCTGCGCGCTGAAGTAATGCACCTTCCACTGCGGTGCGATCGCCAGGTGCAGCGGGTAGAGCCGGCCGCCGACGCTCATCACGCGATACTTGCAGACCTCTCCCGAAGGTTCGCGCACGTCGACGAAGGCGATGAGAAAGAGCGTGGTGCCCGGCAGCGCCTGCGCTACCGTCGCCAGATCGTCCCAGCGATCGACCCGTGCGAAGTTCGATCCGGCATGGAAGCCCGGCGAGCGCAACAGCAGCGGAAGCTGCCATCCCTGCGCTTCGAGGCGCACGCACGCGTCGGCCGCAAGCAGCGCAGACTTTTCGACCGACTCGATGCGCGGCGCGACGACGTCGGGCAACGCGCGCAGGCGCGCGGCGTTGGTCGCGCGGCCGGTCGCGCGAACGGCAGCCGGCGCGTTGACGATCGGCGCGCGGGTACGCACCAGGACCGCTTCGGCGGCATCGAGCGCGGCCGACGAGTTGTCGGCGTCGCCAACCGCGTTGAAGAGGAGATCGTGCGGGGGCAGTTCGGCGACGCGATCGGCGTATTCGACCACCAGTTTGGTGGTCGCGAAGATGCGGTCGTCGAGATGCTCGTCGGCGCGCAGATTGCCCGACCCGGCTACGACCAGCAGCAGCACGCGGACGGGCTGGCCGGTGCCCCGAAACGGAATCGCGGTCAGCGGCGCGGCGGCGAAGCCGGCCGCACGATGCTCCTGTGCCGCGTCGCTCTCCCCGAGCGCTTCGAGCGCGAGCGCCAAACCACGGTGCGCCTCGAGATTCCCGGGCTCCAGTTGCAGCGCGATCGCGTAGTGTTCGCGTGCTCGTGCCGCGTCGCCGCCGCGCAACAGCATGTACGCGAAGTTGGCGTGCGCGATCGCGTTTTCGGGATGCTTGCTCACGGCCGCCAGGTACACCGTGGTTGCGTCGTTGGTCAGGCCGGCCTTGTAGAGAATCGTTCCCAAGCCGTTGAGCGCGCCGAAGTGCGCGGCATCGCGCCGCAACACCTCGACGTACCCCTGCCGGGCGTCTTCGCTGCGCCCGAGCCGGTCGAGCAGTTGCGCGCGCGTAAAGAGCGTCTCGAGATCGATTCGCCCGCGCAGCCGCGCTTCGACGACGTGCAAGGCGCGCTCTAGCTCGGCACGCGATCGCTCGGGCATGCCGTGCTACGGCTGCGTGCGCGAAACGACGAGACCTTGCCCGGGAACGTCGACTTCGTCGGTCACGAACGTGTTCGGGTCGTACCAGATCGTGAACGGGAACTGCCCGCCGAAGCCAAGCGCGACGTCGGAGGTCGCGACGCCGGCCGGTCGCGGGCCGGTGCTCGCCGATGGGACGATCGGAAAGCCCTGCGCCAGACTCGGCATCACCGCCAGTGCCGGCGCATCGTTCCAGGCGTGCATCTCGGCGGGAAGCGCGAAGATCCCGGCCATCAGTCCCGGCTCGACCACCACGAAGTGGGTTGCACCGGGTGTGAGCGCGATCGCGTGCGACCCGATCGTCGCGGTCGTCGGCGTCAGCGTCACGTCGGTGTGTTGCTGCGCGCCCGCGATCTCGTAGTTTCCGGTATAGGCGATCGGCGCCAGGTCGCTGCGTAACGTGAGTACCGCCTGCGCGCTCCCGGGCTGCCCGTTGAGCGAACCCACGGCGCGTTCCGCAATTTCGATGACGCCGTTATCGGTCACGGTAATCGTCGCCGTTCCGACCGGCTTGCCGGCCACCGTCGCGGTATATGCGTAGGTTCCAGGCGGCGGCGCGGGGGACTGCACGCTGGCAAGCGTCATCGGGGGCAAAAGCATCGTCTCTCCTCGGAAGCGGGGGCTGATCTAGCTTGGGTTCGACGCGAGCGCGGCCGCGCACTCCGGCAGCGCTTCGAGCAAGCGATCGATCTCCGCGGCGGTGTTGTAGCCGTGCGGTGCGACCCGGATGCCGTTGGCCCGCCAGGTCGTCACGACGCCGTGCGCCTGCAGCGCGCGGCCGAGCGCGACGCTCGCGACGCCGGGCACTCGAAAGAGCACGATGCCGGAGGCGCATCCCGGCGCGCGCAGCGATACGATCTCCGCGCCGCAGCGGGACAACCCCTCGACCAAGCGGTCCGTGAGCTCCAGGACGTGCGATCCGATCCGATCGGGATCGGCCCGTTCCAGCAGTTCGATCGAACTGGCCATCGACAACGCCCCGAGGAAACTCGGCGTCCCGGCCTCGAAGCGCGACGCATCGTCGACGTAGGGCTGCGCGTGATTGTGAAAGTCCCACATGTCGGCGACCGAGCGCCATCCGGGGAGCGCGACGTTAAGCCGATCGAGCAGTTCCTCCCCGACGTAGAGCAGGCCGACTCCCTGAAGTGCGAGCAACCACTTCGCCCCGCCGGCGAAGAGCGCGTCGACCCCGAGCGCGCGAACGTCGATCGGAAACGCGCCCAGCCCCTGAATGGCGTCGACGAACAGCCAGGCACCGGCCGCATGGGCGATCTCGGCGAGCGCCCCGAGATCGTGACGATACCCGTCGGCATACGACACCCACGAAAGCGCGATCGCGCGCGTCTGCTTCCCGATCTCGCGGCGCAACCGATCCGGCGTCAAGCGCCCCTGCGAGGTATCGAGTTCGCGCACCCGAACGCCGCGCGCGCGTAGCGCCAGCCACGGCACGGCGTTGGCCGGAAACTCGTTGTCGCAGAGCAGCACTTCATCGTCTTGGCGCCAGGCGACGCCCTGCGCCAAGACGGTCGCGCCGGCGTTGGTGTTGGGGACGACCGCAACGTCGCGGCCGCGCGCGCCGATCAGCGATCCGATGCGCGCGCGGAACTCCGCCATCCGCTGCTCGTACGGGAAGGTGCCGAGCACCCCGCCGGTCGCGTGCGCGCGCAGGTGCTGTTCGAGCCGCTCGAGCGTCGTCTGCGGCAACACGCCGACGGCGGCGTGATTGAGGTATGCGTAGCGTTGGGTGACCGCAAACTGGGAGCGCGGAAGCGGGGTGCTCACTCCGCGCCGATCATGTCCTTCGTATGCCAGGCAATATTGCCGGCACGATCGCCGACCCGCTCCAGCGAGGCCAGCACGAACAGGTAGCGCGTTCCGGGTCGAACGATGTCGGCATCGTTGCGCATCTCTTCCTGCAAGAGCTTGATGCTGCGCTTGTAGAGCTTGTCGACCTCGTCGTCACGTTCGATGACCGCTTCCGCCAGCGCAACGTCGCGCTCGGTATAGGCGCGCATGGCATCCAGCAGCATTGCGTGTGCCACCGAACCGATGCGATCGATTTCGACCTTCTGCGGACGCATCGCTTGATCGGAAAGTTTGATCGCGTTTTTGGCGATATCGACGGCATAGTCGCCGACGCGTTCGAGGTCGGTCGCGATTTCCAGCATCGCCGCAATCTCGCGCAACTCACCGGCCACGGGTTGCTGACGCCAGATCAGTTCGATGCAGTGCGACTCCACGCGGCGGCGGAGATCGTCGACCGCGTCGTCGCCCGCCACCACGCGCGCTCCGGCCGAAGCGTCGCGCCGGTCGAGCGCCTCGACGGAGACGCGAATTGCATCGCCGACCAGCGCTCCCAGGCGCACCACGTCGAGCCGGGTCGATTCGAGAGCCTCGTGATAGGCCGCGCGCACGTTCCCAGAACCCTCCTTTAGCCAAACCGCAGCCCTCAGTATAGGCTAAAAGGTTGCTTCCAGGCAACGCGACGAACGCCCGGACATGTCGACTACTGCATTCGAGCACCTTCTCGTCGAGTCCGAGGGAACGACGGCGATCGTCACGCTCAACCGACCGAAGGTACTTAATGCTCTTAATGCTGCGCTGTTGAGCGAGCTGTCGGTCGCGCTCCTCGAACTGGAGCGAAACGCGAGCATCCGCGCGATCGTCCTCACCGGTTCGGGGGAAAAGGCCTTTGCGGCCGGTGCCGACATCGGCGAGTTGAGCGCGCTACGCGGCGCGCGCGAAGGCAGCGCGAAAGCGCGCACCGGTCAGGGCGTGACGCGCCTGATGGAGCGCTGCAGCAAGCCGGTGATCGTGGCCGTCAACGGCTATGCGTTGGGGGGCGGATGCGAACTCGCCATGGGCGGCGACATTCGTATTGCGAGCGAGAACGCACGCTTCGGCCAACCCGAGGTCAACCTCGGCATCATTCCCGGTTACGGTGGATCGCAGCGCACGATGCGGCTGCTCGGGGCGGGGATGGCGATGTACCTGTGCTTGACCGGCGAGACGATCGACGCGCACCAAGCGCTGCAGTGCGGCCTGGTGCAGAAGGTCGTTCCGGCCGCCGAACTGATGACCGAAGCCAAGCGCATTGCCGGCGTCATCGCAACCCGGGCGCCGCTGGCGATCGCGGCCGCCAAACGTGCCATGAACGGCGCCGCGCATCTGGCACTCGACGACGCCCTCGAGATCGAAGCCTTGGAGTTCGGCGCCTTGATCGAAAGTGACGACTTCCGCGAAGGTACGGCGGCGTTTCTCGAAAAGCGAAAACCGGCGTGGAGCGGACACTAACGCGGCGCAGCGCACTTGCGGCCGTCGCAGCACTGCTGCTGGCCGCCTGCAACGGCTCGGGCCTGCCGCAGGCGGCGCAGTTGCGGCCGGCCGCTCTCACCGTCATCGCCAACGACATACCGCCGCGCCTGCAGTGGAACGCGAACTTCGGCTACTGCGGCGAGACGTCGCTGATCAGCGCCGCACTCTATTACGGCACCTACCTCTCGCAGTACACCGCGCGCGCACTCGCCAGCCCCGGCATCGCGCAGTATCGGGCCACCAGCCAACTGCTGCTCGGCGTCAACGCCGGCCGCGCGGCCCGTGCGCTGCACCTTACGACGCGCGCATGGCAACCGTCGGCCGGCGCGACGACCGCGCAGTTCCTCACCTGGGTGAAGCGCGAAGTGACCTCCGGGTTTCCGGTCATCATCGGCGTCTATAACAACGAGTACCTGCTCTATGGGAAGACCGATCCGAACGCCGGCGATCCCTCGTACGATCACATCGTCCCGGTGAACGCGATCGTGTCGCGTCTGCCGCGTGACGACGGCGCCTACGATCCGCGCGACGTCATCCGCTTCAGCGACAACGGGCTCTACACCCCGAACGGCCGTCCGACGTACATCTATACGTACGCCTTCGGGAGCTTTGCCGCCGATCGCGCCCAAGCCAACGCACCCACCCAGCCGATCTACTCGTTGCCGGCCGGAACGCGCGATTACGGCCTGGCCGTGACCGGGATCGACGACCCACGGCACGAGACGCTCCCGGTCCGCATCGCCACCAGCACCAACGCCGAGCGCCCGACAATGCGTAACGGCTCCAACCGCCGGCCGACGCCGGAGCCGCTGCGCCTCATCGTGACCGTCTCGGGCCTGCACGTCGGCGCGAGCTACGAAATCTACCGCTACGATTCCCCGGGCTCGGTTCCCAATCGCGACTTCAACGCGCGCGCCGGGGCCGCATCGCAGCGGCGCCGGATCGTCGCCCGGAGCGCGACCTTCCGTTTCGACGCGCGCATCGTCTCGGATGCGACGGTCGTCTATCGCGCCGTTCCGGCCGACGGGCCCTAGCGCGAGGCGCCCGGCGCGCCGAGCACCGCTGCGGCGTGGTCGAGCGCAAGGTCGATCGCGGGATTGAGCCCGGCCCAGCTCGAGCGCACGCGCCCCTGCGGATCGATGACGACGACCGTTGGAAAGCCGACCACACCGAACATCACCCGTGCTTGGGCATGCGGATCGTACGCAACGTTTCCGAGCCGGTGCGCCTGCGCGTAGGCCTGGACGACGGCGCGGGACTCGCCGACGTCGACCGGGATCACGCGGGCGGCCGGATGCGCGCGCGCCCAGGCCGCGACCATCGGCGTCTCGATCCGGCACGGCGCACACCAGCTGGCGTAGAAATCGAGGATCAACAGCCGGCCGCGTGCCTCCCGCACCCGAAAGGCCGGGCCGTCCAGGCGAGCAAAGGTGGCCGGCGGCGCCGGGTAGGCACCGGCCAGCGGTAAGAAGCGCGGGGCCAGGAAGAGTTTCCACACGGCCGCCAGAATCGCGAGCGTCGCCAAAACGTCCCAGAGCCGCCCCATCGACCACAACCGCTGCATCGCTGCGCTCTTCGCGTCGCGTGCCTCGGCCTCCGCCGCCGGAGCAGGCGCTCGCGGGGGGCATCAAAAACATGGCGGGCTATGCCGATGAACCGTCCCGCCGCGATCGTGCTCGACGCCCGGTCGCTTCCGCCTGCGACCAAGACCGAGCAGATCCTTGAAGCCTTCGACAAACTCCAAGTCGGAACCGCGGTGGAGATCAACGAAGAGACCGACCCGCGCGCGCTGCGCAACGAGATGACCCAGCTTCGGGCCGGGCGGTTCTCTTGGGACGCGCGCAACTTGGGCGGCAGTCGCTGGACGATCCGGCTCGAACGCATTGACGAACACGCCGACGGCGAAACCTTCCTTCAGCACGTTCCGCAGTTTACCGCCGCCAAGGCGTCGACGATCAAAGAGCTTGCGGGACAGATGAGCGAGCGGAGTTACAAGTCGGGCGATACGATTTTCGACGAGGGCGAGATGTGGCCGTACCTCGGTATCGTCAAGCTCGGCAAGGTCATCTACACGCTGCTCTCACCCGACGGTAAGACCCATACCATCGGCGAACGCCTCACGCACGATACCCTCAACGAGAGCGGCTCTTTCGACGGCGGCGGCGCCACCACGCGCGCCGAGGCGCTCACCGACACGACCATCATCACGCTCCCGAGCGAGGCGGTGATTCATGCCGCGCGTAACGACGCCGAACTCGCCCTCGGCTTCTTGATCGCATCGTCGCAGGCGCGCCGCCGCTCGATCGATACGATCGCCGACCTCGCCTTCGCGCACGTACTTCAGCGCGTCGCCAAGTTTCTGCTGGGCTACGCGCGCACGTCGGTCGGCATGACGCGCGGCCTCCCGGGAGTCGAAAACCTCTCGCAGGCGCAGATCGCGGCCGCCGCCGGCACCGTCCGCGATATGGCGGCGCGGGCGCTGCTGCGCCTGAAGAACGCATCGGCGCTCGAACTCGACCGCGGACGGGTCAAGGCCATCGACCGCTCGCGCCTCGAAGCCTTCGCGCACAACGTTCAAGCCCCGCCGGTCTAACGGCGCCGCGACGGCGACTAGCGCACGCGATAGACGTCGGCGGTTTCGTTCGGGTCGACGATCGCCGGCTGCACGCGCGGTCCGCTGCACATAATCGTTGCGCCACCGACGCCGATCCGCACGTGCGCGATCTCGCCGCTAAAGGCGTCGTCGACCGCGCAACCGAGCGTCCGGCCCGGCACGCGCGCAACCACCAAGTAGCGGCCGGGCGGCAGCGTGACGTTCGCAAAGGACCCGTCGCGAGCGGTCCGCTCGCGCCACACGCGTGGATGCGACTCCCAGCTCCGAATCGTCACCGGGACGCCCGCCAGCGGGTGACCGGTGCGCGCGTCGACCACGGTGCCGACAACTCCGGCGGCGACCGCCGGGAGCGCCGTTGCGAGCGTGAGGAAACCGAATGCGAGGATCGAGAGAAAGCGTTGCATGCGGGCGTTCTTCCCAGCTTGCGGGGTGTTTACACGCTTTCGAGCGCCGCGGTCTCCTCGGCGGTTTGCAAGTCGAAGGCCGCTCGCTTGTTCTGTGCGGCGGCATCCGCGAGCGGGCGCACCGGCGCAGCCGCGCTCGGCTTGGCACGCTCCAGCGTTTCGCGGCCCTTGCGCACGGCACCCAGGGCGTTTCCCAGGCGGGCTTCCATTTCGGCGAGGACGCCGGCGGCATACTGGTCGGCGCCGTCGCGCACGCGCCGCGCGCGCTCCTCGGCATCGCGCAGCACCGCTTCGGCGGTCGTCTGCGCGCGCTGCACCAGCACGCTGCCCTCGACCAGCTCTTCGTGCTTGCTCTGCGCTTGCTCGACGATGGCTTCGGCCTTCTCCTGTGCGGCCCGCAGCACGCGCTCTTGGTCGCGCGCGATGACCTTGGCACGCCCGACTTCCTCGGGCAGCGAGGCGCGGATCTTTTCGACGAACTCGATGAGACGCTCTTCGGAAAGGACCCGGTAGCCGGCCGGCAGCCAGGTCCCCTCGTGAACGTACGATTCCAGCTTTTCTAACACACGGTAGATCGACATTGCAGAGTGCTCCTTTTCGTGGTTGCTAACGTGCATTGAGGCTGGTGCGCTTCACGGACATCACGCGGAGTACCGGTTCCGGTACGTAGCCGGCGACGTCGCCACCCAGAAAGAACACCTCTTTGACCATACTCGAACTGAGAAACGAATACTTGGCATCCGACATCAGGAAGAACGTGTCGACGCCCGAGAGCGACCGGTTCATCAGCGCGGTCGACATCTCGCTCTCGAAGTCGGAAACCACCCGCAGACCTTTGACGATGACGTCGACGCCGGCGGTTCGCACGTAGTCGGCGAGCAGCCCGCGGAAGTGCTCGACGCGCACGTTGGAAAGACCGGCGACGCAGTTCCGGAGCATCGCTTCGCGTTCTTCGAGCGCGAACATCGGATCGCGCTTCTGCGGGTTCACGACGACCGCAACGATGACCTCGGCAAAGCACGAGGCTGCGCGCGCGATGACGTCGAGATGGCCGTTGGTCGGTGGGTCGAACGACCCGGGATAGATCGCGCGCCGTCCGCGCGCTGCGGCTTCGGCGCTCAACCTACCGTTGCATCCGCGCGAGCGCGCCCGTGCGGGGTAAAGAAGGCCAGTGCCACATCGCCGTAGACTTCTTCGCGAACGCCGCGATACCCCGGTACGTCGGGGAGAAGGCTTTTGGCCGCGTGCTCGTAGATGACCAGCGCGTCGTCGGCGAGAAGCCCGCGATCGAGCAGCAGGCGAAAGAGCCCCAGCGGCATCTCGGAAGCGTATGGCGGATCGAGATAAACGAGATCGAACGGGCCCTCGAGCCGGTAGAGCGCGCGCTCGGCCGGCGCCGCGACGACGGCGACCACGGTGCCGACCTCGAGCTCGCCGGCCGCGGCCTCGATCGCTGCCGCGGTCTCGCGATGGCCCTCGACGCACACCACGCGCGCCGCACCGCGCGACGCGGCTTCGAAACCGATCGCGCCGGTTCCCGAAAAGAGGTCGAGGAAGCGCGCACCTTCGATACGGCCCATCAGAATCGAAAACAGCGACTCCTTGACGCGACCCGGCGTCGGTCGCACGTGCAGGCCCTTGGGCGACTTCAGCTTACGGCTATTGAGCGAACCACCCGAGATGCGCGGGCTCACGACGGCACCGCCGCCGCGGCCAGCATCGGCAACTCGCTCAGGCTCTCGATGCGCCGTGCCGGAGGCGCCAGCTCGGGCGGATACGGTTGCGCCTCGGCGTCGAGCCACACCGGCACCAGTCCGGCCGCCGCCGCACCGGCTACGTCGTTGTACGGATCGTCGCCCACGTACCAGGTGCGGGCGGGCGGCGCCTGGAGCACCTCGACCAGCGCCGCAAAGGCCGCCTGCGATGGCTTCTGTACGCCGAGCTCGGCGCTGGTAAGGACGACGCCGTGAAATCCGGCCCGCTCCGCTTTGCGCTGCTGGAGCGGATTCCAGCCGTTGCTCAGCACCGCCAGGGCGATGCCGCACTCTCGGAGCGCCGCCAGCGTATCGACCGCGCCTGGGAGCGGAATCACGAAGTCATCCACCATGCGCAAAGCGGTCGCACGAAAGCTGGCCGCGTAGCGCGGCTCCGCCGCGCGGCCGTGGAGCGTCGCGAACTGCCCAACCGCCGCATCGATCGAGCACGCGCCGCTGCGCTGGCGTGCCAGCAACGCATCGATCGCCTCGATCTCGACCGGCAGCGAGCCGATCGCAGCGCCGCCGTCGGCCAACAGCGTCCCAAGCAGGTGCAGGAAGGCGACCCGCTCGAGCTTGTTGTCCACGAGCAGGGTGTGATCGATATCGAAGCCGATCGCGGCCGGTACCGGCAGCATAGGCGACGCGTTTCGACGCCTCGCAAGAGCCGCCCCGCGCGCCGCCGCCGCGTTCGGCGGCGACGCGGAGCGAGCGCGCGTTATCGCGGTGCCGGACCGGTGACGATGCGCACGAACCCGGTCGGGCGCACGTACTTCGCGAGCGCGGCCTGAATCTGCGCGGCAGTCGCACCCAACTCGGCGCGCGCGTCGAGCGTCCCTTGATCGAGCGGGAGACCCTGCGTCGCGTACCCGAGCAACAGCGAGGTCACGCCGTCGAACGACGCCGCGCGAATCGGCACGTCGCCCATCAGGAGCGCCTTGGCGCGGGTCAGACGCACCGCCGGCAGCGGCGCTTTTTGAAGACGCGCGAGAATGGTCTGCACCTGCGCCTGCGCCGGCAGAATGTTCTGTGGATCGCAGGCGTATCGGACGGTGAACGATCCGCGCACCTTGCCGCCAAAGAACGAGCTTCCAACCGAGTAGGCGTAGCCGTGCACTTCGCGCAGATCGTGGTAGAGCAGCGAGGAGTAAAACCCGCCTGAGAGCGCCGCATTGGCCACCTGCAGTAGCGGCCAGGCCGGGTCGGTCCGGTGCAGATCGAGGGTCTCTTCCAGCCGCACCGTCGACTGCACCCGGCCGGTCGCCGGAACGTCGGCCGCGCTGGCGACGTTGTTCGGCACCGGCGGCGGGTAGACGTTCGGCTTCGGACCCGTGGCCGTCCATCCGCCGAAGTACCGACTCACCACGGCTTTGGCTTGTGCCGGGCTCACATCGCCGATCACGACGATCGTCGTGAGATCCGGGCGATACGCCGCGGCGTACCAGCTTTTGACGTCGGCCAGCGTCAACGCGCCGACCGATGCAGGCGTCGCAAAGCGCTGGGTGGGATCGCCGAGCGGATAGAGCGCTTTATTGAGCGCCACCTCGGCGAGATGATCGGGTGATTTCATCTCGCCCGTCAGCCCGCCGATCGCCTGGCGCTGGACGATCGCAAACGCACTCGGGTCGAAGGCCGGGTGGAGCTCTTCGTCGGCCAGCAGTTGCATGCCGCGATCGAAATCCGGCGCCAGCACCTGCAGGCCGAAGCTCGTTCCGGCCGAGGTCGTGGCCGCGATCTTGTCGAGTTGCGCCTGGAATGCGACGCGGCCGTAGGTCGTGGTCCCGAACGGCAACAGCGCACTGGTGAGATCGGCAACGCCGTCTTGCCCCTTGGGCTCCTGCACCTGCGGATTGTTGAGGATTTGCCCGGCGACGACGACCGTCTTGCTGATGTCCTCCGGCTGGACGATCAGCCGCAGGCCATTAGGGAGCGTTTGGTCGATCGGGTGTAAGGTATTCTGCGGAACGTGCAAGTGCGCCAGCACCGACTGCGCCCAACTCGGCAGCGGTTGGTGCGACGACGGCGGAATCGCGTTGTTCTCCTTGGCCATCGGCGCGCTGCCGGCGGCTGCACCCGCGCTCTTGGGAACGGCGATGGCGGTGAGTGCGGTCGCGTTGTCGAGGTACGTGCGCATGACGCGATTCACGTCGGCGGTCGTGACCTTCTTGAACTGCGCGATCATGTCGTTCGGCGAGCGCAGCCCCTGGACCGCAACGGCTTGGCTCCACTCGAACGCCGAGCCTTCGATCGAGTTGCCGCTGAACTCCAGTTGCGAAATCTCGCGCAGCTTCGCTGCGCGGACCAAATCGGCCGGGACGCCGGTCTTCTCGTAGTTGGCGACGATCGTGCGCATGGTCTGGTCGATCGCTTGCGGTTTGGTCGTCACCGGCACGCCCGCGAAGAGCAAGCCGAAGCCGGCCTTGGCGTAGGTCTGTCCGAAGAACTGCGTGAAGAGCGCGGCGCCGGTGTACGGGAGCGACCCGAAGGCGCTGCGCGGATTGTTGAGCACATCGCCGAGAATCTGACCGGCCGCATAGTCGCGACTCGCATAGCCGGGCATGCGATAGCCCAGGATCACGGCGGTGAACGGTTGATCGGAGACGTCGTGGTACGTCTTGGCCACCAGCGGCTTGAGGTGCACCGACGGGCGCGCCGGGAGTTTGGCCGCCGGCAGGTTCCCGAAAATCTGCTTCACTTTGGCGACCGTCGCCGGTCCGTCGACGTCGCCGACGATCACGTAGATCGCGTTATTCGGGTGGTACCAGGTATGGTAGAACTTGAGCAGTTGGGGACTGTTGACCTTGTGCGCGAAATCGTAGCGGGTTCCAAGCGTATTCTTCGCATACGGCGTGCCGGCCATCAGCCGCCGCTGCATCTTGTCGTAGACGCGGTAGATCGCGTTGCTGTTGTCCTGCGTCACCTCTTGGGTGATCGCGCCGCGTTCCTGTTCCCAGAGTTTCTGCGACATCAGCAGGCCGCTGGCGCGCGAACGCTCGAGCCGCAAGGCGATATCGAGATACTGCGATGGCATCGTGAAAAAGTACTGCGTCACGGCATCCTGGGTATCGGCGTCGAAATCGCCGCCCGTGACGCTGAGCGCATCCATCAACTGGGATGACGAGAGCGACTTGCTCCCGCGAAACATCATGTGCTCGGTAGCGTGCGCGAGGCCGGCGATCGGCTGTTCGTCGGATCCGACCCGATAGTTGAGCATCGTCGTCACCACCGGGGCCAACGGGTTATGGACGACGACGATCCGCAGTCCGTTGGCGAGGGTTGCGCGCGTCACGGTGACGCCGGCCGCACGGGCGTGCAGCGGGGTGAAACACAGGAACGAGGCCGCGACCATAGCCGCGACGGCAAAACGAAGAGTACGCATGCGGCCGGGTTCGCCGCTGCCGACGAGAACCCTCACGACGAGAGCAGCAGTTTGGCGGGATTGGCGCGACGGGTGAGGTGGGCGCGCAGCCCGGCGTGTCCCGGCTCCGCGAGGGTCGGGTCGGCCGCCACGACCGCCTCCGCGTCGCGGCGTGCCTCGCGGTAGAGCGCCGCGTCGCGGGCGAGGTCGCCGAAGAGCAGTTCGGTTCGCCCGGCCTGCTGCGTTCCGCTGAACTGCCCCGCGCCCCGTAACCGCAGGTCGGTTTCGGCGATCTCGAAGCCGTCGTTCGTGCGCGTGAGCGTTTCCAGCCGCTCGGTCTCGCCGGCTTCATCCGGATAGACCAGGACGCAGTAGGAGGTTGCGGCGCCGCGTCCGACACGTCCACGCAGTTGGTGCAGTTGGGCGAGTCCGTAGCGATGCGCGTCGAGGACGATCATCAGGCTGGCATTGGGAACGTCGACGCCGACCTCGATCACCGTCGTCGCCACCAGCACGTCGAGTTCGCCGCGTGCGAACGCCTGCATGGTGCTCTCCTTCTCACGCCCCGCCAACCGGCCGTGCAACAGGCCGACGCGTAGCTCCCCAAAGACCTCCGCGCGCACGCGCTCGGCTTCGGCAATCGCACTCGTCAACGCGGTTTCACCCTCCTCGATCGCCGGTGCCACGACGTACACCTGTCGACCGCGCTCGATCAGCGCGCGCGCAAAGGCGTAGACGCGGTCGAGCATCCCGACGCGGACCGCGAAGGTCGCCACCGGCGTGCGTCCCGGCGGCAGTCCATCGATCGTGGAGACGTCCAAGTCGGCGTATACCGACTGTGCCAGCGTCCGTGGGATCGGCGTCGCGGTCATGTGCAGCGTATGCGGGGCCGCACCCTTGGAACGCAGCCGCGCGCGGTGCGCGACGCCGAAGCGGTGTTGCTCGTCGATGACCGTCAGGCCCAGTCGCGCGAACGCCACCGCTTCGGTCAACAGCGCGTGCGTGCCGACGGCGACACTGGCTTCGCCGCTGGCGATGCGATCGACCGCGGCGGCGCGCGCCCGCGCGCCTTGACTGCCGAAGACCGCTTCAAGCGCGATACCGAAGGGCAGGAGCAGCGGCGCCAGCTTGGCCGCGTGCTGCGCGGCCAGCAGTTCGGTCGGCGCCATCAACGCCGACTGGATTCCGTTGTGCGCGGCCAGCGCAATCGCGGCCGCGGCCACGACCGTCTTGCCGCTGCCGACGTCGCCTTGCAGCAGACGGTTCATCGGGTGTGCCCGCGTCATGTCCTCCCAGATCTCGGCGATGACCGTGCGCTGTGCGGCGGTGAGCGCAAACGGCAGCTGCGCCGCAAAGCGCTCCAGATAGCCCTCGGGTATCCGTACGCGCGGTGCGTCGGTGTCATGCTCCCGCTCGCTGCGGCGCAGCGCCGCTGCCGCCGCCATGCCGAAGAACTCGCCAAAGATCAGCCGCTCGCGCGCCGCTACGGCCTCACCCGGCGTCTCCGGCAGGTGGACGCTGCGGTATGCGGCGTCGATGCTCGCAAAGCCGCGCCGCGCGACGACCGCGGGCGGCAACGGATCGGGTGGGGCGGCTGCCAACAGTCGCGCCATGTTCTTCTTCACCACCGCGGCGATCTTGCGCGACGCCAGCGCTTTGCTGGCGCGATAGACCGGGATCAACTCTCCGCGGTAGTTCTGGCCGGGTGCCAGTTGGGCGTACTGCGTCACGGCGACGACCGGGCCGGCCAGCGTCCGCTCGACGCGCCCGCGCACGAACAGCCGCATCCCGGCCTGGAAGCGCCCGTAGACGTAACGATTGCGTCCGATCCACTTCGCGCCGAAGGCGTCGCCGGCATCGTCACGCAGCCGCACTTCGACGATCTCGAGGCCGCGAATGCGCCGCTCCTTCACGGCCACGATCTCGCCGACGGCGTTGACCTCACCGTCGCTTGCCAGCAGTTGTGCGGCCGGCGTCGCAAAGCGCAGATCCTCGTAGCGATACGGCAGATAGTCGAGCAACGCGCCGACGCTCTCGATGCCGACCTCGCGATAGAGCGGCGCGCTCTTCGGTCCGACGCCGGCTAGGCTCTCGACGGATTCGCTGGCCATCGCAGCTCGGCGTACGTCGCGCGCAAGGCCGGCACCTCGATGTGGTGGCGCTCCGCCAGTTCGATGACGGCGCCGAGGATCGGGTCGAGTTCGAGTTCGCGGCCGCGATCGCGATCCTGAAGCATCGAAGTCCGCACGTCGTCGAGCCGTGCGGCGTAGGCCAGCCGCGCATCGACGTCGACGTCCGCGCGCAACCCCAGCGCGCGGCCCACGTGCAGCGCCTCGACCATCAAGCGGCGCGCCCGCTCGAACGCGGCCGGATCGGCCAAGAGCGCGCGAATCGTCAGACCGGTCGCAGCGCTGATCGGATTGAGGCCGCAGTTATTGACCACCTTGAGCCAGAGCGTTTCGCGAATCGCCGCATCGATCTCGGCGTCGAGTCCCGCCGAGCGAAACAGCGCCGCCACCGCGTCGTCGCGCGCCGTGCCGTCGCCGGAGGGTGCGCCGAAGACGTAGCGCGTGCCGCCGCTCTGGCGCACGCTGCCGGGGCTGGGCACGCTGCCCGAAACGTGCACCACCGCCCCGACGATGCGTTCGTCGGGGAAATGCGCCCCGATGCGGCCACCCGGATCGACCGCCGCCAGCGGCGGCTGGCGCACGTACCAGAACGGCACGCCGTTCTGCAGGGTCACCAGGGTCGTCCGCTCCGTGGTGGCGGCGGCCACCTGGGCCAGCAACGCCGGCCACTGATGGGCCTTGAACGTCAAGAGGAGCGCGTCGAACGGCGCGTCCGCGGCGCGCAGATCCTCCACCACCGCAAACCGTGCCACGAAGCGGCCGAGATCGCTCTCGACGCGCAGGCCGTGGCGCCGGATCGCGGCCAGATGGGCGCCGCGCGCCACCGCGGTGACGTCGACGCCGGCGCGGGCCAGCGCGCCCGCAATGAAGGCGCCGATCGCACCGGCGCCGACCACCGCCACCCTCACGAGCGGTCGGAAATGGAGGCGACGGGCAGATTTGAACTGCCGAATGGGGCTTTTGCAGAGCCCTGCCTTACCACTTGGCTACGTCGCCGAATCGCTGGAGCGGGTAGTGGGAATCGAACCCACGCGTCGACCTTGGGAAGGTCACAGGCTACCATTACATCATACCCGCGCACGCAGCGGGTGGCTCGGTTCGGTAGGCCACGCATCGCGTCCTACAACCGCCGGCCCCGCCGGAGCGTTGCGGCGCACGCACGAGGAGGCAACCCCTGCCGCGCGAAGCCCGCTGCGGTGACCTGGGTCTACCGCTTTCCCGAGTGGCTTTTCGTCGGCGCGCTGGTCGTAGCCATGAGCGCGTTGACCGCCGCCGGACTCGCGCTCTACCGGCGAATCGTCCCGCAGAGCGAGGACGTCGCGCACAACGATGTCGCCGGGCCGATCATCTCGACGGTCGGTACGCTATTAGCGGTGATTCTCTCCTTCGTGCTGGTCAGCGTCTGGCAAGAGTACGATCAGGCGGCGGCGACCGTCGTGCAGGAATCGAGCGCGATGGCCAACCTCTATCACGCCGCGCTCAGTTTTCCGGAGCCGACGCGCAGCCAGCTCCGCAGCGAAGTCCGCAGCTACGTCAACACGATCATCGACTCCGAGTGGCCGGCGATGCGATCCGGCTACGTCAGCGCCGCGGCCACCAATCAATCCCTGCACATCCTGGGAACGGTGACGCGCTATCAGCCCCGCACCGCCGCTCAGGAAGCCATGCAGCAGAACGCGGTCGGCTTCATCGATACCGCGCTCGACGCGCGACGCGACCGCATTTTCGATAATGCCGAAGGCATTCCGCTGATCTTTTGGTTCGGCATCCTGATGCTGAGCCTCGTGACGATTGGCTGCTCGTTCATCTTCCGCATCCGCAATCAGGCCATGCATGCCTTCATGAGCGTCGCGCTGGCAGCCGTCATCGCCGTCACCTGGGCGTTGATCGCAATCTTTGACTACCCGTTTCGCGGCGCGGAGCAGATCGCGCCGACGCCGTGGCTGGCGCTGCAGTCTGCGATCCAAGGCACGGCCTCGCCGATGCCGACGGTTCCGGTTGCGCCGAGCGCGCCGCCGCAGCGCCCTAAATCAAACTGATCGCGCGCGAGAGCACGATCGCGATGGTCACCAGCGCAATCATCGCTTCGACCGTCATCAGGATCTTCGCCAGCCGGCTGAGCGGCATCGTATCGGTTGGGCTAAAGGCCGTCGAGTTCGTGAACGCCAGGTAGAGATAGTCCAAAAACTGCGGCTTCCAGTCGCGCTCGACGTGGGCGCTGCCGCCCGGTGCGACCAGCATCCCGAGCTGTGGGAAGAGAAAGTCGGCGTTGCGCAACAATTCCGCGCTCGGAAGCCGTGCGCGTGCGCGTGGCCCACCACCGTCCAGTTCCCAGAACCACAAGCCAAAGACCAACACGTTGGTGGCCCAGATCTGAAAGCCGATTCGCATCATTTTGCCAGCGTCGATCAGTTCGCGTTTGTGCGGGTGAAAGAAGCTCGCGATCAGCAGCGCGACCGAGACGACGTTGAAGAAGTTGACGAGTGCGATCAAGGCGATCGAGGCGACCCGGGCGCGACGGTCCTCGACGTTGCGTCGCGGGACCAAGATCGAGAGCGGAACGAGGAGCAGCAGCACGAGCAGCGGCTCAACCCAGCCGGGACCGAGCGTCAACTTGGGCGGAAGCGTGACGTAGAGGCCGAGCGCCGCCACGACGGCCAGCGACGCGTGCCAACGTGGTTCGAGCTGGGCGTTTTTCGAATCGCCGGTCTGCATCGCGCCTTGCGTTCGCGCGCGCGCGCAACCCGCCTTCAACCGGCGGCCTTATAGGGCGTATGCCGATCGACTTTCGCGATGGAAGAACCTTTCCGCGCCGCGGGCGCGAGCCGCTCGACGGGGTGCTCTGGCTGCTGCGCATGACCGATAAGGGACGCGCCGCAGCGGCCGGTACCATCCACGACTACGTCTACCCATGTCCGATGGATCGGGGCGTGATGGAGCGCTGGGGCGTGAGCCCGGCCGAGTTCGACGCGGCGCTGGCGGCCAATGCCGACGACGCCGGAATGCTGGCGTGGCTGCGCGGGCGCGTCGACGGCGCGCAGATCGAGGCGGCCAACCGCTGGCTGCTGGAGACCAAAGGCGAGAACCTGGATCGTCAGGATCGCGAAGAGCGCGTGGCGTAGAGAGCGCTATGGGCACATCGATCGAGTTTACGCGACCCGACGGCGCGACGGCGCCCGGGTACCTCGCTCCCGCGCCGCGCGCCGGGGCACCCGGCATCGTGCTCTTCGAAGAATGGTGGGGCGTCGACGCGCAGATCAAGGCCGTCGCCGATCGCTTTGCACGGGCTGGCTTCGCAGTGCTCGTCCCCGACATCTTCCGGGGCAGCGTGACCGACGACCCCGAAGTCGCGGGGCACATGATGGAGGGCCTGGACTTCGCCGATGCCGCCACACAGGACGCACCCGGAGCCGCAGCGTACCTGCGGGCGCACGGTGCGGCCAAAGTCGGCGTCAGCGGCTTCTGCGCGGGTGGCGCGCTCGCGATGCTGGCCGCGATGAAGACCGACGCCTTCGACGCAGCCGTCATCTTTAGCGGGTTTCCCCCGGCCGAAGCCGGCGATCCGGCCGAAATGCGGATTCCGGTGCAGGGCCACTGGTCGCTGCAGGATGCGTTCTTCCCGATCGCGCGCGTGGACGCGATCGAAGCCCGGCTGCGCGAGGCCGGCGTGCCGCACGAGTTTCACCGCTACGACGCCAAGCACGCATTCTACAATCCGCGCGGTCTCGGGAACTACGTCCACGAACACGCCGAAACCGCCTTCACGCGCGCGCAGGCGTTCTTTCACAAAACGCTCGGCTAGCACCGAGCCCCGATTACCGTTCGAACAGCGTACCGGCGTTGATCGGAACCGAGCGTAACGCTCCCTGCGTCAGGTTCCACTTCTTCAGCAAGCGGTCGTACGTGCCGTCGGCGATCACCGCGACCAGCGCCGCCGCAAGTTGCGCGCGCAGCGTCGGGTTGGACTTGGCAACCGCGATCCCGTAGGGGACCACGCTGAACTGCCGGCCGGCCATCACGTAGCGCGTGTCGTCGCGATGGGTTCGCACGCGATACGCCCCGACCGGATAGTCGGTGACGTAGGCGTCGACCCGACCGGCGAGCAGCGCGGCATAGGCTTCGTCGTCGGTTCCGGCGCTCACCACGCGAATCCGGCCCAAGCCGACCGCTCGGCACGCCTTCGACTGCGCCTGGATGGCGCCTTGATATGCCGTACCGCTCTCGACCGAGACGCTGTATCCGCACAGCGCGTCGAGGGCGAAGATCCGATGCGGGTTTGCGGCCGGAACCATGATGCCGCCACCGGCCAGGAAGTAATCGACGAAGTCGACCAGCTTCTCGCGGGCCCGGGTATCCGACATCGCCGACATCGCGGCGTCGAACTGGCCGCGCCGCACGGCCGGGATCAGGTCCTCGAAGCGATGGTTGATCACGCGGACCGGCCGGCCGAGCTTGGGCTGCATCGCCGCCAAGAGATCGAGATCGAAACCGCGCATGCGGTGCAAGGCATCGTAAAACTCGAAGGGAGCACCGGAGACGTCCGACCCGACTCGCAGGGTCGTTCCCAATGCCTGAGTCGGGCGCAGCGCGGCCGTACCGGCCATCAGGAACGCGAGCACCAGCGCGAAGCGCAAGAAACGATCGCTCATACCTACGACTTATCGGCCCGCTGCCGGACGACCTGTAGCGGCCTGCCCGACCGAGATGGAGTGGTGCCAAGGGCCGGAATCGAACCGGCGACACCGCACTTTTCAGGCGCGTGCTCTACCGACTGAGCTACCTTGGCACGGACGAACGCACCGCGGCCGGGGCGATGCGTTCGGCGAACGATGGCGACGCTGATGGGGCTCGAACCCACGACCTCCGCCGTGACAGGGCGGCGCTCTAACCAACTGAGCTACAGCGCCATGCGCCGGGACCGCTTATTGGCAGTCCCCCGATGACTCCCCTGCGCTAGGGACGAGCCGGCGGCCGACGCGATGGTGGGCACGGTTGGGATTGAACCAACGACCCCCCGCGTGTGAAGCGGATGCTCTCCCACTGAGCTACGCGCCCATCGCATCGGCGGACAAGGGGCTATGGTAGCGTACCCCGCCGTTGCTGTCCAGCCACCGGACTCGCAGCGCCCCGGGGCGAACCGGTCGCCCCATGCTCGAAGGCTACCCGCTGATCTCGCGCTTCACCGTTCCGTTCGCCGACATCGATATGTTGCGCCACGTCAACAACGTGGCCTACATCCGCTGGGCCGAGATGATGCGCGCCGAGTACTTTGCGCGCGTGATGGCCGAATCGATCGACGGCGCGCACGGCATGATCCAAGTGACCAGCAACTTCACCTACGAGCGCCAGTTGCACTACCGCGAACGGATCGCCATCGGCGTTCGCGTCGCGCGACTCGGCGGCAAGTCGTTCGATTTCGACTATGCGATCGCGAGCGAGGATGCGGCGCAACGCGCCGCTCACGGGGTCACGACGGTGGTCGCGTTTGACTTCGCCCGACAGTTGAGCATCGCGATTCCACCCGCGTGGCGCGCCGCGATTGCGGCCTTCGAGGGCGGCCCGCCGGTCGAGTTTCGCTGAACGCACCAAAGCGGCTATACTGAGCGCATGATCGTCACGATCAGCCGCGAGCTCGGAGCCGGTGGCCTCTCGGTCGGCGAGGCGCTCGCCGAGGATCTCGGCGCAGCCTTGCTGGACGAACGTACCTTGATCGCGGAGCTGGCCGCGCGCGGCGGCTTCAGCGCCGAGTATCTGGCGCGTATCGACGAGCGTCCGCCCTCGCTCTCGAGCACCTTCGTTCAGGATATTGCACGCGCGGCGGCGCTGATTCAGGCGATGGACGTCCGCACCACGGAAGAGGCGGTCCACAACGAAATCCGGGCCATCGTGCTGGAGCGGGCGGCGCGCGGCGACGTGGTCTTGATCGGGCACGGCGGCGCCAAGTTGCTGACCAACGCGATCCCCCGGTCGCAGATCTTTGCCTTACTGCTCCACGCACGCCGTGCCTGGCGCGTGCAGCAGGTCATGCAGCGCTTTGCCATCGATCGCGAGGAAGCCGAGCTACGCGTTCGTCGCACCGACGACTTGCGCCGTCGCTACGTCGCACACTTCTTCGAGAGCGACCTCTACGACGCCCACAACTACGACCTGGTGATCGATAGCGAGCGCGTCGG
>DAIDGS010000116.1 GCA_027459845.1 Vulcanimicrobiota bacterium | reverse complement strand
CCGCAATCCGTTCGGATATCGCCGTCGTCGGAACGCCGCGCTTCTACTACGGGCCCTGGCGTAACAACGTCCCGCAGCCCGTGCGCGGCGCCGCAGTCCATCCCAATGCCGGCAACCCGCTCGATCTCACCTACCACGGCGGTTACGTCGTGCATCGGTCGGTCGCGTACGATATCTATATCAACTGCCCGGCCTCGTGCTGGGGCGAGCCCGGCAGCCTTTCCGCCCGGTTGGGGGACTCGGCTTACATTCACGTCATCGATCAGTACATGCGGCCCAACGGTAATACCGCCAACAATCGTTACACCTTCGGCGGCGGCTATCGCTTCAACTACGATGTGAGCAAGCCGTTGACGACGCAAGATATCGGCGCCATCATTTATGAGGTTGCCAAGCATAAGGGCTCCGGCCTCGAGCGCATGTACCACGTTTTCGTGCCGAAAGACGTCGGGCTCTGCACGCACGTCAACCCCACCTGCGCGGTCGACTTCTGCGGTTTTCATAACTCGATGAAGTTTAACGACATCGGATGGGTCGTGTACTCGGTCGAACCTTTCCCTGGCCCGGGCTGCTTCGATCAAAACCTCCGCGACTCGGTCGATACGACCCTCCTGCACGAGATCTTCGAAACGATCACCGACCCCTTCGTGAACACCATCGGCTTAGGCTGGTATAACGAAAACAAGAAGCCCGGCACCAACGCCGATTACGGCGAGATCGCCGACTACTGCGATGGGGTGTACGATATCGATCTCGGCGGCGTCGTCGAACGGCTCCAGAAGATCTGGTCGAACAGTCGCCAGAGCTGTACCTTCGATCCGTAGATCGATACGAATGCGGCGCGCGCAGCCGCCGCGCTTACGAGCCGATCGCGGCGGCGATGTGATCCTGCGTCCACTTGGGATGCTGGATCAGCAGGCCGTGGCCGGCCGCGCCGGGGTAGGTGTGCAGCGTCGCGCTACCGGGATGCGCGGCGTTGAGTCCGGCGACCATCGCGGCGCCGTAGGTCCACTGGATCAGCAGATCTTCGAAGCCGTTGAGCAGCGTCAGTTTGCCGCTCATCGCGAGCCGCGCGCAGTGCGTGGATCGCGGCCGGCTCGGGTTGCTCGTATCGGTCTGGCAGATGCCGCCGTTGGTGATGCTCTGCTGCGTCGCCCCGAACGCGGTGCAACCGCTCGATCGAAAGCCCGGTAGCGCGGTGGTGCAGGTCGCCACATCCCAGTCGTTCGACTGCTGGCGCTGCTGCGCGTAGACGCCGTTGTCGATGCCGCCGGTCGCGCGCCACGGCGGCGTTTTCAGGCTTGCCACCGCGTTGAGCAAATAGGGGATGCAGTTGTTGAGCGCGGTGCACTGCAGGCTCACGCTCAGCGTCACCGCCGAACTCGTGACCGTCGCCGTGCAGCCGCTGTTGGTGCCGCTCTGCTTAGGCCCTTGGCCTTTGTACGGAAAGATCAGTTTGCTCAGATCGCCCTTGATGGTGGTCGCCAGGCTCCCCGTGGCCGTGAGCGATGCCCCGAACAGGGTGGTCACGCAGGCGCCCGAGTTCTCGCCGGCGACGCCGTTGAGATTGCCACCCGGGCTGCCCGCGATCAGCACCACGTCGTGGATGATGCGCGTGGGTCGCGACGCCGGTGAGAGAAACGCGTACTTGGTTGCAAACGTGGTCCCCAGCGACCATCCGATCGGGTCGACCGTCGCGGTGTCGAGGCCGAACGTGCGCGAAACGGTCTGCAGCATCGCGTCGACGTCGCTGGCGACGTCGTCGCGCGTGTAGGTGCGGCTCGGGCTGCGCCCCACGCCCGGATAGTCGAAGAGCACGAGATGGTAGTCGTGGCACAGCGAGACCGGGCCGTCCTGATCTTTGCGGTAGCCCAACGCGTGGACGATCTTGGGACTGTACGTGCTGTCGGTGAGCATCTGCGTCGGCCAGTCGGGGACGATCTGCCCCGTGCCGGGGAAGAACACCAACACGTCCTTGCTGCGCGCCCCATCGCCCAGCACGAAGTACTCGAGCGTGTCGCCGGTGCGCGGATTTTTCACCAGGTGCACGTCCTCGTGCAGGTCGCGGATGCTCGTAATCGCACTGCACGGCACGATCCCCGCGATGCGCGCGTTGCGCGCCGCCTGCTGCAGCGCACGCGTCATCAGGCCGTTCCCGCCGCTGGCGCCGGCGCAGCCGCCGAGCGCAACGATCACGGCAAGGGTCAGGGAACTCGCACGTTTCGTCATGCCGAAAGGTACGCTGCGGGCGCTCGGTTGCCTTCCGCCGCCGGAGTCGACCGGGCGCGCTGCGCGCACCGCATCGTCCGCCGGATCGCCGTCGCGCCGGGCGGGTCACGGCGGAGCCCGGATGGGCGTTACCGCTGGAGTGGAACGGATCGCGCCTGCCCTCGCGCTGCTCTGCAGCGCGATCGCCCTCGCCGGATGCACGCATGCGGCGTCCGGCCGCATCGCTGCCGCCGCATCCCGCGCCCCGCTCGAGACGCGGCTGATCGCGCAGGTGCAGGCGCGCCTCGACGCGCTCGCGGTCGGAAACCGGAGGCCGTGGGCGCGCGATCTCGACCCGCACGCGCTGCTCATGGACGAAGAAGGGCACGTCTCTACCACGGCGGGCTTTCTCGCCGCGCTCAAACCGCTGCCCAAGGGCAGCACGGGGTCGCTGCGGGTCACGCATCCGCGCTTTCGCCGCGACGGCGGCGTGGCCGTGCTCGCGTACGTCGCCGACGAACGTGAGACGATCTATCGGGCGCGCTTTCACGCTCACTTTGGGATCGTCGATACCTACCACCGGGTCGGCCATCGCTGGCTGCTCGTCGCCGATCAACAGACGCGCTTGCCGCACGATCCGCCGACCGTGCCGATCGGCCGCGCCCAGATGCGCCGCTACGTCGGCCGCTATCGCATGGTCGGCGCCCCGCTGACCTTCGTGGTGCGGATCGTGCGCGGCGTGCTGGTCGGCGGCGTGGGCACGGCGCTGCGTCCGCTGCGCGCGATCGCCGATCAGCCGAATACGTTCTTTCGCGAGCACGTGCCGGGCGTGCTGATCTTCGTCCCCGGAACCTCCGGCGTCGCCGCCACGCTCGTCGATCGCGTGTACTACAACCGCGATCGCACCTATCGGCGCATCGCGCTACCGAAGTAACGCGGCAAGCAACTCCGTCGCGTGCGCCGCCCTTCGGCAAAAAGGGACAGGCGCTAACGTGCGCGGCTTGCCGATTGCCCGTACGGGTTGAAGTTTTCCGTCGACTTAACCCAGGTCTGCGTTCCGATCCTCCAGCCCGACGGCGTTCGCTGCAAGGTGAAGGCAAGCGTCCGGTTTTCTATATACGGCTTCCCGCGAACTCTGGCCGTCGTTGTGAGCGGCACGAGAACGTAGGCGCTCGTGGAAGCAACGTACGCGTAGCGCGGCGCCCCAACGGTCACATGCGAACCGGTCATTTTCGTCGCTTCGACCATGCGGGCGTAGCTGCGAAGTACTCCGTTAAGGCCGCCGTGCCCGACCATCTGAACGGGGCAAATTCGTCGATGATGACCGGGCGAGGCGTGTACTGCCATTTCGCCGCCGCCGCCGGGACGATTCCAGCCCCTTTTTCGAGTGCTGGCGAGAACGAGCCGCCGTTTCGCCGGCGCGCGGCAGGGTCGGTCGCGCCGCGCGCATTGCTCCTACCGCCGCGCCCGGAACGGTTGACGAACATACGTTCGGATGGTAGAGTCGGCGTGATGACGCAAGGCGAGCAGACGTGTTCGAACGGCTGAGGGCTTCACTCGGAAAGGCGCGCGCGACGTTCGGCACGATCGTCCGGCTCGGTCGCACCGGCGCACCGCTCACCCCTGAGTTCTGGGAGACGTTCGAGGAGGCGCTGATCGCGGCCGACGTCGGGGTGCCGACCACCGAGAAAATCGTCGGCGGCCTGCGCACCGTCGCCAAACAGGAGGCCTGGAAGACCACCGATCAGGTGGTCGCGCGCTTCCGCCGCGACGTCGAGCGTTTTCTCACGCTGCCCGGTGCCGCGCTCGACCTGGCGGCCGCACCCGCAGTGGTGCTGATCGTCGGCGTCAACGGCAGCGGCAAGACCACCACCATCGGCAAGCTCGCCAAGCAACTGCGCGGCCAGGGCAAGCGCGTGCTGCTCGTCGCCGCCGATACCTTCCGCGCGGCCGCCGCCGAGCAGTTGACGATCTGGGCCGAACGCAGCGGCTGCGACGTCGTGCGCGGCGCCGAAGGCGCCGATCCGGCCTCGGTCGTCTTCGACGGCGTGCGCGCCGGCAAAACCCGCGGCGCCGACGTCATCCTGATCGATACCGCCGGCCGCCTGCAGACCAAAACCAACCTGATGGAAGAGCTGAAGAAGATGCGCCGCGTGATCGAGCGCGAGCTGGGCGCGCCGCCGGCCGAAACGCTGCTCGTGCTCGACGGCACCACCGGCCAAAACGCGCTCTCGCAGGCGCGGCTCTTTAATGAAGCCACCCAGCTCACCGGCGCGATCGTCACCAAGCTCGATTCCACCGCCAAGGGCGGTGCGCTGGTCGCGGTCGTCGATCTGCTCGAAGTGCCGATCAAGTACGTCGGCCTCGGCGAGGCGCCCGACGACCTGCGCCCCTTCGTTCCGGCCGACTTCGTCGCTGCGCTCTTCGACGATGCCGCCGCGCCGGTCGCGTGAGCGCCACTACAATGTCACCCCCTTGGCACTCGCCCGTGCGAGCGTGAAGGTATCGACATCCCGCCACTCCTCCGCCAGAAAGGACTCCAATGGCCGCGCACGACGAACGACAGGTAGCTCTCAACAACGCGCTCGCGCAGATCGAGCGGCAGTTCGGCAAGGGCTCGATCATGCGAATGGGCGAGATTCAGGAGCGCATGTCGTTCGAGGTCATCTCGACCGGCTCGATCGCGCTCGACCTCGCGCTCGGCGTCGGCGGATTGCCGCGCGGCCGCATCGTCGAGATCTACGGTCCCGAATCGAGCGGTAAGACGACCCTGGCCCTGCACGCCATCGCCGAAGCGCAGCGCAACGGCGGCACCGCCGCCTTCGTCGACGTCGAGCACGCGCTCGATCCCAACTACGCCGCGGCCCTCGGCATCGATCTCGATAACCTGCTCGTCTCGCAGCCCGATACCGGCGAACAGGCGCTCGAAATCGCCGAGATGCTCACCCGCAGCAACGCGGTCGACGTGGTCGTGATCGACTCGGTCGCCGCGCTGGTCACCAAGGCCGAACTCGAAGGCGACATGGGCGATGCGCACGTCGGCCTGCAGGC
>DAIDGS010000115.1 GCA_027459845.1 Vulcanimicrobiota bacterium | reverse complement strand
GGGCGCAGGAACGGCAAGCCGAAAGGACACTGGCCAACGTCGAGGACGGAATCGCCACCAGCGTTACCGACGGCTTCTATGCCATCGCGCAGAAGCAGGCGCTCGTGCTGGTCGACCTGGCCAACCAGAAGTACCAAGACGCGCTGGTGGAGGTCGCCAAAGCTCAGGTGCACGCCGGCGTTGCGGCCGGCGTCGACGTGCTGCAAGCCAAGACCGCACAGTCGAAGAATCAGTCGGTGCTGGTCGCCGACCGAGCGGCCGTCGCGGACGCCAGCGAAGCCCTCGCGCAAGCGATCGGTGCCCCGTTGGAGACGCGCTTCGCGGTGCCGGTGGTCGTGCCGCAGCCGCCGATTCCCCACGGCACGATCGCCGCGCTGATCGCGATCGCCGAAGCCAACCGCCCCGACGTCCAGGCCGCCCACGAAGCGATCCTGGCCGCCACCGCAACGCGCCGTGGTTGGAACGTCGAACTCGCTCCGACGCTCTCGCTCTCGGCGAATATCGGCAATCAGTACTCGCCCTCCAGCGCACCGCTCTTTCAGGAGCAGTTGGATTCCTACTGCGCTCAGCAGAAGCCGCCGATCGTACCGTGCCCGCCGGTTCCACGCGGCAGCCCCGGGTTTTGGTCGCTGCAGGCGGTCACCACGTTTTCGCTCCCGTTACTGGATTACAACGGCCGGCACAGCGAACGCGTCAGCGACGATGCCCAACTGGCCTCGGCGACGGCCACGTACGCGCAAACCCGCCTGCAGGCCGAACTCGACGTTCGCCAGAGCTACCGCGCCGCGCAAACCGCGCTCGCGCAACTCGGATTCGCACGCGACGAGGCCGGCTACGGAACCGAGTCGGCGCGGATCGCACAGCTGCAGTACAAGGCCGGCGTCAAGACGATCTACGACGTCCTGCAGGCCCAACAAAACGCCGTCAGCGCGCAGAACGATCTGGTCAACGCGCGGGTAAACTACGTCGAAGCGATCGTCAAACTCCGCGTCGCCCTTGGTACCTATACGGCCGCCTCGGCGGTCGCCGACTTGAACTGAGGCACAGCAACCGTGAACAAGCGTACTCGTAACGCCCTAATCGTCGTAGCCGTCTTGGCGATCGTCATCGTCGGCGCCGCCGCACTGGGCCGTCGCGGCAGCGGTCCCGCGCTCGCGGTGCCCGTGCAGAAACTCGCGCTGACGACCTTCACCGTGAAGCTGCCGGAGAACGGCGTCGTGATGCACGAACGGGTTCAGACCGTGCCGGCGCTCGTCTCCGGGAACATTCGCCACATCTACGTGCGCGCCGGCGACCGGGTCGCGCGCGGTGAGCTGCTGGCGACGATCTACGCGCCCTCGCTCGTCTTTACCGCCCAGGCATCGCAGGCAGCCTACGCCCAGGCGCTCGCCAACATCAGCGCGTCCAAACTTCAAGAAACCAACGCCAAAGTCGGCTATCAGGCGCAGGTCGCGACCAGCAAATCCAACCTCGACGAAGCGCAGCGAGTTTATAACGCGGACGTGGAGTTGTTTGCCAACCACGCGATTCCGCGCAACCAACTCGATGCCGACCGCGCCAAGCTCGATCAGGCGCGGGTCGGCTACCAACAGGCGGTGGAACAGTACAAGCTCGGCGCCGTGTCGGGCTACAACGGAAACAGCACTCAGTACGCGATCGCGGCGGCCAAGCAAGCCCGAATTACCGACGCGCAGAATCAGCAGCAGCTTGCATTTACCCAGGTGCGCGCTCCCTTCGCCGGCGTCATCCAGAGCGTCACCGCCGAAGCCTCGAACCCGCTACGACCGCTACAACCGGGCGACCAGGTCGCGGCCGGAACGCCGCTCTTCACCATCGCCGGCGGGGACCGCTTTATCGTGCGTGCGCAAGTCGACGAACAGGACATCATCAACGTTGCTCTGGGACAGCGCGTACTGGTTACCGGCCAGGACTTTCCGGGACGCACAATCCAAGGACACGTCGCGGCCATCGCGCCGATCGCGACCGCCTCGACCGACGCCTCCAGTACGGCCAAGCAAGTCCTGACGACCGTCGCGCTCGAATCGTCCCCGAGCTACCTGCGCGACGGCATGAACGTCGACGTCGACATCTTGACCACCTCGATCCCGCACGCGATCGTCGTTCCGAACGATGCCATCGTGCGGATCAAAGCGAAGCCGTACGTGTACGTGGTGGAGAAGGGTGTCGCGCACAAGCGCGCGATCGTCACCGGTAAGGTCGGCGATACCCAAACGTTGGTTACCGCGGGCCTCAAGGCCGGCGAAACCATCGTCACGCACCCGCTGGGCGTCAGCGACGGCGCGCACGTCAAACCCGCTCCCTCACCATCGGCGTCGCCGAACGCGACGTGACTCGGCTCCTCGCCTATCTCGAGGAAGCGATCGCGGCGCTGTGGCGAAATCGCGCGCGCTCGATTCTCACGATGCTCGGGATGATCATCGGGAGCGCCTCGATCATCGCGGTATTCGGCATCAGCCGTGCGGCGACCAGCGGCATCACCGGCACCTTCGCCTCGTTCGGAACGCTTCCGGTTTCGGTGCTGGTCGACCAATCGCAGGACTATCCGGCGCAAGCGGCGATCGCCTATCGCGACGCCGCCACCGTCGCCAACGCGCTCGGTACCCTGGCGATCGCCGTTCAGCCAACTTGGCAACGCACCGGAAAGATCGCGGCCGGGAGCATCAATGCATATGAGTCGGTGGTTTCGACCGGCGCCTATCATGACGATTCGACCCACATGGCCTCGGGGCGACGCATCGATCGCGCCGACGTCACCAGCGGCGCGCGCGTCTGCGTGCTGACTGCCGACTTGGGACGCAAGTTTTTCCCGCACGGTAACGCGGTCGGCAGCTATCTGCGCATCAAAGGCGAGCGTTTTTTGGTGATCGGCGTCTGGCAGCAGATTCAGGGGTCGTTCTTTGCGGCGATCACCAGCGGCGCGGTGCTGATCCCATACACCACCTTCCACGACGTCTTCACGCCCGGACCGGTCGACAGCCTGACGATCTACCCGGCCCAGAACGGCAACGCCGACGCGGTCGGACGAGCGGCGATTGCGGCGCTCCAGCACATCCACGGGCGCCGCGCCAAGTATCGCGTGGAGAACAGCGCGGCATTCGTGACGTCGTTCGACAACGTGCTCAACATCATCGCCGTCGGTCTCTCCGCGATCGGCGGCGTGGCGCTGGTCGTCGCCGGAATCGGTATCATGAACATCATGCTGGTCTCGGTGACCGAACGGACGCGTGAGATCGGCATCCGCAAAGCGATCGGGGCAAGCCGCGCCAACATCACGCTTCAGTTCTTGATGGAAGCGATCGTGCTCTCGCTGATCGGCGGGGGCATCGGCATGGGCATCGGTGTCGCCATCACCGTCGGCGCGGCCTCGCTGTTGAGCAAGCAACTCGGCGTGCTCCTGATCCCCTATCTCTTGATCGTGAGCGTCGCGCTCGGGTTCTCGATCGCGGTCGGCATGGTCTTCGGCACTTATCCGGCGCTGCGCGCCGCCGCGCTCGACCCGATCGAGGCGCTGCGCTCGTGATCTACCTGCAGGAAGCGGCGAGCGTCTTGCTCGCCAACAAAATTCGCTCGCTGCTCACCATCCTGGGGCTGATCATCGGCGTCGGCGCCGTGATCGCGATTCAGGTCTTGGGCAGCAGCATGGCGGGTGCCGTGAACGGCCTCCTGGGTGGATTGGCCAGCAACTCCTTTATCGTCTTCCCGAGCGGCCAGCAGCGCGACGCGATGCAGGCCGCGCTGAAGCTGACCGACCTGCCGATCCTCGTGGCGCGCGTGCCGGGAATCACCCAGGCGCTGCCCATCGGCGGACGCAGCGAACTGATCCAGCGCGGCCATCAGAGCGCACGCTTTACCATCTCCCCCGAGGGCGCGCCGCCGTTCAACAACCTTCCGGTGCTCTACGGACGGCATCTCGACGCCGACGACATCGCCGGCCACACGCACGTCTGCGTCATCTCGAACGACGTCTACAAGCGTCTCTATCCCAAGGGCGGCGATCCGACCGGCCAAAGCATCTATGCCGGCCCCAACCGCTTCGTCATCGTCGGGGTGTTGCAGCCACCCAAACGCGGCTTTCTCAATGCCAGCTTCGGGGGCGGCATCAGCATCCCGTGGACGACCTACGTCGATCGCTACGTGCAGGGAAATACCATCTTCGGCGCCCGCTTCGACGCCGCGCCGGGCACCGATGTCGCGACGGCGGAGACCGCCGTCATTCAAGCCCTGCGCGCGATGCGCGGCCGACCCGACCTTCAGTATCGGACGTTCGATAAATCGCAGTTTTCCAAGGGCGTGGACGGCATCTTCGGCGCGATGACGCTGGTCGTCGCTTTCATCGGCGCCGTATCGCTGCTCGTCGCCGGCATCGGGATCATGAATATCATGCTGGTCTCGGTCGCCGAGCGAACGCGCGAGATCGGCGTGCGTAAGGCAATCGGCGCGCGCCGATCGCAAGTCCTGGCGCAGTTCTTCATCGAGGCGCTCCTGCTCTGCGGTGCGGGCTGCGCGATCGGGTGGGCGATCGGAATGGGGCTCGGCTGGCTGGTCAACGCCTTCGCCATCGTAAAGGTCACCGGAACGGTGGCGCCGCTTCCCTGGCTCACCACCGTCGCGATCGCGGCCGGCTTTGCGGTCGTCGTCACGCTCGCTTTCGGGACCTATCCCGCCTATCGCGCCGCCAAGCTCGACCCCATCGAGGCACTTCGCTATGAATGACACCCACGTTCGACGCGCCATCGACCTGCGCGATATCACCAAAACCTACGAAAACAGCGGCCTCAAGGTGCCGGTGCTCCACGGCATCAGCTTCGTGGTTGGGCGCGGCGAATACGTCGCGATCATGGGTCCCTCCGGGTCGGGCAAATCGACGCTGATGAACCTGATCGGCTGCCTCGACCGTGCGACCTCGGGAACCTACATCCTCGACGGGACCGACGTCTCGCAGCTCGACGACAACGCCTTGGCGGACATTCGCCTGCGCAAGTTGGGCTTCGTCTTTCAGGGCTTCAATCTGCTGGCGCGCACCGACGCGCTCAAGAACGTCGCGCTACCCCTGTTCTACGCGGGCGTGCCGACCCGCGTGCGCAACGAGCGCGCACGTGCGGCCCTGGCCGAGGTCGGTCTCGCCGATCGCGGACACCACCAGCCAAGCCAGCTCTCGGGGGGCCAGCAGCAACGCGTCGCGATCGCACGCGCCTTGATCAACGACCCTGCGGTTCTGCTGGCCGACGAACCGACCGGCAACTTGGATTCCAAGACCAGTGCCGATATCTTGGAGCTCTTCGGCCGGCTGCACGCCAGCGGCCGCACCATCATCATGGTCACGCACGACGAGCACGTCGCGGCCCACGCGCGCCGCATCATCCGCTTGCGCGACGGCCTGGTCGTCGACGACGCTCTCACCGCGGCTTAATCCCGGATCGCCACCGAGGCGTCACTTTTTGGCCGTTCGCGGGTAGGTAGCGGCATACCGCAATCGAGCTTATTTACTGGAGAGTCGTGAAGAATCGCGTTCTGCCCACCCTCATCGTCGGACTCGTGGGAGCTGTCATCGGCAGCTTCGTGATGTTGCTCTACGCGAGCAGCCACATCGGCGGCGCTGCGGGTCCGGCCGGTACCCCGCCTGCGATCGCGGCCGTCCCGCTCACCGGCGTGAGCGATCAGGACCGTATCGTCAGCGCGGTCAAACGAACCAAGTCGTCGGTGGTCGCAATCACCGAGCAAATCAACGGCCAGGAGGTCGTCCCGGTCGATCCGTTCTTCGGGCAGTTCTTCGGCCAGCAAGGGCCGGGCGTCATCCAGCGCTACAAGGGTGAGGCATCGGGGTCCGGCTTCGTGATCGACACCAAGGGCGACATCGTCACCAACGCCCATGTCATCCATCCGCCGACCGGCGGCCAGATCACCAAGCTCACGGCCGTCTTCGCCAACGGCGACAAGGTGCCGGCGCACGTCATCGCCGCCAACATCGGCGCCGACATCGCCGTCATCCGGGTCGACAACTATGCCAAGCTCCCGCCGCCGCTCCATCTGGCCGACTCCTCGAAGCTCGAGCAAGGACAGTGGGCGATCGCCATCGGCGAGCCGCTGACGCTTCAGCAGACCGTAACCCTGGGCGTCGTCTCGGCCTTCAATCGCTCCGAGCCGATCCCCACCGACAACGGCAATGCCATCGACTTCAAGGGGTTGCTGCAGACCTCGGCGCCGATCAACCCGGGAAACTCGGGCGGACCGCTGATCGACATGGACGGCCAGGTGATCGGCGTCAATCAGTCGACCGTCAAGTCGGCCTACGCTCAGGGCATCGGCTTTGCGATCCCCTCAAATACCGTCCGTAAGGTGGTCGCCGAACTCCTCAAGGACCCCGGCATCCATCAAGGCACCGACATGGGCTTCATGGGCGTCGGTCTGGCACCGATTACGGCCGGCTTCCGCAACCAATCCGGGTACACCGGGAACGGCGGGATCGGCGTCGGCGAAGTCATCTCGGGTTCGCCGGCCGACAAGGCCGGGCTGCTTCCGGGCGACGTGATCCTGCGCGCCGACGGCAAGCCCTACGCCGACGTGAAGGCTTTTCAGAGCTACATCCGCAGCAAGAAGCCGGGCGACAAGATCCACCTCGACGTCTGGTCGCAGGGCACCGACAAACTCGTGACCGTCACCCTCGAAGAGAAGCCTGCCGCCCAGCCGATCTCGCAGATTCAGCCGGGCCAAGGACCATAACCCGCGCGATCACCAGGAAACTCCTGCAACCCGCCCGCTTCCGGGCGGGTTGTTCTTCTTTGGAACAATCCATCCGCCCGTCGTGTATGATGGTGCGGTAACTTCAATCCGGTTATGCGCGTAAGCGGCAAGGCGCCGCCGGCGGCCCCGCCGATCAACGCTCGACGCGGGAGCCACGGCCAGCTGGTCCAGCGCATCCGGATACACCGAGCGAGGAACAGTATTTACATGGCAAAAGTGGTCGGAATCGACCTCGGGACGACCAACTCGGTCGTCGCGGTGATGGAGGGCGCGCAAGCCGTCGTCATCCCGAACGCGGAGGGGTCGCGGACGACTCCGTCCGTGGTCGCCTTTACCAAGACCGGCGAACGCCTCGTCGGTCAGCTGGCGAAGCGCCAGGCGATCACCAATCCCGACCGCACGATCAGTTCGATCAAGCGGCACATGGGTGAGAGCGACTATCACGTCAAGATCGACGGCAAGGACTACACGCCGCAAGAGATCTCGGCGATGATCCTGCAAAAGCTCGTCAACGATGCCAGCAACTATCTCGGCGAGCGCGTCACCAAAGCGGTCATCACCGTGCCCGCCTACTTCAACGACGCCCAGCGCCAAGCGACCAAGGATGCCGGCAAGATCGCCGGACTCGACGTGCTGCGCATCATCAACGAGCCGACGGCGGCGGCGCTCGCCTACGGCATCGAAAAGAAGGGCAACGAAACGATCCTGGTTTGGGACCTGGGCGGCGGCACGTTCGACGTCTCGATCCTCGAGGTCGGCGACGGCGTCTTCGAAGTGAAGTCCACCAACGGCGACACGCATCTCGGCGGCGACGACTACGACCGGCGCGTCGTCGAGTGGCTGGTCGATCAGTTCCGTCGCGATCAGGGCGTCGACCTCGGCAAAGACAAGCAGGCGATGCAGCGCCTCACCGAAGCCGCGGAAAAAGCCAAGATCGAACT
>DAIDGS010000114.1 GCA_027459845.1 Vulcanimicrobiota bacterium | reverse complement strand
GTGCGGCTGCCGAGCGTTGCGGTCAGCGACGCGCCGGCGATCGCCGGTACGGGTGACGCGAGTGCGATCGCCAGCGCGAAGGCGCTACCAATCGCGACGATGCAGCGGCTGATCCAGCTCAAGGTGTCCTCCGGGGAGGGTCTGCAAGCGTTGGCCGTCGACGGTGATCGCGACCGCGTGAACGAACGGCAACCCAGTCATGGTGTAGACCAGCGCCTTGAACTCGCCGTTCTCACCGAACGATCCGCCGCCGCCGTTGGCCACCTCGCGCGAAAGATCGACGATTGCGGTGGTGCCGTCCAACCTCACCGATCGAACGCGCGTTCCGGGTGGAAAGCGGATCGCCTGGACGTCGCTCGGCGGCCCGGCCACGGCCTCGACCGCAGCGTAGAGCGCCAGGTTGCGCCGGTGCGCGGCGCTGCTCTCGCCCGCCTGCTGCGGACGCAAAGAGACGCTCAGGTGACCGAGCGTCCTGCCGTCCATCGTGGTGTAATAGACCGCCAGTCTTCCGGCCGATGCACCGGTCTGCGCTCGTCGGTGTCCGATGACGAACCAGGTGCCGATCGCCACCACGACCAGCACGACCAGCAGGGCAACCGCGCGCGATGCCTTCACGTTAGCCGTAGATTCGGCGACGCACTAGACTTGCCCCGTCATGTGCAGTCCCAGGTAGATCGCGCTCGCGATGCAGAGCAGCCCGACGATCGAAGCGATCAGCGCGCGGCCCGCGCCACCCGGCCGGTCGCCCAGCCGCCGAGCCACCGCGTAGGCGATCAGCGCGGCGAAGCCGAGCAGCACGTGGCCGATCAGCAGCGGCGGCATCGGCGCGTGGCTGGCGCCCAAGAGGCCGGCCACGATCAGCCCGGCCAGCACCTGCAGACCGAGTACGGCGTTCATCACGCGCCGCCCGAGGGCGTTCCAGCTAAAGAACACCGCGCAGATCGCCACCAGCCAGGCCAGCGCGAAGTGGATCGTCAGCATCACATCCATAGCCGGAGTGTGCGCGAGAGGGCGCACGGCTCCCTCTCGCGTCCATCGTGGCGGCGAAAACCGCGGTTACGGGCGCGGAATTGCGTGGATGCTGAAGTTGGTATAGCCGAGCGTCAGGTACACCTTGGTCTGCTGGCCGGCCCCGCCGCCGATCGTCATCAGACACGCACCGCTGGCGTTCACTTGGTCGTTGGCCGGAATCGAAACCACGTAGGTGGTCGCTGTTCCCGACGCGGGAGAGATCGAAAACAGCGCGCAGTTGTCGGCGTCGCCGAGGATCCCGGCGTCGCCCTGCGTGTAAGTGAACGTTTTCGAGAACGGCGCCTCGCTCCAACCGGGCTGCGTCACGTGTACGGTGGCGCTGTAGGCACCGCCGGCGGTAGGAAAGTCGAGTTCGTACGCGCCGCTGGGGCCCTGCCCGTCGGCGCCGGTGCTTTGCGCCGCGTCGGTAAGGATCGCACCGAGCGACGGCGCGAACGACGCGGTATTGGAGGCGTATCCGCCGGCGCTGATGCCGAACGACTGCGGTGCGATCGCGAAGCCGTCGTACGAGAGGTTTACGACCTGCGTCGAGTTGGCGATCGCCACCGAATCGCTCGCCTTCGCCGTGCCGACCGAGAGGCTAGTCGAGTGCGTCGTATCGGAATCCGAGACCAAGACCGGCGAGGCATACGTGCCGACGATCGGGTTACCGTCGATGTCGTCGATCGCCAGCGCGAGCGGCTGCGGCGACGCAAACGGCGTTCCCGCCGCCGCCGGCGGAAAGCTCGCGATCGCGACGCTGGCGATGTACTTCACGGTGCGCGGCGTGAGGTTCAGCGGCTGCGCGACGCGCACGCGTCCGGCGACCTTCCCATAGGCGAGCACGTGCGCTTTGGCATCGTTGACCGCGACCGTGAAGCGATCGTAGCCGGGCGGCGCCTGCGGTCCGGGCAGCGTGCAGCCGGCCGTGCACGTACCGAGCAGCGACGTCTGCGTGGTGCGCAGTCCCTTGGCGGGCGGCTTTCCGTTCACGTCGCTCAGCGTGACCGTCACGGTTTTGCTCCCCGGTGAGATCGCGTCGGCGCCGAGCGCGATGCTCACCACCGTGTCGCTGACGTGCAGCATTGTCGTGTGCCCGTCCGCATCGCCGATCGTCAGCGCGCAGGCCCCCGCGTGCAGGCCGAACAGCGTGATGCGCCCGGCTTTCGCGAGCGACGGCGGCGTGACGCGCGCCACCTTCGCGCAGCCGCTGCGCAGCGTAAAGCCGCCCGAGTATCCCGGCTCGCGCACCACCACCGCGAGCCGGCTGATCGGACCGGTGCCGAGCAGCGCGGCAACCGCCGGGTCGAGCTGAATCGCGGACCTCGCGTTCGTGGCACGCGCGCGCGCCGTGGCGCGTCCGGGCGACCCAGCGACGGCGGCAGCGGGTGCGCTCGGAAGCGCACGCGACGTCGGCGAGGCCGCGCATGCCGCAACGGCGGCGGCGACGAGCAGGCCTCCCAGCAGCCGCGCCGCGCGCGTCGTGAACGCGATCACGGCCAGCGCGAGATGCCGTTGCCTTGGCGCGGATCGATCACGCTGCGTGGATCGGGCTTCCACTCGATCAGCCCGCTGACCGCACCGCTGGTCGAATCGACCACCGCTCCGCCGACCCAGAGCGTGCGCGGATCGTAGGCTTCGACGTCGGCAAATGCGCCTTCCGAGGGATTGCCGAAGACCGGACACGGCGGATACGGCGTGCCGTCGGCCGCGCTGCTCAGCAGCGGCGCGTAGGCCGGGACACCCCAGGCAACGTAGGCGTTGGCGGTTTCATCGACGGCACCGGCGTTTTCGATCAGCCACTCGTCGGCCACGCCGAGCGGCAAACCGGCGTCGAAACGGAAATCCTGCCAGCAGTGCAGCGCGCGGCGCGCGAAATCGACGTGCAGCGCGCTCAAGCGGAAGAGCACCGTCTTCTGCACCGGCGGAATCGGCACCGCCGGAAGGTTCGACTGATACGGAGGCGGTGCGTTTTGGGTTGGTTCGCGCGCGAGCACCGGGGCGAGAATGCGCTGGATACCGCCGGTCAAGGTCACCAGATCGTGAATCGTCGGGCGCCGCTGGTCGCTCGGTGAATCGCTTCCGATCACCAGCAGATAGGTTCCGTTGGGGACGTTGGGCAGCACGAACTGGCCGCGGTGTTTGGTGAGCGTCCGGTACGGCAGCGGCGCCGGACAGCGCGCCTGCAGCCCGACCCGCGCGCAGCCCGGACTCCCCGGGTAGAGCACGACCGCGTAGCCCGGCAGCGGATAGTCGGTGGCGTCGTCGACCAGCGTGCCCCAGGCCGTGGTCTGCCCGCTCGGAGGCGCGGCTAGGTGCGGCGGGCGAACCGCCGGCAAGCCGTGCACCATGATCGGATCGCAGGGCGGCGCGTCGGAGAACCCGCTGGTGTCGGTCGCACTCGGGAAGCTCTGCGCGGCGCAGAGCAGCGCGTTGAGTTGCGGTGCGCGCGCTGCGGGCGCCGCCTGCTGCGCGCTCGGCAGTGCGCCGGCCGGCGACGCGGCCGGACCGCCGCACGCCGCCAACGCGCCGAATGCCAGCAACGCGAGCCCGGGCAGCGCCGACCGAAGATTCACTGTGGACGACCCCATACTCCAACGTTCGACACCCGCCGCGCCGACCTTTATGGTGCCAGCCGCGTTCGCCCGTAGAAATCGACCCGGCCGCTTCCATAGCGCTTGCCGGAGTCGAGGGTCAGCGTGAAGCTGCCGCGCCCGCCCTGCGCCGTAAGCCGCGCGACGGTCAGCGTCAGCGTTCCTTTGTTGCTGGTCGGCACGTAGGCGGCCGGACCGACGAGTTTCGGCTCGGCGACCGCGATGGCGTTGAAAGGTGGTTGCGTATCCGGAAACGGCGCACCGCTGAGGGTCGTCAGCAGGTAGGCGCAGCCGGCATGCCCGTGCGCGAGCGTGTAGATGCCGTAGTATTGCTCGAGCGCAATGCCGGATGCGCGCGCCAGCGGCGACGCGCTCGCGCTCGGCGTCGGGCTGGGCGAGGCCGACGGCGATGCGCTCGCGGTCGGCGTGGGCGTCGGAGCCGGGGTCGCGCTCGGCGTTGGGGTGGGCGCGGCCAACAGCACCTCTTCCCAACGCGCCGCCGCCAGCGAGCGATAGCGCTGCCGGTGTAGGTTGCCGGCGACCGCGAAGACGACGTAGCGCCGGCCGATGCGCGCGGCCGGCACGCGGCAGGCGAGCGCGCGCGCGGCGACCGCCGCGTGCGGGCCGACCGGCAGCGCACGCGGCGCGGTGCTCGCGCCGCCGCAGGCCGCGAGCCCAAGTGCGAGCGCGACCGCCACCGCACGCATCATGCGAACTCCCGGTTGTAGGTGTAGAAGTCGCGATCGCGCAGGTAGCCTTCGCGCTCGTACAGATGCTGCGCGGTCGCATTGGTCACGGCGGTGCTCAGCGTGAGTCCAGCCGCGCCGGTCTCGCGCGCGTGGCGCTCGGCGCGCCGCAGCAAGGCGCGCCCCACCCCGCGCCGGCGCGCTTCCGGTGCGACGAACAGATCGTTGAGCAGCCAAAATCGGCGCATCGCTCCCGAGAGAAAGATCGGATAGAGATGCACGAATCCGAGCGGGCGCGCATCGCCGCCGTGCGCGAAGAACAGCACCGACTCGCGGGCCGACCAGCGTGCGTGCAGGAATCCATACGCACCTTGCGGATCGGGCGCAAACCGGTAGAACGTGCGATACGCATCGAAGAGCGGCGCGACCGCCGCGAGTTGTTCTAGGTCGGTGACGGCCGCGACGATCGGCGCCGCAGTCTCGTCGTTCACCGCCCCGGGCCGAGCGGACTGCCCGGCATTCCGCTCGCGCAGCCGTAGTCCAGCGTGGTGCTGCAGGCGCGCAGATCGAGCTTCGTCCCGGCCGCGCTCGCGCCGACGCGCACGTGGTGGTGCTGCGGGGGAACGTCGTTCGAGTGCAGCGTGAGGGTGTAGCTTCCCGGCGTCAGCCCACTCAGCCGATACTTTCCGCCGGCGTCGGTGCGCGTGTGATGCGCGCCGATCGAGACCGTCACCCCGGTCAACGGCTGACCGGTCGTCAGATCGTTCACGCGGCCGTACAGGACCGCGAGCACCAGCGCGCTCGCCAAGAGGCCGGCATTGCGAAATCTCATGGGCACAGAGTACGCGACTTGCCGCTCGACTCCGCCATCCGCCGCTCGAACGCCTCGACGAAACGCGCGCCGGCCGGCGCACAGCAGCGGAAGTAGAGCTCCGGCTCGATCAGTTCCAGTTCCATCAACTGCGGGTCGCCGCGCTCGCGCGCGACCAGATCCACCCGCGCGTAGAGCGGAACCTCAGCCAGGGTTGCCAAGGCCGCGCGCGCGACCGCCAACTCGCGCGCGGTTGGATCGATCGGCAGCGCGACCGTCGCGTCGATCGGATTGAACGCCTCTTTTGCGATCGCGTGCGAGAACTGGCCGTCGAAGAACACCAGCGAACGCTCGCCCATCGCCAAGACCTCGCGCACGAACGGCTGAACGAGCGCCGCGCCAGCGGCGGTCAGCGCGTCGAGATGGCGCTGACCGGCGGCGAAATCGGCGCCGTGCGCGCCGACCAGCAGCGTGCGATCGGAACTCGCCGACACGCTCGGCTTCACGACCACCGCCGGCCACGCGTGCGCCCGTGCGATCGCCGCCAGATCGGCGCGCGCACCGCATGCCACCACTTCGGTCGGCACGATCGGCACGCCCGCCGCCACCAGGCCGAGCAGGTACGACTTCTCGGCATTGGCCGCGACCAGCGCATACGGGTTGAACAGCTGCGTACCGGCGGCAACCGCCCGAAGCCAGGCGAGGAAGGCGCCCAGATCGCGGTGGTAGTTCCACACCGAGCGCAGGATCACGGCTGCGACGTCGCCGAGCGGCGCCGCCGGATCGTCCCACGGCAGCGGCAGCACCTCGTGCCCCGCGCGCGTAAACGCGGCGGCTAGATGCCGATCGTCGTCGACCACGTCGCCGCCGACCACCGAGGCGGTGGCAAAGGCGATTCGCACCGCTACCGTTGCTCGCTGCGCCGGATCAGCCGATCGCGCCGATCTGGATCGCGCGCATCGAAATCGCGCGATGCGCGAGCCCTTCGACCGGAAAGCTCACCGCGTCGCCGGACTGCGCGGCGCCCAGCACGTAGAGCAGCGGCAGGTAGTGATCCGGCGTCGGCGCGGCCAGCAGTGCGTCGCTGCCGAGCGCCGGATAGTCGATCAGATCGCGCGCCCGGCCATCGCAGAGCGCATCGCGCACGCGCGCGTCGAAGCGCAGCGCCCAGTCGTAGGGCGGCGCATCGGCGGCGAAATCCATCAACGGCAGGTTGTGCACCACGTTGCCGGAGCCGACGATCAGCACGCCCTCCTCTCGCAGCGGCGCCAAGCGTTGCCCGATCTCGAAGTGAAAGCGGGGCGGCCGGCGCCGATCGATGGCGAGTTGCACGACCGGAACGTCGGCCTGCGGAAAGACGTGACGCAGCACCGACCACGTGCCGTGGTCGAGTCCCCAGCGATCGTCGCGCCGCACCGCCAGCGGCGCGAGCAACCCGATCGTGCGCTCCACCAGCGCGGCATCGCCCGGCGCCGGATACTCGATCGCGTAGAGCTCGCGCGGAAAGCCGCCGAAATCGTGAATCGTGCGCGGAGCGGTGCCGACGGTCACCCCGACTTCGGGCACGTACCAGTGCGCCGAGATGCTCAACACCGCACGCGGCTTGCCGACGGCGCGCCCGAACTGCGCCCACGCGCGCGTGTAGGCGTTGTCGCCGATCGCGTTCATCGGGTTACCGTGCCCGAAGAAGATCGCCGGGAGCGTGGTGCTCACGACGACGCGACCTCGCTCCAGCGCGCGGCGCGTGCCAGCGCCTCGAACGTGCTGCCGAAAAACTGGGCCAGCAGCGCGCGCGGCTCGGCCGCCGCGCGCACCGCCGCGTACGGCAAGAGGAACTCGCCCATCGCGGCATTCCAGGAAGCCGCGGCGGGCAGCACCGCGAGCGCTTCGGCACCCTCCGGCTTGGGATAGGCGTAACACCAGAAGGCCGGTTCGGGATAGCGCGCGTCGCCCGGCCAGAAGCCGGCGCAAATCTCCTGCGCGTCCATCGCACCGCGCGCGATCGGATCGTCGCTCGGCGGCGTCGCCGGCCGGCCCGAGAAACGCGCGTACGCCAGATCGAACGTT
>DAIDGS010000113.1 GCA_027459845.1 Vulcanimicrobiota bacterium | reverse complement strand
TTTTCCGCGGCGCCAGCCCTGATCGGCGGTGACGATCGCCACGCACTGCGCGTCGTTCACGCGATCGACGATCGCATCCGGGGAGAACCCGCCGAAGATCACCGAGTGCGCCGCGCCGATGCGCGCGCAGGCCAGCATCGCCACCGGCAGCTCCGGAATCATCGGCATGTAGATCGCGACGCGATCGCCCTTGCGAATACCGAGCGCGCGCAACCCGTTGGCGAAGCGGCAGACCTCCTCGAGCAGTTCGCGATAGGTGATCGCGCGCCGGTCGCCCGGCTCGCCCTCGAAGTAGTACGCCACGCGCGCCCCGTTGCCGGCGGCCACGTGGCGATCGAGGCAGTTGACGCTGGCGTTCAACTCGCCGTCGCCGAACCAGCGCGCGAACGGCTCGTTCCACTCGAGGACGCGCGTAAACGGGGTCATCCACTCGAGCGTGCGCGCCCAGGTCGCCCAGAAGCCCAAGCGGTCGCGCTCGGCCTCGGCATAGATCCCGGGCTGCGCGTTGGCCTGCGCCGCGAAGGCGGGCGAGGGCGCAAACGTCCGCGTCTCCTGGGCGAAGGTCTCGATCGCCGGCGAATCGTTCATGGCGCTCCCTTCGGCTTGCCGTGCGGTCGTGCTTGCCGGGTCGCGACGAATTTCGGGAGGGGCGCGTTGCGCTCGACCGGAAGGGCCTAAGCATTCATGGCGGCGATGCGCGATTCTGCGGGTGTCGGCGGCGATCGTTCGGCATTGGTCCTGCTCCTGCCGGGCCTGGGCGACGCCATGGTCTTCAGCCCGTGCCTCGACGCGCTCGCGCACGCCGGCTATGCCATCGACGTCGTCACTATGCTCGGATCGATTCGCGAGTACGCGCGCGCGCTCGACGTGGTGCGCCGCGTGCATCATGCGCCGCTGCTCGGCGAACCCAAGCGCGCGTTCGGGCTGCTGCGTGCGGTGCGAGCCGAGCGCTACGACGTCGCCATCGTGCCCTTTCCGGCGGCCCGCTTCGCCTACGCCGCCTTCGCCGCGCTCACCGGCGCGCGCCGGGTGCTGATGCACGATTACGGCGGCATCTCGCGCGCCGTCCTGCGCGCCCGCCGCGCCGAGCTGGTAGAACTGCGCGGCGGCCACCGCTTCTTTGAAAACGTGCGGCTGGTGCAGGCGCTCGGCGTGAAAACGATTTCCGAGAGCTACCTCGTTCCCGAGGAATGGCGCGAGGCTCAGCCGATCCCTAACGTCGTCGGCATTCACGCGGGCAGCATGACCTACAAAGGTAACGAGAACAAGCGCTGGCCGCTTGAGAAGTTCCAGCAATTGATCCAACGGCAGTTGCAGTTAGGGCGCAGCGTGCGTCTCTTCGTGGGGCCGCAAGAGCACGCTGACGGCGAGTTCCTCAAAGAGCGCTGCCCGGGTCTAGTTCTCTACGCAACGACGCTGGTCGAAGCGGCGCGGGCTATCTGCGAGTGCTCGGCCTTCGTCGCGAACGACAGCGGCGTCGCGCACCTGGCCGCCGGGCTGGGCGTGCCGACAATCGCGCTCTTTGCGATGACCGATCCGTTGCGCGTCCAACCCCTCGGTCGTTCGATCGGCTTTCGGCCGACGGAGTGTCCTCCGTGCTTCGATGAAGGGATGCAGCACTTCACCTGCGTGCGCAACATCGGCTACCGTTGCATTCGCGACGACCTCCGCGTCGACGCCGTCTCACAACTGGTCGATCGGGCGCTCGCCGAGGGCTTGCCCGCGAACGCACCGCTCGAAGCCTCGCCCTTCAGGCTCTACGGGCGGCTGCGCGGCGTCGCCGCCCCGCCGGCACCCTCCGAGCGGGCGGCAGCCGAGCCGGCCGCGATGACGGTCGCCCATCCCGAGGGCTAGCGGCGCCGCCCCGGCGGCGGCTAGCAGTCTTGCGGGAAGAGTGCTACCATAGGCACGATGAAAGCCGACGAGGGGGGCCTCGACGCGCGCAAGGCCTATATCCTTGCGACCGTCGTCTACGAATATGTCGCGACCGCCGAACCGGTCGCCTCGAACACGCTCACCCAGAAGTACAGTCTGGGCGTCAGCTCGGCGACCGTGCGCAACGAGATGGCCGAGCTGGAGGCCGGCGGCTACCTGGTGCAGCCGCACACGTCGGCCGGCCGCGTGCCCTCGGATTCGGGTTACCGCACCTACGTCGATCACCTCATGCAGCCCGAGGATTTGGGCGAAGAAGAACGCCGGCGCATCGGCGACGAGTTGCGCGATGCCAGCCGCGAACTCGACGACATCATCGATTCCACGACGCGGCTGCTCGGCCGGCTCTCCAAGAACTTGGCCTTCGTCACGCGCCCGCAACAGGATACGCAGACCTTCAAGCACATCCAGTTGATTTGGCTCACGCCGCGTACCGGCGTCGCGGTGGTCGTCTCGTCCTTGGGCGTCGCGGCGCAGTCGCTCTTCGAACTCACCGCCGATCTATTGCCCGACGAACTCACGCGTCTTTCGAACGCGCTCAACGCGCGCTTCGCCGATCGTCCGCTGCGCGACGTCACCGAGAGCGCGATCGCGGCGCTGGTCGGCGAGCTAGGCGTCTCGGAGGAACTGCGTGGCGTGGTGCAGACCGCGCTGCAGAGCGCGCGCTCCGGCGAACAGCCGGCGGTCGCCGCGGCCGGCGCGCAGAACTTGGTCGATCAGCCGGAGTTTCAGGATCTGCGTAAGCTGCGCTCGATCCTGCGCATCGTCGAAGAACAAAAATCGCTCTACGACATCGTCGCCGGTGCGATGGCGACGCCGGCAACCAGCGTGCGGATCGGGCGCGAGCTGGGGAGCGAGGAGATGGCCGACCTCTCGGTCGTCACCGTACCGTATCGCTTCGGCGCGCATGCCGTCGGCATGCTCTCGATCCTCGGGCCGCGCCGCATGCCGTACGCGCGCCTGATCGCGCTCGCGTCGGGAACGGCGCAGAGCCTGAGCGAACGTCTCTCGGAACACCAAGTGAGTTAGGACGACACCGACCCCTTCATGCCGACCAAGGATTACTACGAAACCCTCGGCGTCAGTCGCGACGCAACCGGGGATGAGATCAAGCGGGCGTATCGCAACCTCGCGCGCCGTCACCACCCCGACGTCTCCGACGACAAGTCGGCGGCCGAGCATCACTTCAAGGAAATCAACGAAGCCTACGAGGTGCTCTCCGATCCCAACAAGCGCGCGCAGTACGATCGCTTCGGATCGGTCGGCGGTAACGGCCAAGGCGGGGTCGGCGACTTCGGCTTCGGCGCCGGCGGGTTCGGCGACATCTTCGATATGTTCTTTGGCGCCGCGCGCCCGGGCGCGACGCCGCGCCAAGCCGGTCCGCAGCGCGGCTCCGATCTGCGCTACGATCTGAGCATCACTCTCGACGAGGCGTTCGCCGGCACCACCAAAGAGATCGCCTTCACGCACCTGGCGCAGTGCGACGTCTGCAAGGGCACCTGCGCTGCGCCCGGCTCGGCGATCGTTACCTGCCTGCAGTGCGCCGGAACCGGCGTGATGCGCATGGCGCGTCAAAGGCCGCTCGGACAGATCGTCACCCAGGCGAGCTGCTCGCGTTGCGGCGGCGAAGGCCACGTGATCGAGAAGCCGTGCGAAGGCTGCGCCGGCCGCGGACGTCGTGAAGTGGAGCGCAAGCTCAGCGTCAAGGTGCCGGCTGGCGTCGACGACGGCGCGCGCATCCGCATCGGCGGCAGCGGTGAAGCCGGCATTCGCGGCGGCCCGCCCGGCGATCTCTACGTGTACCTCGGCATCGAGGAGCATCCGATCTTCACGCGCGAGGGGCTCGATACGTACGTCGACGTGCCGATCAGCTTTCCGCAGGCGGCGCTCGGCGGCACGCTCACCGTTCCGTCGCTCGAAGGCGAGTTGCCCCTGACCATCGCGGCGGCTACGCAGAGCGGGACGCGACTGCGCGTGCGCGGCAAGGGGATGCCGAGCGTGCGCGGCGGTCATCGCGGCGACCATCACGTCACGGTGCACGTCGCGGTGCCAACGAAGTTGAGCAAACGCCAACGCGACCTGCTCGAAGAGTACGCGCAGGCCGGCGGCGACGCGGTCGAGGAGCGCTCGTTCTTCGACCGCGTCAAGGACGCGTTTCGGCCCGAGTAGCGATCGTGCCGGCCCGGCGTTTTTTCATCGAAGGCGTGCAGCACGAGGGCGCGCTCATCGTCATCGACGCCTCCGATGCGCACAAGATCGCGCACGTGTTGCGGTTGCGCGCGGGCGATGCGATCGATGCGGTCGATTCGAGCGGAACGCTGTATCGCGCGCAACTCACCTGCGTGGACGAGCGCGTCGAGGCGCGGTTGCTCGCGGCCGAACCGGGCGACGATACGGCGAGCCTGCAGGTGGAGATCGCCCAGGCGCTCCCCAAGGGCAGCAAGATGGATGCGATCGTAGAAAAAGCGATCGAGCTGGGCGCCGCCGCGATCCGGCCGTTTCGCTCCGAGCGCACCATCGCACGCGAGGCCGGCGCGGGGAAGCTCGAGCGCTGGCGCCGGGTGGCGCGCAGCGCCGCCGCGCAGTGCGGCCGCCGCGACGTCCCGCGCGTCGAGGAACCGATCGCCTTTACGGCCCTGCTCGACGGCTTTGCCGCCTACGACGCGGTGCTCTTTCCGTGGGAACTTGCCGAGCGCCGGCCGCTGCGCACCACGCTCCCGCCGCTGCTCGCGCGGGCCGGCCGCGTGTTGGCGGTGATCGGTCCCGAGGGCGGCTTCGCGCACGGCGAGGCCGAGGCGGCGCGGGCGCGCGGCGCACACCTGCTCTGGCTCGGTCCGCGCATCCTGCGCACCGAAACCGCGGCGCTGGCGCTGCTGGCGGTGATCGAGGCCCTGCGCTAAACGGAACTCCGGGAAAGCGCGTCGTACCTAGCAGGCTTGCACATG
>DAIDGS010000112.1 GCA_027459845.1 Vulcanimicrobiota bacterium | reverse complement strand
CGGCAACTACATCTTGATCGACCACGGCGGCGGACTCTCGACCGGTTACGGCCACCTCTCGGCCATCTACGTCTCGGTCAACCAGCACGTCACGCGCGGGCAGGCCATCGGCGCGGTCGGCATGACCGGCGAAGCAACCGGGCCCCACCTCCACTTCGAGGTCCGGATTAACGGGAAACCGGTTGACCCGGCACCCCGGCTCCATTAAGACTTAGCGAGTACGCTTCGCCGGAAGAAACCCGTCGCGGGTTCCCCCGGGTAAGAGGAATTGATGAGTTCCAAGGTTCGCGCGCTGATCGCGGCGCTCGTGATGATCGTCGTCGCCGCAGGTAGCGCGCTTTTCGTCGGCTATCGCATCGGCATTTTCTCGCATGCCCCCGGGATCGCCGTTGCGATGAACGGCGATGTCGGCGATCTCTTTGCGTCGGGTCCGCCAAAACCGTCGGAGTTGCTGAGCATTGCGCTCGACCGCTTGGAACACGCGTACTACGAACCGGTCGCGCCGAGTACGCCGCTGGCCGGCGAAGAGGCGGCCCTGCGCGCCTACCTGCATGCCAAGGGGGTCCGCAACGTCGCGCTTCCCACACTGCACGCAAGCCGCGATCTCAACGTCGAGAGCGGGCAACTGGACGAGGTGCTCTCCTACGTCCGCACGCATTACGCCAAAGCGCTGGGAAGCGCCGACGGTAGGGCCCTGACCGAGACGGCGCTACGCGGGGTCATGGATTCGGTACACGACCCCTACACGGTCTATCTTTCGCCACGCGAGATTCGCGGGCTCAACGAATCGCTCGACGGCGGGAACTTCGGCGGAATCGGCGTCTACATCTATCAGTTGAAGAACGGTCAGATCGTCGTACAACCGATCGAGCGCCTTCCGGCCGCACTCGCCGGGATGAAGCCGGGCGAAGTGGTCGATAGCGTCGACGGCGTGCCGATTCGGGGTCTCTCGCTGACGCGCGTCGAGCGTATGATACGCGGCGTGGTCGGCTCGACGGTGCGCCTGACCACGCATCCCTACGGAAAATCGGGGCCGGAGCGGACCTTTGCGATCGTGCGCGAGATCATTCACGTCCCGACCGTCCACCGAAAGATGGAAGACGGTTTCGACTACATTCGTCTCTCGGACTTCGGCCAAACCTCCCCGGCCGAAGTGCACCGTGCGTTGCTCTACGGGCGCACCCATCACGCCAAGGGCTATATCTTGGACCTGCGCGACAACGGCGGCGGCCTTCTCGATGCCGCCGTAAAGATTTCCAGCTTCTTCATTCCGCAGGGAACGATCGTTTCGACGATCGATCGCAACGGCTCGCGTAACGTGCAGGAAGCACTCGGAACCGCGATCCCCGGCCTGCGCCCGCTGGTTGTGCTGGTGAACCAGTATACCGCCAGCTCCTCCGAGATCACCGCCGGCGCGCTACAGGATTACAAGCTCGCAACCTTGATCGGCACGCGCACTTTCGGTAAGGGCGTCGTTCAGAGCATCTACCCGATGCCCGACAACGGGGCGCTCAAGATCACGACCGCGCGCTACCTCACGCCCAAGGGCCGCGACATCGAACACAAAGGCATTTTGCCCGACATCGTCGTGCCGCAGAACCCCGACCCTTCCCTTATCGACACTCCCCGCGACAAGCAGCTTGCGGCCGCCAAGGCACGGTTGCGGCAGCTCACGCGTTCATAAGGTGCATATGAAATCGATCGCCACGATCCTCTCGATCACCATCCTCGCGGCGGGTATCGCCAGCCTCCCCGCTCGTGCCGCCGGCACGCTCAGCGCAACCGATGCGGGTGAAATATCGAGCGCGTACGCGCACCTTACCGGCGATTACTACAAGCCGGTCAACGTGCAGGCCGTGCTCGATTCCGTGCGCGTCCGGATGCTGGCGTGGATGCACAAAGCCGGCGTCACACACGCCGCCCTCCCGGCAATGAAAGCGAGCCGTGTTGCCGGCGCAAACACCGGGCTGATCGATCGTGAGATCCGCCTGGCCGCGCGCGCGGCCGGCGCCAAGGCCGACGCCCATCAACTCGCGTACGCGGCGCTCGACGGCATGATGGGAGCGGTGCACGATCCCTACACCGTCTTCCTGACGCCCAAAGAGTACGCCAGCCTCAACTCCGATCTCAACGGTGGGCATTTCGGAGGTACCGGAATCGTCATCCAGATCGACGATGCTACCAAATACGTCGGCGTCAGCAACGTGATCCCCAAGGGGCCCGCCGACAAGGCGGGGATCGAACAAGGCGACCTGATCACCGCCATCGACGGCGCCTCCACCAAAGGTCTCACGCTCGCGGCGGCCAGTAAGCGCCTGCGCGGCAAGATCGGAACTGCGGTGACCCTGTCCATCGAACGTGCCGGAACGATGCTGCCCAAGCCGATCACCATCGTTCGTGCGAAGATTCGCGAGCTCAGCGTCTACGACAAGATGCTCCCGGGGAAGATCGGATACGTCGCGCTGACGGTCTTCGGTAGCGACACGGGTAGCGAGCTCACAGCCGCGCTAAGTCAGCTGCGCAAGGAAGGAGCGCGTGCGTTGGTGATGGATCTGCGCGACAACGGCGGTGGCTATCTCAACGCCGCGGTCGACGTGAGCTCCGAGTTCATCCCGAGCGGTCCGATCGTCTCGGTCGAACATGCCAAATCGCTTACCACGCTCGAAGCCAACGGTACCGCGATTACCCCGATGCCGCTCGCCGTGCTGGTCAACAAGTATACCGCGTCGGCATCCGAGATCACGTCCGGGGCAATCCAGGACAGCGACGTCGGGACGATCGTCGGCGAGCGGACCTTCGGCAAGGGCGTCGTTCAGACGATCTATCCTCTCGGCGACGGTTCGGCCGTCAAAATCACGACCGCTCGGTATCTCACGCCGAGCAATCGCAATATCAATCACCGCGGGATTACACCCGACGTGGTCGTTGCGGAAAACAAGCAACCGCGCTTCGGCGACCCACCCAAGGACGCGCAGCTCGAACGGGCGATACAACTGCTCGATCAGCGTCTGACGAGCCTCGGTGCTGCCGACGCTGCGGCCGCACCGTAGCGCACGACCGCGCGCTACGGGATATTCGGAAGGTGGCGCAGTAGCGCGATCCAGGCATCCGGCGATAGCCGCACCGAGCCGGAAAACGGCTGATCGAACTCCCCGATGACGACGAACAGCAGCGCGATCACACCGGCCAGAATGGCCGTCATGAGGAGCTGCATGGGGCGATTCTCGACGCCGAAGAGAAACGCGAAAGCCAGCATCGCAAGCGCTCCGGCGTAGAGTGCCACCCACAGCACCGCCGGGATCGACGGAACGGCCTGATAGTAGCGTAGCCGGCGCGCGTCGAAGAGGCGCGTGCGCTGCGTCATCGCCATCTGTTGCGCGTTTGATTCGGCGACGGTTCGCGGTTGGTAGGCGTCGATGCGATATGCGGCGCGCTCCAGGAGCGCCAGGTCGCGCCGGTCGTCTCGCGGATCGCTCATGTGCGGCCACTCGCGGTACGCCACCCGGCGCGCGTACTCGCACAGCTCGGCGCGCACCCGATCGCGCACCGGATTCGAGAATCCACCGACCGACCGATACAGATCGGCCACGGCCGCCACTTCGGTCGTGACGTTGGCAGCGGTGGCATCGTACTTCTCCCAAACGACTACGACCACGAATCCGAGGACGACCGCGTAGATCACCCCGACCGCAGAGAAGAGATAGCCGGCCACGTCGTTATGGCGGCGCAGCTGCTCGGCTCTGAAGCGCCGCTGGAAGAGCGCATGCGCGACGACCGCGCCGGCGACGATCGCCACAATGATGGCGATCTCGCCGGCAAACTGCGGCACGTGGATGCTGGTCCGCACGCTCTCGATGGTCTTAGCTCCGCGCGGCCGCGCTCATTTCTTCTTGGGGCCCGCCTTGGCGGCCGAGCGTTTGCGCGCGGCCGGCTTCTTCGTTGCACTCGCCTCCGAAGCGACGGGTTCCGGCTTCTTGCGCGCGACGCGCTTTGGTTTTTCCGGCGGCTCGGGCGGTGAGGCGGCCGCACGTCGCTTCGGCTTCGCCGCGGATGCGACCGGCGCCGGTGCGTCGGCGACGGCTTTGCGCCGGCTCACCCGTTTGGGCTTGGCGGGATCGGCGGGTGGAAGCGCCGGCAAGGCGCTAGCCGCCAGCTCGCCGGTCGCGGCCGGGGCCGACGTGCGCCGCCGCCGGGCCGGCTTGGTGGCTTTTGGTGCCGCTTCCGGGACGCTCAAGCTGGGCGGCGGCGGCTCCACGGCCGGTGGCCGCGAACGTCCGACTTGCGCGATTGCGCGCGAGGGCTCGCGTGGGGCCGTCGTTCCGGTCGGCTGCGCCGCACCGTCGGAGCCGACGCGAAAGATGTGACGATCCGGCACCACCGGGCTCGCCGGCAACCCGCCCGTCAGCGGCTCGACCGATGCGCCGGGCGATCCGAACGGGCGCGGCTCCCCCGAGCCCCCCCGTCCGCGACCGCCACGCCGACGCCGCCGCCGGCGATGCGTCGACTCGCCCTCGGTACCCGGAGGTGCTACGCGCTCGGCCTGACCCGGGTGAGCCGGTTCGGGCTGCGGTGTGCGCCCCGTCATCGGCGCTCCGTGCGCGTCGGCATTACCCCCGCCGCCACGCCCGCGCCGGCCGCGCCGGCGTCGACGCCGCGATCCGCCTTCGCCCTCGGTCCGCGGGTGCGCCGCGTCGAAGCCGTGCGCCTGGACCGCGCCGTCGGCGATGACGATCGCATCGGCCTGCTTTTCCCCGCGACGTTCGGCGATCAGCGCCTTGTCCTCGGCCTCCTCCTCTTCGGTGACGCTCGAGATGCCGATCGGTGCCCGCGACGCCGATTGCCGCGCCGCTTCCTGCGCGAGTTCGCGCAGCTCGGCCGACTGCTCGGTCGCCGTCATCGCACCCTTGCGGCGGCCGCCGCGACGGCGCCGCTTCTTATCGGCCTCGGCCGACGCCGCGACCAGTTCAGCCAACACGTAGTCGGAAGCGTCGTCGACGTCGAGAATGCGCACGCGGGCCGTGTTTCCAGCCGCGTTGCCGGCATTCTCGACTTCCAAGATATGGCCGCCGACGACTGCCGCTGCCGAGGTCGGATTCGGTAAGCGTCCAGGCAACAACTCAACCTCGTGCTCGTCCCCGACGCGCACGACGTTGGCGGGATTCTCAACGAACGTTGCGGCCAGATCGATGCGCGCCTTTTCGGGATGCAGCATCGGGTCGACTCGAACGTGGATTTTGTGATCGATCGCGTGCGCCAGTTGGTCGCACTCGTCTTCGTACCAGAACTCCATTTGAGCCGCAACCGTCGGCGCAACGTGCACGACGACGTCGCCGGGCTTGCTGGCGGCGCGTTCACGAATTTCGCGGAACGTTTCGATCGCCACCGACTGCGCCGACATCACGCTTCCTAGGCCGCTGCAGGTCGGGCACGAACCGCGCAACTGTGCGCCCAGGTCTTTGCCGATGCGCTTGCGCGTGAACTCGAGCAGCCCGAGGTTCGAAAACGACTGGATGGTCGCGCGCGTCCGATCGCGGCGCAAGCCGTCTTCGAGCGCCTTGATGACCTTGCTACGTGCGCTTTCGGACGACATATCGATGAAGTCCACGACGATGATGCCGCCGAGATCGCGCAAGCGCACTTGACGCGCGATTTCGGTTGCCGCCTCGACATTGGTCTTGACGATCGTATCTTCGAGATTTCGGCCGCCCGTGAACTTTCCGGAGTTGACGTCGATGACGGTGAGCGCTTCGGTGGTTTCGATCACGATCGACCCGCCCGACGGGAGATTGATCTTGGGCTTCATGAGCTTTTGCAACTCGTCGGTGATCTTGTAGTCGTCGAAGAGATTTCGCCCGCCGTCGTAGTGCTGGACGCGATCCAGATACTGCGGTCCGAGCAGTTGCAGAAAGTCGCGCACCTTGCGGAACTCTTCTTCGTCGTCGATCAGCACTTTATCGACGTCGGCGGTGATGAAGTCGCGTGCCGCCTTGAAGACGAGGTTCATGTCCTTGTGCAGCAGCGACGGCGAAGCCGCACGTTTATATGTCTCGAGGATGCCGTGCCACATACGGATCAACACGCCGAGGTCGGCGATGAGTTCGGCTTCGCTGACGCCCTCGGCGGCGGTGCGCACCACCGTCGCCATGCCTTCCGGCCGCAGGCGCTTCATGACATTCTTGAGCCGGTTGCGTTCGTCAGCGGAGTCGATCTTGCGCGAGACGCCGGAGTATTTTCCGGCCGGCATCAAGATCAGGTAGCGACCGGGCAGCGAAATGTTGGTCGAGATCCGGGCGCCCTTGAGTCCGCGCGGCTCTTTGACGATCTGCACCAGAATGTCGTCGCCGCGCTTCACTTTCTCGCTGATCGTAAAGCCGCCGTGCCCCTGCGTGATCTCGACGTCGCCGATGTTCAGCGGCGCCTTGTTGATGTCATCGACGTACAGAAAGGCGTTACGGCCCAGGCCGATGTCGACGAAGGCTGCCCCCATGCCCGGCAGGACGTTCTGGACTTTTCCCTTGTAGATCGAGCCGATGACCTTCTCTTCGCGCTCGATATAGAGTTCGGCGAGTTCGCCTCCCTCGAGTATGGCGACCCGGTTTTCCCAGGGGTCGCTCGAGATCAAAATCTCGCTCGACAAATCGTTCCTCAATGATCCCACGAGGCTACGGCGCGGCGCCGGTCGGAACTTCAGCGCGACCGCGACCCGGCGGAACACCACGCTCCGGGATCGGCGGCCGTTTGGGCGACGCTCGACGCCGCACGCACGTAGCTCTCGAAAAAAACTTTTCGGTCCTGTTCACGTTCGCCCGGTAGCCTCCCTCTATTCCGCGACCCGACCGACCCGGCCGGCCGGCGAGACGGGCACGCCGGCCATGTTCGCAGGGGGAATGCTCGCGTCAGGCGTTTCCCAGCACGTTGCGGTCGCGCTGCGAGTAGATATTCATGAGGACCCCGACGGCGATGAAGTCGGTCAGCATCGCCGAGCCTCCGTAGGACATAAAGGGCAGCGGGATGCCGGTGATCGGCATGATGCCGACGGTCATCCCGACGTTAACCAGCACGTGAAAGAAGAGCATCGCTTCGATTCCGGCGGCCAACAAAAATCCAAAGCGATCGCGCGCCGCCAACATACTCGCGACGCCGCCCCACAGCAGCGTCGCGTACAGCACGAGGAGAACGCTCGCGCCCACGAATCCCCACTCCTCGGCCAGCACCGTGAAGATGAAGTCGCGCGAGTGCTCGGGGACGAAGTTGAGCTGCGTTTGCGTGCCGTGATAGAGCCCGCGGCCAAACCATCCGCCATTGCCGACCGCGATTTTCGATTGATTGAGATTGTAGCCGGCACCCTGCGGATCGGCCTTCGGATTGACGAACACGAAGAGGCGCGCGCGTTGAAACGGCTTGAGAATCACGTTGGTACCGACGGCAACCGCGCCCGCGATGACGACGCCGAAAATGTAGATGACGAAATCGGCGAGCCGTGGTAGGGCGAAAAACAACTGCGCGGTGAGGATCGCAACCAACACCAGCGCGGTCCCCAGGTCGGGTTGCTTGAGGATCAGCAGTGCCAAGGCGCCCAGCGTTGCCAGCGGCTTCCAGAGATCGAGCAGCCGGTCGTAGCTTCCGCGGCAAAAGACGGCGGCGAGCGCGATCGCCGCGACCAGCTTGGCGGGTTCCGATGGCTGAAACGTTCCGAGCGGTCCGAGCGAAATCCAGCGCTGGGCACCGAGCGCGCTGTGACCGCCCCGCAGGATGAAGAGCAGCAGCGCGAAGGTCACGCCGTAGAGCACCCACGCCCAACGCTGCCAGTTGCGATAGTCGATGGTCGCCACGCCGAGCATCACCGGCACCCCGAGCGCCAGATACAGCAGCTGCTTCTTGGCCTCACCGGCGGCGGCAGCGGTATGCAGGTCGGCCGACCGAATACACACGATGCCGATCGACGAGATCAGCACGGTGGCGATCAGCAGCGGCCAGTTGCAGTTGCGGAGGTATCGCTTGGCGTCGATCCCGAGCGCGAGCACGGACGTCACGCCGAGGGCGTTCTACGCACCGGAACCGGGAGCCGCACTTGCCAGCTGTGGCTTCTTCCGGCGTCGGCGCCGCCGCGGCGGCGAACCGGAATCGCCGCCCGCCGGCGGCACGCGCGCACCGGCTGCCGGCACGCCATCGGATGCGCTCGCGAGCGGCGCCGAGGGCGGAACCGCGGGCGGCTCCGGACGGTTGACCGAGAGGATCGGAATGTTCGCCAACATCGCGAGCGCCCGGTCGTGCTCCTCGAAGTTCACCTCGATGCGCTCGCGATCGACTTCGACGTAGCGCGAAATAACGTCGACCAAATCGTGCTTGAGGCGCTCGATCATCTCCGGCGCGAGCGCGAGGTGATCGGTCATCAGCACCAGCCGCAGGCGCTCCTTGGCAGTGCTGCTGCTCGAGGGTGCCGAGCCGAAGATCCGCTTGAGAAACTCGATCACGAGCGCTTTCCTCCGAACATCGCACCGATTCGACCGAACAGCGTCTCCTTTTCCTCCGGCGGCATCGGTGCCGGCACGTCCTCGCCGGCGATGCGCGCGGCAATCGCCCGATAGGCGGCGCCGGTGGCCAGGTCGTTGCGCAGCGCGAGCGGTTCGCCACGATTGGTCGTGACGATGATTTCGGGATCGTCGGCAATCACGCCCAAAAGCGGCAAGCGCAGGATGTCGTTCACATCGGCAACCGAAAGCATCTTCCCCTTTTTGACCAACTGCGGCCGCAAGCGATTGACGATCAAGCGCGGTTTGAAGGCGTTTCCGAGTAGTCCGACGACCCGGTCGACGTCGCGCACGGCCGAGACTTCGGGCGTGCATACCACGATTGCCTCGCTCGCGCCGGCGACCGCGTTTTTGAACCCCAGCTCGATGCCGGCCGGCGAGTCGATCAACACGTAGTCGTAGCGTTCGCGCAGCGCCGCGACCAACCGACGCATCTTTTCGGTGTCGACCTCGTCCTTCTCGCGCGCCTGTGCCGCCGCCAGCAGGACCAAGTTCTCCATGCCTTTAGCGGCGACGACCGCGTCTTCGAGCGCGACGCGTTCCTCGAGGACGTCGAGCAGATGGTACTTGACGCGATTCTCCAGCCCCATCACGATGTCGAGATTACGCAGCCCGACATCGGCATCGATCAACGCCACGCGCGCTCCCCGCAGCGCCAGCGCCGTGCCGAGATTGGCCGAGGTGGTCGTCTTGCCGACGCCTCCCTTCCCCGAGGTCACGACGATCGCGCGGCCGCTCGCTACCGGCACCGCGCTTGGTGGCGCGATCGCCTCGTCGTGAGTTGGCTGGTGCATCGTTACCCCGCTTTCAGCGCATCGAGCAAGCGCCCGAAGAAACTTTGATTCTCGAAACTGGTGAAGGGTACCGGCTCGCCTTCGAGTCGGCGCGCGATTTTATCGTAAATCATCCGTAATCGCGAACCGTCGCTGAGGACGACCGGTTCGCCACGGTTGGTCGTGTCGATGACCTCTTCGTCGTCGGGTACGATGCCGAGCAACTCGATCTGGAGGATCTCGCAGACGTCGTCCACCGAGAGCATGTCGCCGGTGCGCACCATCTCGGGACGCAGCCGGTTGACGATCAAGCGCATCGGAAGCCCGCGATCCTTCAGCTTGCCGACGATGCGGTCGGCGTCGCGAATCGCGCTCACCTCCGGCGTCGTCACGACGATCGCTTCGGCGGCCCCGGCCACGGCGTTGCGAAAGCCGCCTTCGATCCCGGCCGGACAGTCGATCAACACGTAGTCGGCCTGCGTCGCCGCCGACTCGACGATCGCGGCAAACTGCGCCTCGGTAATGGCGTCCTTATCGCGCGTCTGCGCGGCCGGAAGGACGGCCAGCGACTCGAAGCGCTT
>DAIDGS010000111.1 GCA_027459845.1 Vulcanimicrobiota bacterium | reverse complement strand
CCGTCTTCCGCCCGCCGTGCTGGCGGGATTGGTCGCCTTCGCGCTCACCTGGCTGATCTCGCGCGGGCGCGCGACGCCCTACGACAATTACGTTTTGCTCGCCCAAGCCTTCTTGCACGGACATGCATGGATCGACTGGCCGGGCGCCTACATCGATGCCCTCGCCTATCACGGCAAGCACTTCGTCATCGAGGCGCCGCTGCCGGCGGTGCTGCTGATGCCGTTCGTGGCCCTCTTCGGAACCGCGACCAATCAAACGCTGCTGGCGATCGTGCTTGCCGCCGTCGCGGTCGGCGCGGCGTGGCGATTGGGCGAGAGCTTCGAGCTCGCGCCGAGCGTCAATGCGTGGCTATGCGGATTTCTGCTCGCCGGAACCGATCTGCTCTGGGCGGCGATGCTCGGCGACGTATGGTTCGTCGCACACGTCGCCGCGGTGTGCTTTACACTGCTGGCACTGCTCGAACTGCGCGGCAAGCAACGCGGTTGGCTGGTCGCGCTGTGGGCAGCCTGCGCGCTGGACTCGCGCTTTACGCTGCTGATGGCGGTGCCGGTCTATCTGTACCTGCTGCTTGCCGATCGCGATGCGCCGCTTCGCTTGGCGGCCGATTGGCCGCGCCGTCTGCGCTCGTTTGCGCTCGTCGCGCTCCCGGTTGCGGCGTTGTGGGTGTGGTATAACGCCGCGCGTTGGGGAACCTGGTACGACATCGGGTATACGGCGTGGTACCACCAGGATGCGGCCGGGTCGCCGACCGGATCGCCGTTTCGCCTAAGCTACCTGCCGTACGAACTCTACTCGTTCTTCGTGCAGGCGCCGACCCAACTCGCCGGCTATCCGGGCTTGCGCCCCGAGCTGACCGGAGTCGCGCTCACGTGGACGTCGCCGGCGCTGGTGCTTGCGTTCTTCGCGCGCGGTGCGTGGCGCTGGGTCGCCGCGCTCTGGGCTGCGACGCTGCTGGTGGCCGCACCCAACTTCGTCTACTACGTCGACGGTTTCGCACAGTTCGGCATGCGCCACGCGCTCGACTTCGAGCCGTTCCTGGTCGTGCTGATGATGATCGCCGCGCGGCGCGGGCTGTCCTGGTGGGCGCAGGCCTTGATCGCCTACTCGATGCTGGTCGGATTCTGGGGATGTTGGTACTGGAACGCCTTTTATCGTCCGTAGCGGCGCGCTAGCGCGTCATCGGAACGCCCGAGATCGGCGGGCGCGCGTACTTTACCGCCGCGGTGGGCGCCGACTGCGGCGGTGCCGGTACGTCGGCCGGCTGCCGCCAGTAGCGGCACGCGACGTAGTACGCCATCTCGTCGTTGTAGGCGTCGCACTCGTTCTGGATCGTGAAGCAACGCACGATCCACATCGGAACGGTCACGATCAGCCCGATTCCGGTGAAGAACGCCAGCGACATCAGGACGCCGCGCTTCCACTCGCCGAAGTAGTACGACTCCCCGCCGACGATGCCCAGGACGATCGTGAATACGAGCGCCAGCGTGGGATCTTTGGCGTAGCGCTGGTACTCGTACGCGAAGGTCGCTTGGGCTTCGGGGGGCAGTTGCACGCCGATCGCTCGGGCGTAGGGGGTCATCGTGTTCACGCGCGGTTCTCCTTGTCCACTGGCGAGTACGCGGGGACGGGCGAGAGTGTTTCAGGCGCCCCGTCGAGCGCCGCCAGCGCCGCCGCCAGCCGACCGGGCTCGCGCACCGGCGCGCCGCAGCGCGTGCCCCGGCAGGGATAGCCGAGCCCGCCGGTAGCCGGCAGTCCGGCCGCCGCCGCGGCGGCCGCATCGAGCGTGGCGACCTCGACGAACGGGTCGCGCAACCGGAGGGCCGCCGCGCGCAGCGCCGCGGTCTCGGCCGGCGTGCCGACTGCCCGTAGCGTCGTCGCCGGTGCCAGGTACCGCTCGAGCGCGCGCACGTACGTGGCCGCGAACGACCCGGCCGCGGCGAAGGTGGCCGCGTAGAGGCACAGCACGCCTTCGGCGGCCTGGCGATAGGCCGGCGCGTCGGTCAACGCCGCCAGGCGCAGCAGCGCTTCCGCGAGCACGCCGTTTTCGCCGATCGGACGGTCCACGCTGCTCAGGCGCCCGAGTGCGCCGTCGCGCGCCAGCCGATCGACGAACCCGCCGTCGGCCGCCGCAAAGTGCGACAGGATCAGATCGGCATGGATGCGCGCTCGGTCCAGGAAGCGCGGCGCGCCACCGTATGCGTGCGCGTCGAGCAGCGCGCGCAGGTAGGCGACCTGGTCGGTGAGCAGACCGCGCACCTGCGGCGTGCCGCCCGGCTCGATGAAGTGAAAGAGCAGCCCGTCGGCGTCGCGCATGGTATCGTGCAGTCGATCGAGCGCGATCGCGGCGCGGTCGTAGATCGCGGGTGCCTCCAGTGCGAGCGCGATGCTGCAGCCGGCGCCGGCCAGCCCCGCGCTCCAGTTGGCGTAGGCGGTGCGGTCGACGTACGGTGCCGTCCGCTCGCGGCGTTGCGCCAGCGGCAAGGCGAAGTACGCTTCGTCGGCGTCTTGGCTACCTGCAAAGAGTCCGCTCTGTGGATCGCGCAAGACGTCGCGCACGTAGCCGGCGGCCGACGCGAGCGCGGCGCGAAAGCCGTCGCCCTCGGGTGCGTGGAGCACCAACTGCGCCAGTACGCGCAGCAGCCCGGCGTGATCTTCGGCCATCTTTTCGAAGTGCGGCACCGACCAGTCGCGCGTCGTCGAATAGCGAAAGAAGCCGCCTTCCTCGTGGTCGTACATTCCACCGGTAGTCATCGCGCGCATCGTACCGACCACCATCGCGAGGGCGGCGTGCTGGCCGGTCGCGCGCCAGTGCGTCAACAAGAACTCGAGGACTTCGGGTTGTGGAAACTTCGGCGCTTCGCCGAAACCGCCGTACTCGGCGTCGTAGCCGGCCTCGAGCGCGTCGACCAACGTGGCGATCGCCGCGGGTTGCAGGTCTTCGGGCGCGCCGGCGCGATAGTCGGCCGTTCGCATCCGCGTCGCGGCCGCACGCGCGGCGATTTCGTCTTTGCGCGTGGCGTAGAGATCGGCGATATCGTCGAGCGCGCGCTGCATCTGCGCGGGCGGCAGATAGGTGGCGCCGGCGATGGTGATACCGTCGGGAGTGAGAAAGGCGGTCGTCGGCCAGCCGCCCATATTGTAGCGCGCGTTGACGTCGGGGCGCCGGTCGTTGTCGACCCGCACCGGCACG
>DAIDGS010000110.1 GCA_027459845.1 Vulcanimicrobiota bacterium | reverse complement strand
GCAAAGAGCCCGCTCTGCGGATCGCGCAAGACGTCGCGCACGTAGCCGGCGGCCGACGCGAGCGCGGCGCGAAAGCCGTCGCCCTCGGGGGCGTGGATCACCAGCTGCGCCAGTACGCGCAGCAGCCCGGCATGATCTTCGGCCATCTTTTCGAAGTGCGGCACCGACCAGTCGCGCGTCGTCGAATAGCGAAAGAAGCCGCCTTCCTCGTGGTCGTACATTCCACCGGTGGTCATCGCGCGCATCGTGCCGATCACCATCGCGAGCGCGGCGTCCTGGCCGGTCGCGCGCCAATGCGTCAGCAAGAACTCGAGCACGTCGGGTTGCGGAAACTTCGGCGCCTCGCCGAAACCGCCGTACTCGGTATCGTAGCCGGCCTCGAGCGCATCGACCAGCGTCGCGATCGCTGCGGGCTGCAGGTCTTCGGGCGCGCCGGCGCGATAGTCGGCCGTTCGCATCCGCGTCGCGGCCGCACGCGCGGCGATTTCGTCTTTGCGCGTGGCGTAGAGATCGGCGATGTCGTCGAGCGCGCGCTGCATCTGCGCGGGCGGCAGATACGTGGCGCCGGCGATAGTGGTACCGTCGGGAGTGAGAAAGGCGGTCGTCGGCCAGCCGCCCATGTTGTAGCGCGCGTTGACGTCGGGGCGCCGGTCGTTGTCGACCCGCACCGGCACGAAGCGCGCGTTGATTGCGGCAATCACGGCAGGGTCGGAGTAGGTGGTTTCGTCCATCACGTGACACCAGTGGCACCACACCGCCGAAATCGCCAGGAGGATCGGCTTGTCTTCGGCCTTCGCGCGCGCAAACGCCGCCTCGCTCCAGCTCGTCCAGGCGATCTCGCCGGCACGGTTGGGGCGCGGGGAAAAGTGAAACGCGTCACTCATCGGAGGCTCCTCGCAGAAACGACGTGAGGTATAATAGCGCGATCAGCACGTACGCCGCGAGGAGCACCAGCGTCGGCGCGGTCGCCCGCAGGCCGAGCAAAATCGCGAACGCGGCGGCAAAGCCGATGCTGACGGCGGCATAACGGCGGTGGACGGCCGGCGTCATCCCGTAGACCTCGCCGTCGTAGAAGCCGCCGTCGCCGCCGCCGCGGCGCCATGCAACCGCCGCGACGACCAGCGCGAGGATCAGGCCGAAAAAGGTGAGCATGGAACCGTGGATTGCTTGGCCTCGCGGGTGAAAGCGCCTGCCCGGGGGAAGGACGCGGGATGCCGAGCAAGCAGCGCGGAGCGGTAGCGCTCACGATGGCGCTGATCGTGACGATCGCGGTTGCGATCGCGCTGTATGCCGCGGCGCGCTGAAGGCGGGGCGCGCCCCGGCTCGCTCGAACGCTATCAGGCCAAACGCGACTTCACGCGAACGCCCGAACCGAGCGGCAAGAAGGCCGTCCCCGCTAAGCGACTGCGCTTCGTCGTCCAGATGCATCGCGCGACGCGGCTGCACTACGACTTCCGACTCGAAGCCGACGGCGTGCTGGCCTCGTGGGCGGTTCCCAAGGGTCCGACGCTGGCGCCGGGCGATCGCCGGTTGGCGATGCACGTCGAAGATCATCCGATGTCGTATCGCGACTTCGAGGGCAACATCCCCAAGGGTGAATACGGTGCCGGCAGCGTGATCGTGTGGGACAAGGGGACCTATGCATTGGCCGAAGGCACCGATCCGGCCGATGAGATCGCGCACGGTAAGATCAAGTTCGTCTTGCACGGGAAAAAACTGCGCGGGATGTTCACGCTGGTGAAGATCAAGCCGCGCGAGCACGAGAGCGGCGATCCGTGGCTGCTCGTCAAGGACCGCGACGAATGGGCCGATCCGCACGACGATCCGGCCAAGCACCCGGAGTCGGTCAAGAGCGGAAAGACGCTCGATGCCGTCGCGCGCGATCCCAAAGCCGCAACCTGGCATTCGCACCCGGTCGGCAAGAGCCGTCAGCGCGGCACTCCCGCGGCCGCGCGCGATGCGGTGCCGGTCATTTGCACGCCGATGTTGGCGACGTTAACCGGCGCTGCGTTCGACGACCCCGACTGGCTCTTCGAAATCAAGTGGGACGGCTACCGCGCCATCTGCACCATCGATGCCGACGGCCGGCTGACGCTGCGTTCGCGCAACGGGCTCAACCTGCTGACCCGGTTCCCGGATGCCGCCGACGTAGCGCACGCCTTCGCCAGCGTGCCGATCGTGGTCGACGGCGAGCTCGTCAGCCTGGATGGATCCGGGCGTTCCGACTTCGGCCGCCTACAGCAGTACGCGCATGCGCGCGTGCCGCTGACCTACGCCGTCTTCGACGTGCTCTATGCCGACGGTCGCGATCTTCGCGCACATCCGCTCGAAGAACGGAAGGCGCTGCTCGAGCGCCTGATCGCGGACGACACGATGGTGATGTACTCCAAGCACATTGTCGGCGAGGGTAAGCGGCTCTTCGCCGAAGCCAAGCGGCGCGGGCTCGAAGGCATCGTCGCCAAACGCCGGGATTCCCACTACGTGGAGCGGCGCTCACGCGATTGGCTGAAGATCAAGGCGCATCTCGAGCAGGAGTTCGTGGTCGGCGGATGGACCGCGCCCAAGGGCAGCCGCAAGGGCTTCGGCGCGCTGCTGCTGGGTGTATACGACGGTGCACAGCTACGCTACGTCGGTTCGGTCGGTACCGGATTCGACGCGCGGACGATCGACGAGCTGATGAAGCGCCTGCATCCGCTTGCGCGCAAGACCTCACCGTTTGTAAACGAGGTCGACGCCAATGCGTCGGTCTCGTGGTGCCGTCCCGAGTTGGTGGTGGAGGTGCGCTTCGCCGAGTGGACGCGCGACGGCATGCTGCGACAGAGCGCCTATCTTGGGCTGCGCGAGGATAAGCGCGCGCGCGACGTCGTGGCGGAGCGCGCCTGATGGCAAGCGCGCGCGTGACCGCCAAGGTGGGCGCGCGAACGCTCTCGCTTTCGAATCTTGACAAGGTGCTCTGGCCGCGCGACGGCTACACCAAAGGCGCCTTGATCGACTACTACGAGCGCGTGGCGCCGTACATGGTGCCGCACCTGCGCGGCCGGCCGTTGATGCTGGAGCGGTATCCCAACGGGATCGATGCGCCGTCGTTCTTCGAAAAGCAAATCCCCAAGGGAACGCCGGAGTGGGTCGCGCGCGTGACGGTTGCGAATCCCGACGGCCGCCGCAAGGAAATCGTCTACACGGTATGCGACGATGCGCCGTCGCTGATCTACCTGGCGAACCTCGCCGTGGTGACCGTCCACGCATGGACGTCGCGCGTGCCCGATCTTGCCGAACCCGATTTCGTGCTCTTCGATCTCGATCCGGGCGAACGCTGTCCGTTGCGAACGCTTGCTAAGGTGGCGCTGGCGTTGCGCGACGCGTTGCAGGCGATCGGACTTCCGGCGTTGGTGAAAACCTCCGGCGGATACGGGATGCACGTGGTCGTTCCGCTCGCGCCCGGCTACAGCTACGAGACCGCCAAGATGTTTGCGGCACTGCTGGCGCATCGACTGCGCGACGAGTTGGGGGCGGCCGTTACGCTGGAGCGCACGCTCGCCAAGCGACCGCAGGAGGCGGTCTACCTCGACTACGTGCAAGTCGGCGAAGGCAAGACCGTCGTCGCGCCGTTTTCGGTGCGGGCGCGCGATCGCGCGCCCGTCTCGATGACGCTCGACTGGAGCGAAGTCGAGACCTTCGCCCGCAAGCGTAGCGGCGCGTTGCCGGCCGACGTGCTGGCCGGCTTCAACCTCGGCAACGCCTTGGCGCGCCTCGCGCGCGAGGGCGATCGCTGGGCCGGGCGCGCCTGGAAGGGCGCTCGCCTGGAGCCGGCGGTGAATCGCGCCCGCGAACTCTGGAGCTGAGCGCGGCCGCGCCGTAGCGACGGCGCCGTTCTAGCCGCGCCGACACGCGAGCGGTCACGAAGGACCTCCCCCCCCCCACACAGCGAAAGGTTGGACCAGCCGGCTAATCTTGTCGGCGCAACGCAAAGGAGTACGA
>DAIDGS010000109.1 GCA_027459845.1 Vulcanimicrobiota bacterium | reverse complement strand
GTCGAAGCTTCATTCTACGATCCACCGGCGCCAGGCGAACGCGCCGACGACCAGCAGCACGATCTCGAGAACGACTGCGATTCGGCTGATCGGCTCGGCGACGAAGATCGCCAGCACGCGCCCGTGAACCTTGGGCACGAGCCAGCCGTTGAACGCCCCATCGGCGATTACGTGATCATCTTCATGTAAGAAATCACCGCGATAACGCAAGAAGTCGACGATGGGATTTCCAGTCGGCCTCGCGCCCTTCGGAAGCACAGCCAGCCTCCAGCCAGCCGAAAATCCGGTAGGCATAACGACGAGCGCGTCGCGACCGGTCGCGTCGGCTTCGACTTCGGTATCGCGGAGGGCGTGAGCGTTCCTCAGAGACGCATGCGCAGCGCTCGGTGTGCCGAACTCAAGCGCGGCGGTCGCCGGATAGCGAGCGCCGTTCGGCAGAGCGACAAACGTGTGCTCGCCGGCCCCGAAGCGCAGCGGCCGGCGCGTCATAAATCGCATGGCGCCTCCGCGCTCGGGAAGGCGGCGCCAATCGCGAGCCGGGATCGGCACGTTATCGACCGCTACGACCGGCACTGAGCTTGCCACGTTCGCCTTCTGTTTCGAGGATATCCAATGCGCTAGCTGCACGTTGGCGATGACGACCGTCGCCTCGGTGCGCCGAGCGATGCGCACGCCCGGCGGCACCGCGAACGAAAACCGTATGCCGCGAAGGTGCATTCCGGCATTTCCGTGCAACTCCGAGGCCACCACCGCATCCAAATCGATGTCGTAGTGCGTCCATTGCGGCGCCGCGGCCAGTCGCCCCGATACCGGTGGCCCTATCGTCATCGGGGGGGCTGCCAGGTCGTCGTCCCCCTGCGACTGCCAGTCCGCGGGAATGCGCTCCTCGACCGGATTGGCGGCGGACCGGTCCTGCGGGACGATTGAAAGGACGCGGTGCGTCGCAGGATCCTTATAGACCAGCCGAATGCGCGCGAGCAGCGGGCCGTCGTTGCGGAGGTCGAAGAGCAGATGATCCCCGGCTACACCGCCCTCGATAGGGACTGTGACGGCCGCCTCGGTGACCGTGTTGGGAATGACCTCCTTCACCAGCGCGATCGCGCTGCGACGCACGGCAACGGATCCGCCGACCGCACGGAGGCTTACAAAATCACGGTCCGTTCTGGTGACGTCGCCCGAAACCGTCGTACCGTTGGTGAGGACGAGCGTCACGTGATCGCCCGGTCGTATCTCGTCGACCGCGCGCTGTTGCGCCGAGCGAGCCAGCCCGATCTGCAATGAGAGCGCGGCCGGCGTGCGCTGCAAAACGTGCAGATTTGCGTTTCGTAAACGGCCGGCCAGCATGCTTCCAGCCCGAGAAAAATTGGCCGCTCGATCGACGACGCGCACCGGCGCATCGATGGGGCTCGCCGGAATCGCGATTCCGGCGCCGGTAAGCTCCGCGGTTGCTCCTGGCGTGGCGCTTTCACTTCGCTGCGAAACCAGCACATCGATCCCGGTGATCCGATAGTCGCTCGATTCGAGGTGCGGATGCGAGTAAAACCATGTGAGCCAGCGCGGGTTTGCGGCGTGCGCGTCGATCTCGGCTGCGCGACGATTGAGCAGGGCTCGCTGTACGGCCGCCGCGAGGTTAACGGTCGTCGTCTGGCCGCCGGGTGCCAGCGGCGAGAGTAGCTCGGCCCTGCCGGCCGGCCCAGCGAGGGAAAACGCCGCCTCCAGTTCGAGCGGTGAGGGCGGCGCGACGTACCGCACGGTCACCCGCGGATCGGCGCCCAGCGGAAAGCGAAGCCCCGTGACGCCTGCGATCCGGGCCTGTGCCCCTCGCGCGCCGGTGGTCGTCGCCGAGACGATCATGGCAGCACTCGTGCCCCGACGGCGCACGGTTATCGCCAGCGGAACGGGGAGACCGCCGGCGCGCAATACGTGTACACCGCTAAATCGCACGTTTCGCGCCACGCTAAAGGTCGCGCCTTTGCTCGCGGCCGCGAGGCGGACGGCATTCCATCCCGGTTCGAGGCGCACGGCCCGCAATACGAGTTGCGCGTGGACTCCGAAAAAGCGCGCCGCCCACGCCGGGCCGGCGAGCACGCTGCTTGCCTCCGAGCCCGCGCTCGCGTGCACCGCGAGCGGGAAGTTGCCGGCTGCGACGATGTCGGAAAACGTCAAGGTGGCCGAGATCGGAACCGGGTATGGGTTGATTGCTCCGAAGGTCACGCCCTTCGCTCCAGCCACGAGCGGTGCGCTCGCCGCTGCCTCTGGCCCGACGGCCTCGTTTGTCATGGGCTTCGCGATCAGCGATTTTGGATCGATCAGTTCGCGGACTCTCGCCGGGGCCGCAAGGCTGCGTCGAACCCGCGCCTTGCTAAATTCCAGACGCCGCACTACGCCGACCTTATCGACGATCGGTCGCATGACTACGGTAAGGACTCCCGCACCCGGCCGCGCCACCTCGAAACCAGCCTTCAGGTAGCGCGCGGCCGGCGCGCTCGGCGTACCAAGCTTCGAGGGGGCGAACAGATACGTCCGCGATTGCTTCGGGTCGAGAAGCGCAAGGCGATACGCCCAGCGCAGTTGCGGGAGCACTTGACTGCGACCGACGCGGTATGCGCTCGCAACGCTATCCGGTACGTTCGGCCCAATCGAGACGTTGGGGAGGATCCCAAACGCCGACTCACCGGGCGTCTGCAGTCCAGCAAAAATTGCGTCAGTCCGGGGCCCCACAACGCCGGCGCGCAGCAGGCTTCCGAAGAACTGCGGTGACATCGACGCCCCGAGCGCCGTTGTAGCGACATGCAGCGGGGCAGCCCGCCCCGTGCATCCCTGCACGCCAAATACCGCATAACGCTCGAGTACCGGTACGCGGCTCTGCCCGGGAATGTTAATGCGGCGCAGCCACGGCCGCTGCGCGAAGAACTCTTCGGCTTCGCCGCGCTGGGTCTGCACCTGCCACGGTTCGTAGAGATTCGAGAAACGATCGGGCGTTACCACAAGGTAGCGTGCATTAATCGCGCAGAGCATGCGTGGCGCGACCGCCGACGACCAGAATGCATAGAGACTCGATGGGTCGGCGCCGACCGTCGCAAACCCATACGGCCATGCAAAGGACGAAAGGATGGTCGCCGAAAGCCTCCCATGCCGCGCATCCCCGAGATCCCACTCCGGCAGCGCGGGGAAGTAGACGATCCCGCCGCTCGGCGCGTGCCCGACGAAGGAACGGTAGGCGCGGTCGCCGGCATCGAGGCGCGTCGTCGCAAAGTTTGAGAACCGCAGAGGATTGTAGGCATCGCGCATCAGCGGTAGGTAGAAGGCAACGAACGCGACCCCGCACGCGACGAGCGCCACACGCTGAGCGCGCACGTCCATCAGACGGCGAAAGAAGCTCCCGACCGCAACCACGGCCGTTGCGATTCCGAAGGATGTGGCGAAACAGGCGACCGACATGACCTTGGTGATGTCTCGGAAGACATCCATCCCGGGGAAGTGAACGAATAGCCACTGATTGAACGAACCGAAGTCGCTGAGCGGCCCGGAAGCCACGACGAGGCCGGCAATCCACACGGCCGCGACCGCGCGAATCGCGTGGTTGCGCCACCCTGCGACGAAACCGGCCAGCGCCAGCACGCCAAGTAGGATGAATCCGGGCGTGACTGTCCCAGCAACGAATCCAGGAGTCGACTCGATGTGGCGATAGTAGGGGTAGTAGAGAGAAAAGACGCGCAACACGCTCTGTAGGCCCGACGCCCCAACGAACTCGGCGAGGCCCACGAACGACGGGGGGATATAAAAAGGGACGAGCAGCGTCGGAAGAATCCAGTAGAGATTGAAGCCGACCAGCGCCACGGCGAAGACGGTGACGAACGCAACCCGCTGCCGGTCGAGCATTTGTCGCGGGCGGTGAACGGCCGCTAGTAGCCAAACGATCGCGCAGCAAAGCGCCGTCAAGTAGGCATAGCGGTATTCAAAGTTCGCTTGGATGGTGAAGAGCAGCGCCGCCAAAACGGCTCGCGACCGGATGGGCCGGCGGCAACTCTCGATTGCAAGCCAGATAATAGGCGGCAGTAACGCGTAGGCGAGGAGCGCGCCAAAGTGGCCACGCTGAATCAGTCCAACCGTCCAGGTGTTGAGCGAGAACACCAGCGCTGCGACGGAGGCCGCCCACGGCGAACGGAGGAAGCGCATCGCAAATAGGTACGGCGCGAGGACCACGACGACAAACAGCGGCAGCAGGTAAAGGATGCGTACGGCGTCCTGCCAAGACAGGCCCAGGCGCTCTAAAAGTCCCAGCGACGCCATGAGCGCCGCGAGCGGCAGACGCAACTGTAAACTGTACCCCAGCAGGTAATGCGGGTCCCAAGTCGCTGGCCACGGGAAGCTGTGGCGTAATACCTCGGGGCTCAACCAGTCGGTCGGATTGAAGTCCTCGCCGACGATGAGTCCAGGGAGAAACCAGGCGCGCAGCAGGCAGAAGAGCGCAGCGTACGGAAGGAGAATCGGCCAGTGTTTGGCTGCGATGCGTGAAACCCGCCGGAACCCCCGGCGAAGGGCGCTCACTGCCACGCTTTACGCCCGCGGGCGGGCACGGGCAACGCGACGGTCTTTAGGCGCCATGCGCCCTTCGGTTCGTTCTTTCGATTTGCAGCCCTCTGCCGCATACCCGAAGGGCGCGCGGGAGCCACGACCGAGCGCGGGGAATCGGCCTGCTCGAATGAATCAGCGTCGTCGCTCTCACGCGATGTGGAATCGCCTCGTGGCCATCACATCCCGCGGCATCGGTCGCGGCGTCGTGGCCGCCTACCGCTTCGTGCCCCAGGCGGTCTTGCGAACGGCGTTTCGTTCGAAGGCGATCGTGCATCTCGCTCGGAAGGCGTCCACATTCCTGGCGCTTGGTACGACGACCGCGACCGCCGGCGCGAGAACATTCTCGTACCGCGATGCATTGTTCCAGTACGCGAATAACGACGCGCTACCGTTTTACATAGGCCAGAGCGGGCGCTTCGATTTTGACTTCGACGCATTCTTGCGGCTCATCCGCCCCGGCGATACGGTTTGCGACTGCGGCGCCAACATAGGGGTGTATGCAATCCTTGCAGCGCGCAGGGTCGGCCCAACCGGTCGCGTGCTTTGCTTTGAACCTGAGACCTCGAACGCAAACCTTCTTGAGCGCAATATTGCCGCAAACGCGGTTACGAATATCGATCTCCTCCGTTTTGGACTAAGCGACACGGCCGGCGAGGCCCGGCTTCATCTTAGCGAGAACGCGGGGCAACACTCACTGGTTGACTCCGGCGGGGCGACGCAGGTCATTACACTTCGCACGCTCGACGATGCCGTAGGCGAGGCTACCACGGTCGACGTCATCAAACTCGATGTTGAGGGCGCC
>DAIDGS010000108.1 GCA_027459845.1 Vulcanimicrobiota bacterium | reverse complement strand
CACGTGCCCGGTTCGCCGGATGCGGCGCAAGCCACGCGTACGCCGCAGCGCGGCGGCGTTGAGTCCCGAGGTGACCGTCGCGGTAAAGATCGCAAAGATCGTCAATCCGATCAACATCATCGCCATCGCGACGAAGAGCGTGACGACCAGGTGCGGACTCAGCGGCGTCGTCGCGCAATCGTGACATGGCGTAACGTCGCCATAGCCGACCGTCGTCATGGTCGTCAACACGTAGTACATGGTAGCCGGGACGTTCCAGTGCATGGTGGTCGCGAAGTAGGCGACGAAGACACCGTAGAGCAGCACGGCCGCAGCCAGCGCGTCGCGCAGGTCCGGTTCGACGCCGTGCAGTCCACTCCACAGCCGCCGCGGAAGGCTGGCCACGCCCTCATCCTCGCGATCGGCGCGGCGCCGCTGACGCCCGGGAATGCTCGCCTTGAGCGCGTCGAGCGGACCGAAGGCGACGACCCGATCGCTGCGCTCGAGCGGCGTGGTCGGGCTGCGGCCTTCGCTGGTCGACTCCTCGCCGCGGCACAGATACGGAATCGCCGCATTGACGGCCACGATGCGCGCGCCCAACTGCCTCTCGGCGGCTTCGACGGTCATGCCGGCGACGCCGAAATGCCAGGCCTCGCGCTGTGAAAATCCGAAAACCTTGCCGCCTTCGTCGGCGGTCGTGCGCAGATGCACGCCGAGTTCGCGCCGGTGGGTGGCACGCGCCAGCATCGATTCCAGGGTCGGAAACGGCAACGCGTAAAAGCAGTCTGGATCGACGGCCGAAGCCGCGTAGGTTGCGGCAGCGTGTGCGGCCGGCGAGATCGCCGTACAGTTGTGCTTGAGCCCCTCTTGGATCTTGTGACCGAGCGTCGGGTTGAACTGCCGCAGCGTCACGCGCACGTTTTCGTTGCGGTCGCGTGCCAGCAGCGCGACGCGCAGGTTCAAGCGATCGTCCTGTGCGACCGCAACCACGCAGTACGCGTCACCGGAGGCGTCCCCGGTCGGAGCAAGGCCGGCGCGTTCGAGCGCGTCGACCGCGATCGGGTCCTCGTCAACGTGGCGAAAGTTCGCATACCCGGCGGCCAGCGCCTCGGCTTCGCGGCGTAACGCCATCCCGGGCACGTCCCCGCGAAAGTGCCACAGCAGCACGACGCGGTGACCCGCCGTCTTCAGTATCTCGCGGCAGATCTCAAGCGCGAGGTAGTCGCCGCCGACGACGATAATGACCGTTGCGGAACTCACGATGCCGCCCTCTTCGCCGCAATCCGGATTCGTCCGGCCGCACCCCCTCGCAATCGAGCTGATCGCACGTCTGCGTGCCGGCCCGCGTGCCGCCATCTGCGACTTTGCCAGCGGCGCGGGTCGCAACGCAGCGGCGCTCGAGGCTGCCGGCCACCGCGTCACGCGGGTCGACGATGCACGCGCCGCCGCCGATCCGCCGGTCGTCGGCGGGAGCTACGACGCGATCGTCTCCACGCACGGATTCTTGCACGGCTTTCCCGACGCGATCGGGCGCCGCGTCGCCGCGGTGGTTGCCGCGCTGCGATCGGGCGGGCTCTTCTTCGCGACCTTTGCGGCGACCGGCGACCCACGCTACGGAACCGGCGAGCGCCTCGGCCCGCAGACCTTTGCCGCCCTCACCGGCGAGGAGGCCGGCGTCCCCCACACGTTTTACGATGCGGCGACGCTGCGGGCACTGCTCGCACCGCGTCTGACCGTCGAACGCATCGAGGCCGCGCGCTCCGCCCACGGCGTTCATTGGACGGTCGTCGCCGTCCGCGCCGGCGCTGCTACGGCAGAATGAAGGCGGCGATGAAGGCCAGCACCAGTCCGCCTGCGATCACACCCGCAAAGGTGACCCTTCCGACCGGGCGGTGCGGGTTGTCGTGCGGGCGTTCGCGCTGCGCGATCGCGTGGCGGCGGTGCGGGATGTAGACCAGCGCGATTGCCGTTGCCACGATGAGCAGCGGCACCGCGATGCGCAGCGGATGGTCGATCACGCGTAGCGCCCGATCGATGGGTCGACCGTACGCGCGTACGCGTCGATCCCGCCGACGAGGTTGTAGATCGTTGCGGACTCGCGGCGCGCTGCCAGAAAGCGCGCGACGCGCGCGCTGCGACCGCCGTGGTGACACATCACGACCACCGTGGTCTCGGCAGGAAGCTCGTCGATGCGCTGGGCGACCTGCCCCATCGGGATGTGCAGTGCACCCTCCAGGCGCGCCAGCGCGAGCTCGTCGCTTTCGCGCACGTCGAGCAGCACGTGCGGCACGGCCGCATCGCGCCAACGCGCCAGTTCGTCGGGATGTACGTCGCGAAATCCGCTCACGCCTGGCTCCGCGCCGCGATGAGATCCTGCATCGGGCTTGAGGCGCTGGCGTAGAGCCGCTTCTCCATGCGTCCGGCACGGAACGCACCGCGTCCGGCGATCACGGCATGCTTCATCGCGGCGGCCATCGCGACGGGATCGCGCGCGGCCGCAATCCCTGTGTTCATCAGGAGCGCGTCGGCGCCGAGTTCCATGGCGATCGCGGCGTCCGAGGCGGTACCGACGCCGGCATCGACGATCACCGGCACCCTCGCGCGCTCGATGATGATGCGTATCGAGTACGGGTTGCAGATGCCCAAGCCGCTGCCGATCGGCGCGGCCAGCGGCATCACCGCCGCGCATCCCATCGCCTCGAGCGCGTGGCACGCGATCGGATCGTCGCCGATGTACGGCAGTACCGTAAACCCGTCGGCGATGAGCCGCTCGGCCGCCGCGAGCGTTCCGCGCGTGTCCGGATAGAGCGTCTGCGCGTCGCCGATGACTTCGAGCTTGATGAGGTCGGTGTGCAGCAGTTCCCGCGCCAGTTGCGCGGTCAGGACGGCTTCGTCGGCGGTGTAGCAGCCGGCCGTGTTCGGGAGGATCGTCATCCGGGTGCGATCGATGAAGTCGAGCACGTTCTTGCCGCTGCGTTCGTCGCTATTGATCCGACGGATGGCCACCGTCACCATCTCGGCTCCGCTGGCTTCGTGGGCGGCGCGCATCACCTCGAAACTGGGATACTTCCCGGTTCCAACGATCAGACGCGACCCGAATGCATGCTTCCCGATGGTAAGGCGATCGTCCGTCATGGCGATGGTCTTCGCGCTCGCGCCTTAGCCGCCCGCAACCGCACGAATGATTTCGAGGCGATCGCCCTCGGCAATCCGATCGCTGTCGTAGGCGCTCGCGCGCACCACGCAGTCGTTACGCGCCACCGCCACCCCGCCGCGCGGGGCCGCCAAGAGTTCGAGCAGCGCGCCGACCGTCATGCCTTCGGGAAGCTCGCGGACGTCGCCGTTGAGGGTGATCTTCACGGCGATGGTTTTCGCGACGCGGCGAACGCGTCCGCCTTTTCGCGCCCGAGTCGAAACGGAGCCAGCGCGGCGGGCGGGCGGCCTTCGATCGCATCGGCGAGCAGCGTCGCGGTGATCGGCGCGAGCAGGACGCCGTTGCGAAAGTGTCCGGTCGCGAGTAAGTAACCGTCCAGCGGCGTCGCGCCGAGGTAGGGCAGTCCGTCGGGCGTCCCGGGGCGCAGGCCGCTCCAACACTCGCCGATCGTAAAGTCGCCCAGCGCCGGGGCGGCGCGCAGCGCCCCATCCAGCAGCCGATGCACCCCGTTCGCGGTAACGCGTGCATCGTCGGCCCCGGGCTCGACCGTCGCGCCAACCAGCACCCGGCCGTCGTCGCGCGGTACGACGTACGCGCCCGGGACCCAGGTGACGCGCCGCACCAGCGCGCGCGGAACCGCGAGCGCGAGCATCTGCCCCTTGACCGGCTGGACCGGAACGACGCACTCCGGCGGAACCCCCGCGAGCGCTGCCGCCCACGCACCGGCCGCATTGACGACCCAGCGCGCCGGACTGAATCCCCGCTCGGTGCGGACGCCCAAGACGCGTCGCCCGTCGCCTTCGAGCGCCGCAGCGCCGGCTTCGACCACGCCGACGCCGCGCGCGCGGCAGGCTGCCGACAGGGCACGGCCGAGCCGGCGGTTGTCGACGGCGCCCTCGTCGGCCAGCAGCAAGGCGCCCCGCACGGAGCTCCCGAGCCAGGGCTCCTCGCGCAGCGTCCGCGTGCGATCCCAGCGTTCGACCCGCACGCCGCGCGCGCTCAGCAAGTGCGCGCGCGCATCGAGCGCGTCGAGCGCGTTACGCTCGAAGACCGCCTCGACGATACCGTCCAGATGCAGGTGCGGATCGATTCCGGATGCGCGACGCACCCGCGCGACGAAATCCGGATAGGCCGCCAAGCTCGCGCAGCAGAGCGCGTGCATCGGCCCCTCGGGCAGCGTCTCGGTGTTCGGTGCCAGCATCCCGGCGGCCGCCCAGGACGCCGCACGTCCCGGCTCGGCGCGCTCGTAGATGCGCACCGCCGCACCGCGTTCGGCGAGCTCGAAAGCGATCGCCAGCCCGATCAGCCCGGCGCCGACGATCGCGATCTCGCCGTCGTCGCCCATCAGCGATACGGTTCGGCAAAGGCGCGCAGCGGCAGCGCGCGCGCACCCTCGCCGAACTCGGCAATGAACGGCACGAACTCCAGCACCGCACGCGCGCAGATCGTCCGAACGCGCTCGGGCGCTTCGCCGTCGAGTCGCGCCAGGGCGCGCCGCTCGCGATCCAGGGCGCCGGCAAAGGCGACGTAGCGCGTGCCCAGCGTCTGCACGACTTCGTCGTTTCGGCTGCGTTCGGTCAAAGCGTCGTTGGTTCGACGCAGGCCGGCGAGATCGGCCGCGCGCGGATCGTTGGCGGCCGCGCGGAGTTCCTCGGCATGCACGATCAGGCGCGCTGCGAGTTCCTTGCGCACGCGCGCAAACGCATCGGTGCGCTGCAGCCGGCGCGCGCGCGCATCGCGCGCCAGCGCCAGGTAGTGGTTGACGAAGGCGAGCGCGATCGCACCCACGACCGGGATGATCACCGCCAAGAGCTGCCAGTGATTGCCGATCCAGTTTCCCAGCGCGTGCGTCCACGCCACCAGCAGCGGTTGGGCCACCTGGCGATGCCCGAAGAGTCCAGCCAGCAGCATCCTACATCCCGGTATAGACCGGGCCTTCGCCTCCCTGCGGCGGTACCCAGGTGATGATCTGATAGGGATCGGCGATGTCGCAGGTCTTGCAGTGCACGCAGTTGGTGAAGTTGATCTGCAACCGGCCTTGGTAGCCGCCCTCGGGCCGCGGTTCGAAGAGCGGCTCGTAGACGGCGGCCGGGCAAAAGTAGGCGCACGGATTGCCGTATTCCACCGTGCAGCGATCGCGACACACGTCGGTATCGGCCACGTGCAGATGGCATGGCTGATTCTCTTCGTGCATCGTGCCGCTGTTGAAGACATCGGTGAGTTTATCGAAGGTCAGGACGTTGTCGATCGTGGCGCGCGGCGTCTGGGGCGGCTTGAATCCCAGCTTCTGCATGCGCGCGTAACCCGGTTCGCTCGGGAGCTTCTCGACCACGCCAAAGCCGCGTCCACCGAGATACGTCGCCAGACCGGCGTTGAGCAACCCGGCGAACATCCCACCGGCAAAGCCCTGATGGAAGTTGCGCGCGCTGCGCATCTCCGCGTAGGCCCACGACCCTTTGAAACGCTCCTCGTAGGCCGCCAGGGTCGCCGCATCGGTGCGCTCGGCCTGGAGTGCATCCCAGGCCGTCTCGGCCGCCATCATCCCCGAGGCAATCGCCAAATGGATGCCCTTCAAACGCATCCCGTTGAGAAAGCCGGCCGAGTCGCCGACCAGCATGATGCCGTCGCCGAACGGCCGCGGCATCGCGAAGAAGCCGCCTTCGGGAATGGCCTTGGCGCCGTAGCGAAGCAGCTTTCCGCCGCGCAGCATGGCCGCAATCGCCGGATGCTGCTTCATGCGCTGCAGTTCGTTGTGCGGATCGGTCGTCGGGTTCTTGTAATCGAGACCGGTGACCATGCCGATGTCGATCACGTCGCCGCCCATGACGTAGATGAACCCGCCCCCGAAGGTCTCGGTCGGCAGCGGATAGCCCAAGGTGTGAATGACGCTGCCGGCCTGCGTGCTGCCGGCCGGCATCTGCCAAAGCTCCTTCACGCCGGCGGCGTAAACTTGCGGCTCCTTGCCGGCATCCAAGCCCAGCCGCGCAATCGCCTGCTTGGCGAGCGTTCCGCGCGGGCCTTCGCCCAGCACCACGATCTTGGCCATCAAGTCGGCGCCCGGTTCGTAGTTCGACTTCGGCTTTCCGTCGTGGTCGAGTCCCTTGTCGCCGGTGCGAACGCCGACCACGCGCTCGTCCTCCCAGAGCAGTTCCTGGCCGGGAAACTCACCGAAGACCTGAACGCCGACCGCCTCGGCTTGCTCCGCGAGCCACTTCGTCAGGCGCTGCAACGAGGTGACGTACTTGCCGTGATTGTTCAGCGGCGGCGGTGTGAACGGTGCCTTGAGTTTCCCGTTGGGGGTGAGCACCCACAGCTCGTCGCGCGTGACCGGCGACTCGACCGGTGCGCCGCGTTCGAGCCAATCCGGCATCAACTCGGCGATCGCGCGCGGATCCATCACCGCGCCGGAGATGCCGTGGTTCCCGATCTCGCCCGCCTTCTCGATGACGAGAATCTCGAGCTCGCGGCCGGCGGCGCGCGCGAGCTGCCCCAGGCGGATGGCGCCGGCCAGACTGGCCGGTCCGGCTCCCACGAAGAGGACGTCGACGTCGATGCGATCGCGTTCTGGCATGCCGGGTAGTTAGACGCGCGGCCGGTTCGATGCCTGGGAGAGCGCGGCGATTGCGGCGGCGACCGTGTGGCGGTGCATCGCCACCCGCTCCTCGAGCGGCCGGCGCGTCGGGGTTTCGAAGGTCAGCGCGTAGCGGGCCGCCCGACGCGCCATCGCGATCGAGTACGACCAGCCGCCGATCAGCGCCGCTTCGGCCGTGAGGTCCGGCACGATCCGCCCACGCTCGCGGCGGCAGTGCTCGTCGCGGATCGGACCGGCGGTATCGAAGGTCGCTTCCAGCGGATCGACGGCGAGCGCGCGCGCGTCGAGCGCGGCGATCGCCGCCCGCCCCAGCACGCCGCCGCCGTACTCGTAGCAGTAGAACCCGCGTGCATCGGCGTCCTCGTGCAGATCGAGCGAGAGCAGAAAGCCGCGATCGCGATTCGCGGTCAGCACCGCTTTGGCTTCGGGCGAGCGCCCGCCGCGATCGAAGGTGCGGTTCACGTCGATGCCGTCGATGCTGGCGCGCGTTCCCGCGTCGTACCCGCTCGGGTTGAGGCACGGCCAGATGCGATAGCCGTAGCGCGGGTCGAGGCCGTCGGCGGCGACGAGTTCGAGCAGCGCCAGTGCGCCGGCCGGTTCGTCGCCGTGAACCGCGGCCGCCAGCGCGACCGTCGGAAGCGCGGAATCGCCGGCTTCGGCGCACAACAGCGTGCGCCGGGCGTTGACGCAGGCGACCTCGCGCACGCGCACGTCGCGATAGCCGCGTAGCGCCTTCCAGCGCTCGGTGAGGTCGTAGTAGGGGCCGTTGGATGCAATCACGCACTCCAAGACCCATGAAAGTCCAGATCGGCGTCATGGGGTCGGCGGGCGGCGCGCTCTCCCCGGCGGATTTGACGCTTGCCCGGCGGCTTGGGCGCCGGATCGCCGAACGCGGGTGCACGATCGTCACCGGAGCCTGCCCGGGGTTGCCGCACGCGGCGGTGCTCGGTGCCACCGAGGCCGGCGGCCTCAGCCTCGGGGTTTCGCCGGCGCTCTCGCGCGAGGAACACGTCAACGTCTACGGCTCGCCGCTGCAGCCCTACAGCACGATGGTCTTCACCGGCTCCGGTCTGATGGGTCGCGAAACCCACAACATTCACAGTTCGGATTTCGTGCTCTTCGTCGGCGGACGCAGCGGAACGCTGGGCGAGTTTTGCATCGCCTACGACGAGGGCAAACTGATCGGCGTGCTGACCCACTCCGGCGGGATTTCGGATGAGTTCGGGCGGATCGCCAAGCTGGTCCGCAAAGAGACCGGCTCGACCATCGTCGAACGCGACGATCCCGAAGTGTTGGTCGACACCATGCTCGAGATTTACGCGCGCGGTACGACGCCGAGCGCGATCGCCTTCAATCGCGACGGTTCCTACCCGCTCCGTCGCCCCGTCATCACGCAGGAGACCCGTGGCTGAAATCACGTTCGTCGGCGCCGCCGGAACGGTCACCGGCAGCAAGCACTTGCTGCGCGTCGCAGACAAGCACGTCCTGATCGACTGTGGGCTATTTCAAGGAGTGGTCGACGTTCGCTCCCTCAACGAGGTTCCGCTGCCTGTGCCGCCCGACGAAATCGACGCGGTGGTGGTGACGCACGGTCATCTCGATCACACCGGCTACCTGCCCAAACTGGTGCGCGACGGCTTTACCGGACCGATTTACTGCACGCCGCCGACTGCGCCACTGATGGAAATCGTGCTGGAGGACTCCGCGCACTTGCAGAACGATCTTCACGCGCGCGGCTTTCAGCACGAGCGCCCGCACGGCTTGCCGCCGCTCTACGACGAACGCGACGTCGAGCGAACGCTGCGTAAAGTCCAGACGGTCGGGTTGGCGACTCCCTTCGAGGTCGCCGGCGTCATCCGCGCGACCTACGCAAACGCCGGGCACATCCTCGGCTCGGCGTTCGTCACCCTCGAACTCGAAGGCAAAACCGCGATCTTCTCGGGCGACTTGGGGCGCTACGATCGCCCCCTCATGTTCGATCCGGCCCCGCTCGGCGCGGCCGACGTGCTGGTCTGCGAGTCGACCTACGGCGATCGCGTTCACCCTCCCGACGCGATCGCGTCGCTCGGCGACGCGCTGGCGGCCGCGCGCGCGCGCGGCGGTCCGATCGTCATCCCGGCCTTCAGCATCGAGCGCACGCAAGACATCTTGTTTGCGATCGCGCGTTTGCAGCGCAGCGACGCGCGGATCGCCGACCTGCCGATCCATCTTGACAGTCCGATGGCGACCAAGGTAGACGCGCTCTTCGAGCAGTTTCCGACGTGGCACCGGGCGGTTCCAAACGATGCGCCGGCGACGCCTTTCGGGGTGCAGCACTTCACCCTGCACGTCACGACCGACGAGTCGAAGCAGCTCAACACGCTGCGCGGTCCGTTCGTCGTGATCTCGGCCAGCGGCATGGCCGCCGGCGGACGCGTCCTGCACCATTTGCACCGGGCGCTGCCCGATCCGAGCGCGAGCGTCGTCCTGTGCGGCTACCAGAGCGCCGGAACCTTAGGCTATCTGCTCGTGCACGGGGCGCATACCGTGCGCATCTACGGTGACGCCTTACCGATTCGCGCTCAGGTCGTCAATCTCGCGGGGTTCTCGGCGCACGCCGACCGCAACGACCTCCACCGCTGGTTGGCGACCGCGCCCAACAAACCACACCTCTACGCCGTGCACGGTGAAGCCGAATCGGCCGCCGCGCTCGCGACCCTGGCCAGCGCGGCACTCGGCTGGCCGGCCGACGTCGCACGCCGCGGGACGACGGTGGCGATCTAACGTGGAGCGTTCATTTGCCAGCGACAACAACGCCCCGATCGCACCCGAGATTCTCGCCGCAATTCAGGCCGCAAATGCGGGCGACGCGGTCGGTTACGGCGACGACGACTGGACGGCGCGCGCGGTCGCGCGGTTTCGCGCGCATTTCGGAGCGCGCACCGACGTGCTCTTCGCCTTCAACGGAACCGGTGCCAACGTCGTCGCCCTGGCATCGCTGCTGCGCCCGTGGCAGTCGCTGCTGGTGCCCGCGAGCGCTCACCTACAGACCGACGAGTGTGCGGCCTTCGAACGCTTCACGGGCTCGAAGATGATTCCGATTCCGGCCGCCGACGGCAAACTGCATCCGGAGGACCTGGAAGCGCACCTGCACGCCGGGCATGGGGTACACTTCCCGCAGCCGCGCGCGATTTCGATCTCGCAGGTGACCGAGTTCGGCGGTCTCTACGAGCCCGACGAAATTCGCGCGCTGTGCGACTACGCCCACGCGCACGATCTCATCGTTCACGTCGACGGCGCGCGCATCGCCAACGCCGCCGCCGCGCTCGGCGTGACGCCGCGCGCGCTTACGGTCGACCTGGGCGTCGACGTGCTTACGTTCGGGGGAACCAAGAATGGCTTGATGCTCGGCGAAGCGATCTGCTTCTTCGATCCCGAACTGCACGCCGGCAGCGCCGAATACGTGCGCAAGCAGGGCATGCAACTCGCCTCGAAGATGCGCTACGTCGCCGCGCAGTTCGACGCGCTGCTCGAAGACGACCGCTGGTTGCGCTACGCCGCCCATGCCAACGCGATGACCGCTCGCCTGCAC
>DAIDGS010000107.1 GCA_027459845.1 Vulcanimicrobiota bacterium | reverse complement strand
CAAGATGTCGGCGCCGGCCGCGGCGGCCGCGCCGAAGAGGATGATGTTGCGGGTGCTGGCCGCCCCGTTGGCGCGCACCGGAACCGGTGCTGCCGGGATCAGCAACGCGGCGGCGAGGATGACGGCGATACGCGTGTTCATGATCGCCATCTTCCCGCTGGGCGGGCAGCTGAAACGCGCTCAGCTGTCGAGGCCGCGGCGCAACGCGTAGACCGCCGCCGAGACGCGATCGCCGACCTCGATCTTGCGATAGAGATGGGCGAGGTGCGTGCGGACCGTGGGGTACGCGCAGCCCAGGTGCTCGGCGATCTCGTCGTTGGTGTAGCCCTCGACCAACAGGCGCAAGATTTGCGCCTCGCGCGGTGACAGACGTGCGGCCGGCGGGCGCGCGTCGCTCTCGGCGCGATGAAAGAGCGCGCCGGTCACCTCCGGATCGAGCCAGGTGGCGCCGTCGGCGACCACCTGGATCGCCTTGCAGAGCCGGGCTCCGGCCGCGACCGCCAGGCAACAGGCGTCGGCGCCGGCATCCAGCGCGGCGCGGAGTTGGTGTTCGTCCACCAGGCGTTTGAGCGAGAGGACGCGCACGTCGGGTCGGCGTCGCTTGGCCTCGCGGATGAAGGCGATCCCGGGTGCCACCCCGGCGCTGGCGGTCAGCGGCAAGTTGACGATCAGGACGCGCAACTCGAGGTCGCGCAGCAGCGTGTCGCCCGAACGCCGGTCGGTCACGCCCAGCAGCCTCAGCCGCGGATCGCTCCGCACGACCTCCGCGAGTGCGGCACCGCTGGTGCGCCGGTCCGCGACGATGCCTACGCCGATCGGAACCGGCGGCGACGAAACGGCCATCTCGCCATCCTTCACCGCACGCGCCGGGTTGCCTGTCGAGTGCAAAACGCACTCATCACTTTGGATGAGTGCAAAACGCCCTCATCACCTCGGCGGATTGCCGCCGGAGGTCGCGAAACGCTACCCTTGCGAGGCTGGAGGTACGGATGGACGCAACGACGCGCGTGGGAATCGTGGGCACGGGGCGGATGGGCGCCAACATGGCCGAGCGCTTGCGCGAGGTCGGCTATCCGATCGGCGCGCTCTACGACGTGGTTCCGTCGGCGGCTGCGGCCGCTGCGGCTGCGACCGGATCGCCGGCCGTGGCGCACCTGGCCGAGGTGACGGCGCGTTGCGACGTGATCCTCACGGTGGTCAGCGACGATGCCGCGATGCGCCGGATCTTTGCCGCCGACGGTGATTCGCTGCTGGTCGAGGCTCAGGGGAAGATCTTCGTCAACTGTGCGACCGTGACGCCGGGTCTCCACGTCGAGATCGAGCGCCTCGCCGAAGCCCGCGGCGCGCATGCCCTGGAAGCCTGTATGGCCAGTTCGATTCCACAGGCGCGCCAGGGCACGCTCTACCTCATGATCGGCGGCCGGCGCGCCGTCTTCGAACGGGTGCGCCCGCTGCTCGAGTCGCTCGCGGCCTCGCTTCGGTACGTCGGTGAAGCCGGGCGTGCCGCGCAGGTCAAAGCCTTGGTCAACATGGTGATGAACGTCAATACCGCCGGCCTTGCCGAAGGGCTTGGGCTGGGTGACGCACTCGGGCTCGACCTCGACATGTTGCGTGAGGTCTTCGCGCAAACCGGTGCCAACTCGCGCGTCTTGGAGACCGATGGCGCCGATATGCAGCACCGCGAGCACGACGTGTATTTTTCGGCGGCGCACGCCGCCAAGGATTCCGGCATCGCCCTCGGTTTGGCCAAGGAGGTCGATCTCGATCTCCCGGTCGCGCAGGCGACCTTCGTGCAGTTCGAACGCATGAAAGCCGCCGGACTCGGCGAGTTGGATAAATCCGGCGTCTCCGAGTTGACCTTTCTCGGACGGCACGGCCGTCGCCGTTCCGCCACTTCCAGCACGACGTGAATCAAGGAGACACTCATGGCAAAAACCATTCCACTGATTAGCTCCGACACCGCCGGGCCGCTCGGGGCCATTCATCTGCCGCGGCTGTGGACCAAGCTCACGCTGGCTGCGCACGGCCAACTTGCCGACGACTATGATGAGTGCGGGCACGGCTTCGATGCGATGACGCTGGCCGCGCTCAACCTCGACCGGCAGAAGACCATCGACTTCGTGCGCAACACGCACCCCACGTACATGCAGTTTGAACGCTGGGTGATCGAGCAGAACGGCGGCAAGATCGATCCCGCCGCGATCGCCAAGCACAACGAAGCGGTGCGCGGCTATCATCACTCGGACGAGCTGGGGAGCGAGATGCGCAAAAAGTCCGGCATCCACGATCACACGGTCAAGGACGCGGTGCGGCTCAATACCGTCGACGATCTCGACGCGTTCCATCATAGCTTGCATCACTAGGTGACGGGCGCGGAAGAACGCCGCGTCCGCCTCGACGACGGCGTCGCGACGACGCTCCAG
>DAIDGS010000106.1 GCA_027459845.1 Vulcanimicrobiota bacterium | reverse complement strand
GCAGCGCACGACCTTGGCCTTGCGGTACGCTGCGGCGTGCGCCGCGTGCGCGATCTTGCGCAGCTCCTCTTTGCTCGCGCCCTGGAGCACGACCGACTCGCCGACCTCGCGCGGGAAGCGGTATTTGCGCGGCCAGCCCATCACGCGCACCGCACGATGAGGAGCGCGACGCCGAGCCAGAACGCGAGGCAGCCGAAGAAAAGCCAGCCGACCGTGGTGAGGTGCCGATGGTGCGGGAGGTTCATGACCGCCTCCGCTCGTAGACCGACCGCAACCCGAGCGCCGCGAGCGTTTCAGCCCCTGGGCACGTTTTTTGCCCGTGGCGCAACCTGTAGAGGTATCCGGGGTCTATGCCGCTCGCGCGGGCCGCTGGCCGGATGCCGCCGTGGCGCTTGATGAGCCGCGCCGCTGCCTTTTGGATTTCGCTCATGCGCCGGACGCTACCACACGATTGTCCGTTAAGCAACGGTGGCCGCGTAGAAATATTTTGCGCGGGGCTATTGACACACGGACAACGGCGGTATAGGGTGCGCCCATGGTCGGCATGGGGCCGACGGGAGAGGAGCGATGCGAGACACTGACGAATCCGCCCTCGACGCGCTGCTCGCGGTCGTGTGCTTCGTGGTGGCGATTGTGGCGATTATTGGCGTGGGGGTTATGCTGTGAAAACAACGCTCAACGCCATCCGCGCCTGCTCGCCCTGCGCATCCGGCTGGTCGAAGCTCCTGGCCCACCTCGGCAAGACTGGCCCGGACGACGAGCCGCTTTCGCTCGTCACCATTCTCGATAGCAACGGCTTGGACGATGCGTTGTGGGCGCTACGCGCTGTCGAGGGGCATGACCGCGAGAAGCGGCTTTACGCGGTCTGGTGTGTGCGTCAAGTCGAGCATCTGCTGACCGATCAGCGATCGCGCGACGCGCTTGAGGTATCCGAACGGTTCGCGCGAGGGCGCGCCACGCGAGAGGAATTAGAGGATGCCGCCCGCGCCGCCTACGCCGCCTACGCCGCCTACGCCGCCTACGACGCCTACGACGCCTACGACGCCTACGACGCCGCCCGCGCCGCCCGCGCCGCCTACGACGCCGCCCGCGCCGCCTACGACGCCGCCCGCGCCGCCCGCGCCGCCTACGACGCCTACGACGCCGCCGCCCGCGCCGCTCAATCCGCCGAGTTCCGCCGGGTTTGCGAGTGCATTGACGCGGGACGCGATCCGTATCCAGAGAGTGAGGTCTAACCCATGCTCGACATCCACGAACTGGCCGAGCGCGAGCTGCTGGCCTTCCCGCCGTCCCCGCCGCAGCCCGGCCGCATCGTCGCCGAGTTCGACTGCGGTACTCACGCCGTCGAATACGCGAAGAAGCACGGCTACACCGTGACGCCCGGCATCAACCATCTATTCGCCGTGAGGGAGCTGATATGAAAACCCGCATTTTCGGCTTCTTCCGAGACATGGCGCGCCCGAACGTGCGCATCGAAGTGCGCCCGCGCGCCGATGCGCGCAGCCCGCGTGACGCCCACCGCTACCGGCGGGCGCGCGAGCGGGGCCTGGTGCTCCCGTCCCGGCCAATCGCGGAGCGCTGGTGATGGACGTTTTTTACCCTTTCGATGACGACGACACGTCGTGGTGGCACCAACAAGACCTTGAGCTACAGGAGCAAATGAGCAATGAGCATCGCCACAATGATTTTGGGCACATCCGGAACGGGCAAGAGCGCGAGTCTGCGCAACATGGACCCGGCGCAAACGCTGCTTATTCAGACCATTCCAAAGCCGCTGCCGTTCCGTTCTAGCGCCTGGAAGCTGGTCAAGGATGGCGGCAACGTGATCGTCTCGGCGCTTGCCGACCAGATCATCAGCGCGATGCACAAGACCTCGCGCCCCGTCGTGGTCGTCGATGACTTCCAGTACCTGCTCGCCGTCGAGTTCATGGCGCGCGCCAGTGAAGTCGGCTACGGCAAGTTCACCGAGATGGCGAAGCACTACTTCGACGTGCTCACCGCAGCCGCCAATCTCGCGCCCGAAAAGCGCGTCTACCTGCTCTCGCACACCGACATGGCCGAGAACGGTCAGGTGAAGGCCAAGACCATCGGCAAGCTGCTCGACGAGAAGATCACCGTCGAGGGCCTCGTGACCATCGTCCTGCGTACGCACGTCATCAACGGCCAGTACGTGTTCAGCACGCACAACAACGGCCAGGACACCGTCAAAACACCGATGGGCATGTTCGAGGCCGAGCACATCCCGAACGATCTGCTCGAAGTCGATAAGGCCGTCGTCGAGTACTACGCCATCCAATCCAAAGCCGCCTAACCATCAGGACTGACATCATGGGACTACACTTGAACGCTGACGACGCCCGCAAGGGCGATACCGTGTCGAACGTGCTGCGCGAGAGCGGCAAGTACGTCGGCACCATTACGCGCGCCGAAAAGCTGCTCTCTCGCA
>DAIDGS010000105.1 GCA_027459845.1 Vulcanimicrobiota bacterium | reverse complement strand
TCAACTGCGCGAGGAACTCGCGCTTCGCCGCCGGTTGGCCGACGCCGCCATCGCCATGCATTGGCCGGCCGGTTTTCGCGTGAGCGAGCCGTCCGGCGGGTTCTATCTCTGGGCCTCGACGCCGCGCGAGATCCGTGCGCGTGCGCTGCTGGACGCCGCCGAGCGTCTGGGCGCGTCGTTTCTCTTCGGCGAGGCGTTTTTCGCCAACTCAGGCGGCGATCACCACTTCCGGCTGGCGCTTACGGCCGTCACGCGCGATGAGATCGGCGAAGGGATTCGTCGGATCGGCGACGCGATCGCGACGCTGCGCGCGTGACCGCACGCGCGGTGCGGACGGCCTTGCTGGCGTGGTACCGCCGCAACGGCCGCAAGCAGCTTCCTTGGCGAACCGTGCGCAGTCCCTATCGCACGCTGGTGAGCGAGTTCATGCTGGCGCAAACCCAAGTCGAGCGCGTGGTGGCCCCGTTCGAGGCGTTCATGACGGCGTTCGGAGATGTGGCCGCGCTGGCGCAGGCCGGCACCGCCGACGTTTTGCGAGCGTGGAAAGGGCTCGGTTACAACGTGCGGGCGGTTCGCCTGAAGGCGACCGCCGAGGTGATCTGCACCCGCCACGCCGGCGAGGTGCCGCGCGACACGCCGTCGCTACGCGCGCTGCCCGGCGTCGGAGCCTACACCGCCGCTGCGATTCGCGCTTTTGCGTTCAATCTCGACGACGTGCCGATCGACACGAACGTCCGGCGAATCATGCACCGACTCAACTATGGCCTGGAGTTCCCACCGAACGCGTCGGATCGCGATTTGGACGCTTTGGCGCGGCGCCTGCTGCCGCCCGGAAAGGCGCACGACTGGACGTCGGCACTGATGGATCTGGGGGCGACGGTGTGTACCGCGCGGATGCCGGAATGCTCGCGTTGTCCGCTGCAGGCGCACTGCGTCGCCGCGCCGGTCGATGCCGCTGCCCTGGCGGCGTCGCGCCGGCGCCATCCGCGTCGGCCCAACGCTGCGATACCCTTTCACCGTTCGGCGCGCTACGCCCGCGGCCGCATCGTCGATCGGCTGCGCGATCTGCCGGCGCGCGCACGAATTTCGTTACTCGACCTGGGCGCGGAGTTGGCTGCGACGATCGGCGAACGAACGCCCGATGAGGTGGCGGCCCTGATCGACGGACTCGAACGCGACGGATTGATCGAGCGACACGCCGACGGACTTGCGCTGCGCGAGAGCTAGCGACGTCCGCGCCGTGCGTGACCGCTACAAATTGGCGAGGTCGAGCACGACGTCGCAGTTGGCGCTCGCATCGCGCGGCTGCCCGGTGCGCTCGTCATAGACCGAGTAGGTCGCGATCGGTGCGGCGTAGAGCTGCAGCGAATAGGCGCTCACGTCGCATGGCGCGGGCGGCCGCTTCGCGCCCTTCACGTGAATCTCCGGCAGTCGCGTGTGCTGCTGCTGCAATGGTGGCACCGAGCCCGGCGGCGGCGGCGGGGGCGCGAACGGGTCGCGCT
>DAIDGS010000104.1 GCA_027459845.1 Vulcanimicrobiota bacterium | reverse complement strand
CGCCGAGCGCGCGCTCCGGCGCCGGCATTCGGCCGGCGGCGGCCAGCAGACCGGTGAGCGCGCCGCCGAAGAGGATGACGCGCCCCAGAACGCGCAGCGACCGGCGCACGCCGTCAGTGGCCCTGGAAGAAGAAGCCGAAGATCAACAGCGCGAGCCCAAACGCACTGAGCCCGCTTCCGGCCGTGAGAAAGATCGGGGTCTGGCTCAAGGCCGAGATCGAGACCAAGATGATCGAGATTTCAAAGAAGGTCGTGCCGACCTCGATCGTCTCGTACGATCGCAGAATGTTCTCGGCGTGCAGTTCGTCGGCACGTGCCTTGGCTTCGTAGTCTTCGGCATCGCGCAGCGTCGATAGCGAGGCCTGCGATTCCCGCTCGGCGATGGTGCGCATGGTTTCGCGCACCTTGGGGTTGCTCGGGATGCCGGCGGTCAAGAAGGCGGTATAGATGTGGTAACGCACCCGCTTGGCCTCGTACGCATTGTAGCGATCCATCGAGCGCGCCTGCATGATGATCGCTTCGTTCTTGGCGGCCAGAGCGGAGATCGAACGATGGTGCGAGGCGAGCGTTCCGAGCGCGGCAAGCACCGCCACGATTGCGGCCGCCAGCGCGACCAACCGATTGCCGTGGTGGCCGGCCGCCTCGCTGCGCTCGGCAACGCCGGCCAGGGTTTCGCGCATCGATTCGCTCACGCGCGCACGCTCGCGGCCAGCGCGGCGTCGGCGCCGCGCAACCCAGCCAAAACATCGGAGCCCGGCGCGACCTGCGTCTGTGCGACGCGCGAGGGATCGAGCGTAAAGCTCGCGAGCCGGAGCGGTCCGAACGTTCCGGCCACGACGGTACCCTCGGGGTCGACCGCGTAGGCGCGCTCGGCCGCGCGATCGAGGACCGCGACATACATCCGCAACTCGAGCGCGCGCGTGCGCGCTATCCGCTCGGCCCAACCGCTCGCGCCGGTGGTCGTCCAGACCGCGAGGGCGTAGCCGGCCTGGCGGTACGCGACCAGGCTCCCCGGATCGAGCATGGTGGAGTCGTCGACGGCGAGCGTCGGGACGATGGCGTCGATCGCGTCGAGCGCCGCCGGATCGTCGGGAACGATCGCGCCGGCGGCACCGAGGAGCTCGAGCCGGCCGGCGTCGCCGCGCTGCAGCGGGAGGATTGAGAGCGCAAGCCGGGCTGCGCGGGCCGGGCCACGCATCGGCGGCGCAGGCAAACGCGCACGATGCGGGTGCGGGCGTGCGACGCGTAGTTCGGCCGCGATGCACTGCGCTTCGCGCTCGGCCGCGATGGCTAGCAGCGCGCCGGTGGCGTCGACGATTTGGCTCTTGCCGCAGTACGCAACGCAACCGGCTTCGGCGCCGCACTTGTTGGCGGCGATCAGCGGCACGTCGTTTTCGTAGGCGCGCACGCGCGCGATGAGATCGGCTTGGGCGTTCTCCAGCGCATTGGGGTTGCGGCCGCTGGTCACCCAGGCGGTCGGCACGACCAGGATCTCCGCGCCGCGGTCGACCAGTCCGCGGGCGATCGTGGGAATTCTCCCGTCGGCGCAGATCATCACGCCGAGCGTCCCGATTGCGGTCCGGATCGGGTCGATGCGCCGGCCGGCATCGAACCAGCGGCGATCGAAGTCCCAGAGAAAGAGCTTTTCGGCGTGACCCGCGCGTCGTCCATCGACGTCGAAAACGACTGCCGCGTTGAGCGCGCGCTCGCCGTGCGGGATCGCGCAGCCGGCGACCACGACGCAGTGCCTGGTTTTGGCGAGCTCGGAGAGCCGGTCGAGCGCACGTTCGGTTTGTGCGGCGTCGATCGCATCGTCGCCCAAGACGTAGGCGGGGATGGTGCCTTCCGGCGCGACCACCAGATCGGAACGAGCGGCCGCCGCGTCGAGTTGCGCGAGCACGTGCGCAAAGGCAGGCTCGAAATCGGCGCGGTCGTGCGCGTCGAGCTGTACCGCAGCGACGCGAAGCGAGCGAGTCATAGCGGCGGCATTTCTCGCCGCCGGCGCCGGTGCCCCGCTCCGCGCTGAGGCTTGCCCGGGAGGCCGCAGCGCGGCGCGCGAGTAACCTCTGGGCGCACCAAGCGGAACGTTACGTTCGAAGGAGTGACAACGCCATCGTGAAACGCAGTTTGATCGTAGTACCGGCCATCCTCGCCCTGCTGGCCGGCGGACTCGCCGTCGGGCCGCACGCGGAAAGCGTCGCGCTCGCAGCGCCCGCGCCGAAGAAGACCCCCGATCCGTGCGCGCATGCGAAGAGCAAGTGGCAGCACATGCAGTGTGAAGAGTACGATGCCTCGGCGCCGGGCGATCAGTACTTCGGACGATTGAAGCTGAGCTACCTCGGCATCGACAATACGTTCCGCGACATGGCCATCGAGGCCGGCGACTACACGACCAGCCCTGCGATCCTTTCCCGGCTGCATTTCGCACTCAACGCGCTACGGCAGTGGGAGCAGCTCTATCCGCACGATCCGCAACTCTCGCGTACCTATTTTCTCGGCGTGCAGGTCTACCGCAAGGTCTACACCCAGCACGCGCAGCAGATCGCGTGGGACTTCATTCAAAAACTGCTCAAGAACTATCCCAACGACTACTTCGGCAAGATCATGAAGGCCGACACCGCGCACGGATTCACAGAGCACTGGTTCGCGCAGGCGCAGCCGTGCCCGACGCCGCTACCCAAAGGCGCGACGCCGGCACCGCCGACGCCGACTCCGAGCCCGTCGCCGACGCCGCGCGCCGGCCAGCCGAACGTCCAGATCCTGACGCCGCCCTGCATTCCGCCGCCGTCGCCGTCGCCGTCGCCGAGTGCCGCGGCATCCTCCGGACCGGCGGTTTCACCGTCCCCGTAAGCAGCCCCGCGCGCGGAAAAGGAAAGAGCCCTCGGCGATTGCCGAGGGCTCTGGTTTTCCGGGAACCGGTCTGTTTAGAACTTCAGACCGATACCGACGTACGGGCCCGATTCCGAGAACGGAGCCGGAGCCGACATCTGGTTCCAACCACGGTCGCCCAGGTAGCCGCCTTCGATGAAGAGCGGGATGTTCTGGAACGAGTAGAGGACGCCCAGATCGTACTTCAGGATGCTGTACCCGATCGTGTACGGGCCGTTGAAGCCCGGTCCAAGATTCGAGACGCAGGCACACGTGCCGCGCACGCTGAGGTAGTAGTACGCGCTACCGTAGAACGAGAACGGACGGTTCAGGTCCGGCAGCTTCTCGAGGCCGACGCCGGCGCCGTTGAGGGCCGGGTAGCCGGCGTTGTTGCCGCGCCACATGTAGCCCACGCCGAGGTAGATGCGCGGCTTGGCGATGCGAAGGCCAAGGCGAACGTCTAGATCGTAATCGCGAGCCGTGAACGCGGGAACGTACGTCGAGAAGAGACCACCGATGGCCGTCACGTAGCCGTTCGGATGCTGGTAGTTGTACTGACGGTAGTCGCCTTCGAGCATCCACGGCAGCTTGAGAAGGTTGAACTCCACCGCACCGTGCAGACGGTACGAGAAGCCACCGTTCGTGTTGCTGGCCGAAGTGCCGGGGCTGAACTCGTTGTAGACCTTCGGCGAGATGATGTAATCACCGGCGACGAAGAGGTCCTTGTACGGCGTCGCGACCGGTGCCGGGGTCGGCGTCGGCGGCGGCGGCGGGACCGGCGTTGCGCTCGGCGGCGGGGGCGGCGGCGTCGCCGGGATGTACCGAACGACGACCAGATGCCGATCCGGCACCCACTGAACGTAAGCGCCCATGCCTTCCGAAATCACGCGAATCGGAACGAGTACGCTACCTTGGTAAATCTCCGGCGGCACGTCCAGCGGACGGGACTCGCCGTTGATGATGACTTCCGGCTTACCCACGGTCACTTGGACCTGGGCACCCGGCTTGCTGACCGTTGCCGTCTTCGTACTTGCGTTGTACGAAACCGTCGCGCCCATCTGTTCGAACATCGAGCGGAGCGGAATCAGCAGCGTGCCGCCCCGAACCAGCGCCGCGAGAACGCGGCCCTTCTTCAGAACGTCGGGCTTGCTGTAGACGTGGTGGTCGTTGTAGAGAATCGGGATCTGACCCGACGGCGGGGAACCGAAATTCGCCGGCGGAGCAGCCATGGTGCCGCTGGCAGCCTGCGCGATCGCGTTGGTTCCGATGTTGCCATGCGACCCGCTGGGCTGAGCAGCAACCGCGTTGAGACCCAAGCCGGCTGCAATCAGCGCGGCCAGGACTCCGGTGCTCAGTCGCTTCAAAGTGTCCTCCTAGCTAGCTAGTTAATGAGACCTCGGATTGCCGCGGCAGGCCCCATGGAGCCGGGAGCCGAGCAACCCTTCAGCCCTCTCTTCAGAGCAGACGATTGCCCCCCCTGCAGTGAGAGCCGCTAAGCGAGCTTTTCTTCGATTTTGGCCAGGAACTTGGCTTTTTCGATCACGTAGCGCTCGTGAGTGCCCTCGGCCACGGCCTCCTGCTCGTCGAAGACCTGGACGGCGAAGCTGACCCGGGGACCGTCGATCATCACCACCTCGACCTCGGTCCGGACGATGAAGCCGACCGGAACCGGCTTGTGGTGCGCGATGTCGACGTGGGTGCCGAGGCTGACTTGGCCGTCCTCCAGGGCGGGTGCGATACAATGCACCGCGGCGCTCTCGACAAGTTGCACCAGCATCGAGGTCGACAGGACGTCGACGCCGGGATTGCCGGCCTTCTCGGCCGTCATCCATTCCTCGACGCGGCTCTGCAAGCTGTACGTTCGCCCGACCGAGAGTTTCGCGCTCATAGCGGGGGGAGAAGTACGCCGTGCAGCCTATCAGGTCATTCACAGGTTAGACCGATAGGGGTTGAATCAAAACGCCCCAAAGATCGTATATTCGGACGAACCACCACGAGGTCGGCTCGAGCGGGCCGTAGGAGAGAGATGCAGTTTCAACGCCTGGCGATCGTCGCGCTGGTCGCGACCCTTGCTCTGGATGCGTGCGGCGGAAAGCACGGGCCCGCGGGTCCGCCGCCGCTCAACGTCGACGTGGCTACCGCCAAAATTCAAGATATCGCGACCACCCTCACGCTCGACGGACAGGTTGCGCCGCTCGAGCAGTCCTCGCTCGCCTTTCAGCAAAGCGCGCCGATCACGCAGATTCGCGTCAACATCGGCGACTTAGTGCACAAGGGCGAGTTGCTGGCGCGAATCGATCCGTCGACGCTGGCCGCGCAACAGGCCGCGGCCGAGGCCCAAGCCGCGCAGTCCGCGGCCACCGCGCACGGCGCGGTCGTCGGTTATCCGGTGCAGACGCAGGCCAATGAGGCCGCGCTGGAAAGCGCCAAGGCGTCGCTGGCCAACGCTAAGTTGATCTATCAGCAGAATCAGCAGTTGTTCAAGCAAGGGTACGTTTCGGAGACCCAGCTCGAGAACTCGCAAGCGCAGTACGTTCAAGCGCAACAGGGCTATAACAATGCCAGCGTCGGCATGCGCAACAATCAAGTGAGCGCGCAAAACGTGAAAGCGCAGCAAGCCGCGGCGCGTGCCGCCGCCGCCAACGCGCACACGCTGGCGACCGAAGTCTCGCAAACCTATCTCTACGCTCCGTTCGACGGCGTCGTATCGCAGCGCATGCTCGATCCCGGGTCGTTCGCGTCGCCCAACCAACCGGTGTTGACGGTTTCGCGGATCGATAAGGTGTGGTTGAACATCAACGTCCCAGACGAAGATCTGGCGTACGTGCGGCCGGGAGTCCCCTTTACCTATACGTCGAGTTCGCTGGCGAACCGCGTCTTCCACGGCACGATCCAGACCGTGAATGC
>DAIDGS010000103.1 GCA_027459845.1 Vulcanimicrobiota bacterium | reverse complement strand
TCGGCGTCGCCCTACGGCGGACTGGTGAAGCACGTCGTCTTCATCGTGCAAGAGAACCGCACGTTCGACAACATCTTTGGTGGGCCCAATCCCCTCCCCGGTGCCGATGCCGCCACCACCGGGATGCTGCACAACGGAAGCCAGATCCCGTTGACCGAGGTCAATCTCGAAAAGCCGATCATCGGCAGTGGCGATCCCAACAACTATCACCTGCAGTGGCTTACCGCCTGCAACGCGCCGTCGCCACCCCCATTTCCGGTCGGTGTGCCGGCTCCGTGCCGTATGAACGGCTTCGATCTCAACGCCGTGCAACAGAAAGGGTATCCCGCTCCGCCGGGGATCAGCACGATATATTCCTACGTCAACCGCAGCGAAGTCGCGCCGTATTGGTTCATCGCACAGCACTACGCGGTCGGCGACCACTTCTTCATGGGGCACAACAGCGAGTCGTACACCGCTCACCAATACATCTTCGCATCGCAATCCAGCGGTACGGTCGACGCCCCGATCTATCCGGCCGGCTTCAGCTGCGGCGCCTACTACGATTACTGCGCTTACACGCCGTGGGGGTGCGACTCGCCGCCGGGCACGAAGATGTATCTGCTCAACGTGCAGACGGCTGCATGGAAGGGCCCGCCCGCACCGCCGACCGGCGGCCCGCCATGTTACGGCCAGGACACCAACTACAAGTCGATTGCCGATCTCGCGCAAGCGACGAAGGGCGTCACCTGGCGCCTGTATGCATATTCCATGTGCTCGAATATCGTCGGCCTCGACGCGGACTACTCCATTCGCTACGGCAACGGGATCTGGCCCGATGCATCGGAAATGGCGAACTGCCACGACGATTACGGTTTGGTGAATCCGCTGACTGCGAATACCGCGCACTTCCGCGCACCGCAAACCACGTTCTTGACCGACGAAGCCGGCGGCGCGTCGCTGGCGAGCATCACGTGGATCCTGCCCGGACCGTACACCTCGGATCATCCCGGCGTGCCGCTGGGTTACTGCGGTCCGACCTGGGTGGCACAAGTCATCAATGCGATCGGCAACAATACCGCCGACTGGGACTCGACGGTGATCTTCGTGCTGTGGGACGACTGGGGCGGCTTCTACGATCACGTGACGCCGTATGTCGTGCGCGATCAGGCCGGCCCGGGGTTCCGCGTGCCGCTGCTGGTCGTTTCGCCCTACGTTCGCGCCGGCACCGTCGTTCATACGAACACCGAGTTTGCGACGCTCAATAAGTTCGTAGAAAACGCATTCGGCCTTGGCTCGCTCGGTGCAACCGACACGTCGCCCTATATCAACAACCTCGACGCGTTCTTCAACTTCAACCAGAAGCCGCTGAAGTTTACGCCGATCCCGTATCCCAGCGGCCTCTCTTACGCACGCTGCAGTTACTTGGCGGCGCGGCACCCACCCAAAAACGTTCGTCGCTCCCGCTGGTATCGCGTGGTCAGCGGCCACGGCGAGTGACCCGCCACCTACAAGCGCTCGCCTCCGAGCGCTGACAACGTAACATTCTGAACCATCGCCTGCCTCTCTACATGGAGAAATCCAGCCACGAGAAGGAGGAGTATGGGACGTTTGGCGCCCCCGGACGTGATCGCTTCCGCGCTTTCGGGTAACGAGCTGGCCGTAGAAGCGTTGGTGGCTGCGATATGGCCTCGGTGCTTTCGGCTGGCAACCATGGTAACCGGCGATCGCGGGCTTGCCGAAGACGCGGCTCAGGAAGCGTGCGTCGTCGTCTATCGCAAGATCCGCCGCCTGCGCCGCGTCGATGCATTTGATGCTTGGCTGTATCGCATCATCATGCACGAGTCCGCACGCGTGCGCCGCCGCAGCGGCGGTGTGGCCGAACGCACCGATCGAGCCGACCAAGCGATGGTTAGGGATGGAACCGTACCCATCGACGTGTGGCGCGCGCTCGCGCGGCTCACACCCGACTTGCGCGCAGTGATCGTCCTGTTCTATTTTCACGATCTCAAAGGCGAGGAAATCGCCGCCGCTCTTCGCATCTCGCACGGTGCCGTTCGCGCGCGCTTATCGAGAGCGCGCGACATCCTGCGCGCGCTTCTCGGAGACTACGAGTGTGAAGGACACAAAGCTGAGTTAAAGGTTCAAACCTATGCAGTCTGAATTTGCAAATGCCGGAAAACGCTTAGAAACGACGATTCCGGTTCCCGAACTATCGATTGCTTCGATCCGCGAGCGCTCGCGAACGGCAAACGTGCGTCATCGCCCGGCGATCTTCGTTGCGTATGCCTTGGCCGCGCTTACCATATTGGCATCGACCGCGGTGCTTGCGGCAATGGTGGGCGGCGTTCGCCTTTGGATATCGGGGAATAGGGCCTCGCTGTACCTTAACGCGTTTCAAGTCGTCACGCCGACGGCCGCGCATCTGCGCCGAGCGGCGGCCGATGCAACGTTCCCGGTAGTGTTTCCGGTTCCGATTCCAAGGACGATGCATCTCGTCCAGCTCTTTCTCTCACCGGCTACTCGACCTTCGTTCATCGGCCTCACGTACATGAACGGCAGGAGCGGTTCTGCCTGGACCTTCATGCTGGTCGATACGGCATCCATCAACCAAGGTATTCCGCCGATGCCGGCCGGCAAATGGCCGGCATTCCAGCCGGTCACGCGGTGGACGGTGGGGCGCGAGACGGTCGTCGTACCCGGTGCGTGGGCGCACCAAAGCATCAAAGCCGGGATGCTGCGGAGCACGCCGGCCGAGAGCCTGAAGCAAACGCTATCGACGCTTTACCGGATCAGCGTTTTGGGCGGCTTTCCGAGCGTCGCCGACTCCGCCGAAGCGATCGCTCCGAGGAAGGGCCATAGCGTCTTGGTCGATCGCGGAAACCTAGGTCAGCTTGCAGCGCTTGCGGCGAAGCACAAGGCCTTGTATGTGGTCGTAACCAGCTCGGTTAACAACGTACCAACCGTGAACGGAAGACCCGACTTTGCGCACCAGTCGAGCAGTACGAGGAAGATGCTTGCGTTGTCGGCGGATGGTGTGCGTGCAATCGCGGCCGTTCTTGCAACCGGCGCCTGCGGGAAAGCGGGCACAATGGGCAGCGGATTCAACTGCGAAATGCTCATCAACGAACGCGGCGGCCGCGACTATCGGGTATGGAGCATGCCGCTCGACGCGTCGAGGCAACCCACGAAGTACGTCGTTAATTCAAAGACGTTTCGCGTGAAACCGATGCGCTAGACCCGTGGACACGTGAAAGGCGTTGCCGTCGGAAGCCATGCTGACGGCAGCGTCCTCGTCGGTTCGCTGTCCCCGCACGCGGAAAGCCTCGGGCCCCGCAACGGCCGAGGGTGCGGGACCCAATGAGATTACGGCGACCGACCGAAATGATCGCGTACCGCGGATGAGCTTTGGGAAAGATGTCCCGCGATGGAGAGCACGCTGATCGGTACTAGTCGATGTCGAGCAAACGTCGCCACCGAGACCGACTGTTTAGGATTCGAAACGCCGTTCCGCGGTCTCGCCTCTCCTGAATAGCATGCTGAACGACCGATGCTGGCGCTAAAACATCGAGTCCTCGGCATAATTTGCCCGGTTCGCGAATAGTGCCTCGGCCCGTCCTCCCCAGCGCATTCGACCCAGGACGGCTTTTGTCGCTGCATGCGCCGTGGCCGACCGCGCTGGGCGAACCATAGCTGTCGCCGACACCCGGGTGCAAATGGAGGGGCTTGGTGCTCCATCACCTGGTCGTACCAGGAAGACCGTAACAGTATGACCAGTTGACATATAGTGGTATGCATGGTACGATATCCTCCCATGAAGCTTTCCTTTAGCCTCGCCGACGACCTAGCCGGAGCCCTCTCTGCGTGCGCCGGGGGTTTTGCCGGCGGCAACGCGTCCTTCATAGCTGAAGTTGCCTTGAAGCGCTTCTTACAGCTGCCACCGCACGAGATCGGACAGCTCGTCGCCCGACATCGTATCGATCGCAAAGCCGCGACACGATCAGGCTGGGCAGAAGCGTTCTGGAACGTTCTCGGCGAGTTGATGGGGCAGCCCGACCAGAATGTTTTCAACAGTCCGTACGCGCCGCGCCGTTTCGGCGACTTCTACGTGGTCCTCCTGATGAGGCATATGAACCGACCCGACGATGAAAGCGACCCGTTTAGCCCCTACGTTGGCCCCATGCCCGTTACGCCTGACAGTCCCGCGCCCTTTCAGTGGGACTTCGATCGGTCGACGTCCCCTGTAGTAGCCGCAGAGGCCGTCGCCGCCAAACTACACGAGTATGGCGTAAAAGGATGTGGGCTAAGCCCGAGGAGGTGAGTATCGTGGAGAAGTGGCTTCGTAGATCCTTCCTCGCGGCTTTTGCACTAGCCGCCGTCATCAAATTGTTCAGGGACTGGGGCTGACGCCGCGCGAAGATGCATTCCGTTGGATCGGTTCCGGAGCGCTTCCCGTCGTGATGTGCTACGCTCCGTTCAACGGAACGACTTGGCCCGAGTTTATCGTTTCCATTGGTGTCATCAGACCTTCCAACCGTGAGGGTAGCTACGGGCCTCACGCCGGCGCTCTAGCCGACTGAGCAATGTCGCTTTGCGCCCGGACTGATGGCAGCGGTATCCCGCGGCGGCAAGAAGCGTCGCGCCCCTCCCTGGATAGACCGCCACCCTTCGGCCGGGCGGGTTGAGATACAGTCGGGCCGCCCGTAGGCGGTTCGTGTGGCACGAGCCGATCGTCGACCTCAAAGTCCGGACCGCTGAACGAAATCCACGGCATACCATGGCGCGATGCTGAGCGCTCCGTTCTGTCGCCGTCATCCAGAGCGATCGTTGCGTCGAGGAGCCGCCATCGAAGACGTGCCGACCCACGGGTCCTGGAGGGGCGCGCGCGCACGTGGATGAAACCCCAAGACATCAGGTGACCTGATGATAGCTCTTGCGATGC
>DAIDGS010000102.1 GCA_027459845.1 Vulcanimicrobiota bacterium | reverse complement strand
GCCAACGGCCTCTTCAGCGGCGGCGCCGACGTCAACGACTTCACCACCGAGCCGACCCCCGAGACCAAGACCATCCGCGACGTGATCGCGGCGGTCGATCGGAGCGCCAAGACGTTCGTGGCGGCGATCGACGGCAACGCGCTGGGGGGCGGGTGCGAACTCGCCCTCGCCTGCGACTATCGGCTCGCGTCGCCGCGGGCAAAGCTCGGCTTACCCGAGATCAAGCTCGGGTTGTTGCCGGGCGCCGGCGGCACGCAGCGCCTACCGCGGCTGATCGGCGCGCAGGCTGCGCTCGAGTTCATGCTCAAGGGCAACAGCCACTCCGCCGAAAAGGCGCTCCAGCTCGGCATCCTCGATGAGGTTGTGAGCGACGACCCGGTCGCCGCGGCAGTTGCCTTTGCGCAGCGCGTCACGGCACAGCCGAGTGCGGAGAAACCGCTCAAGCGGCGCATTTCCGAGCGTCGCGGTTGGATTGCCAAGGGCATCCCGAACGAAGCGCTGCCGTTCATCGCCGCGCAAGCCCATAAGATGGTGCCGCCCGAGCACAACGGTGGTTTCGCGGCACACAAGTTGATCGACGCGGTCGAGGCGGCACTCGAGGACCCGTTTGCGTTTGGGATCGCGCGCGAAGCGCGGCTCTTCGAGGAGCTGGCGCGCTCGAAGCCGTCGTTTGCGCTCCGGCACGTCTTCTTCGCCGAGCGCGAACTCGCGAAGATTCCCGGACTGCCGGCGGCGGCAGCGCACGAGATCAAGAAGGCCGGCGTGATCGGCGCTGGGACGATGGGCACCGGCATCGCGATTGCCTTTGCAACGGCCGGTATTCCGGTCGTGGTGGTCGACTCGAACGACGCTGCCGTCGAGAAGGCGCGTCAAACCGTGATGGGTATGTTCATGTACCAGGTGCAGAAGGGCAAGCTCACGCAAGAGGAAGCCTGGAAGCGCGGTCAGTCGATCGCCTTCACCGAGGATTGGAACGAGTTGGCGGATGCCGACGCGATCGTCGAAGCGGTCTTCGAGAACATGGACGTCAAGAAGGAGGTTTTCGCGAAGCTCGATCGCATCGCAAAACCGGCAGCCATCCTGGCCAGCAATACCTCGACCCTCGACATCGACGCGATGGCGGCGGCGACCTCGCGAGCCGGTAACGTGATCGGCCTGCACTTCTTCGTTCCGGCAAACATCATGCCGCTGCTCGAAATCGTGCGCGGACGTGCCACCTCGCCGGAAACGATCGCCACCGCGTTCAAGCTCGGCAAGGCGCTGCGCAAAACCTCGGTGCTGGCCGCCAACGCCTTCGGCTTCATCGGCAACCGAATGATCTTCGACTACGCGCGCGAAGCCGTGGCGCTGGCCGAGGAAGGCGTGTCGCCGGCGCGGGTCGACGGCGTGATGAAGGCATTCGGCTTCCCGATGGGACCGTTTGCCATGAGCGATCTCTCGGGCATCGACGTGGCCTGGCACATTCAAAAGGCACAGGGCGATGCCGGAAAAGGGCGCACCGCGATCGTCGATCGGCTGGTCGAGGCCAATCGCCTCGGGCAGAAGACGATGAAGGGGTATTTCAAGTACGACAAGGCCGTCGGGAAAGGCCGCGAGCCGATTGCCGATCCCGACGTCGAAGCGCTCTTTGCCGAAGAGGCCAAGAAGGCGGGAATCGTGCCGCGCGAGGTCACCGATGCGGAGATCCGCGACCGGCTGCTCTTTGCGCTCGTCAACCGCGGCGCGTACCTGCTGGAGCAGGGCGTGGCCTTACGCCCGGGCGACATCGACATCGTCTACGTCTACGGTTACGGTTTTCCGCCACACCGGGGCGGTCCGATGTGGTATGCCGATGAGGTCGGCGTCGCCAAGGTACTCGCGCGCGTCGAGGAGTTCCGGGCCGCCTTCGGGCCGGCGTGGGAGCCGGCGCCGCTGCTCGTCGAGATCGCTCGCGCCGGCGGAACCTTTGCCGCGCACGTCATGAAGGAGTTTGCCAATGCGTGAAGCTGCAATCGTTTCGGCGGCGCGGACGCCGATCGGAAAGGCGTTTCGCGGTGCGTTCAATCAAACGCCGGGCGCCACGCTGGCCGGGCACGTCGTCGAGCACGCGATCGCACGTGCCAAACTGCACCCCTCCGAGATCGACGACGTCGTCATCGGCGCCGGCCTTCCCGAAGGGGCCACCGGAAACAACATCGGGCGTACGGCCGCGCTGCGCGCCGGCTGTCCGGTGAGCGTCCCGGGCCAAACCGTCAGCCGCTACTGCGCTTCGGGGCTCGATGCGATCGCGCACGGTGCCAAGCGTGTCATCGTCGACGGGGCGACGGCGATCGTGGCAGGCGGCGTCGAGTCGATCAGCATGGTGCAGAACGGCTTGAACGTCAAGCACTACACCGAGGAATGGCTGCTGCGACACGCCCCCGACGTCTACATGCCGATGCTCTACACGGCCGACAACGTCGCGAAGAAGTACGACGTCTCGCGCGCGCGTCAGGACGCGTACGCGCTGCAGAGTCAGGAGCGGACGGCCGCCGCTCAAGCCGCCGGCCGCTTCGATGCCGAGATCGTTCCGCTGCCGACCTGGAAGTTCGAGCAGGACAAAGAGACGGGGACGGTCACCGAGCGGCACGTCAACCTGCAGAAGGACGAAGGGAATCGGCCCGAGACCACGCTCGAGGGGTTGGCTGCGCTCAAAGGTGCGGTGCCCGGCATCAAAGACACCTCGATTACCGCCGGGAACAGCTCGCAGCTCTCCGATGGCGCGGCGGCGGTCGCGATCGTCGACGCCGCGGTCGCGCGCGAGCGCGGCCTCGAGCCGCTGGGCTTCTACCGTGGGTTTGCGGTCGCCGGCTGCGAGCCGGGCGAGATGGGCATCGGCCCGGTCTACGCCGTACCGAAGCTGCTCAAGGCACACGGCTTGCGCATCGAGGACATCGGACTGTGGGAGCTCAACGAGGCGTTCGCGGTGCAAACGGTCTACTGCCGCGACACGCTCGGTATCCCCAACGAGCGCTTCAACGTTGACGGCGGCGCGATTGCCGTCGGTCATCCGTACGGCATGAGCGGCGCGCGCATGACGATGCACGCGTTGATCGAAGGCAAGCGTCGCGGTGTGAAGTACGTCGTGGTCACGATGTGCATCGGCGGCGGCATGGGCGCCGCGGGGCTCTTCGAAGTCGCCTGATTGCATCCGCCCGGGAACGCAAAAAGGCCACCCTCGGAATATGGGTGGCCTTTTTTGCGGTCCGGTGCGTCGCGCTCTTAGGTCGACTTCGGCGAGTACGCGATGCAGTATCCGTTGGGGCTGATGGAGCCGGCGACGACCTTGCAGGTGCCGTTGGCGCTGGCCGTTTTGCCCGGAATGAAGAGCGCGCAGCCGGAGCACTTCTTGTTGCCGTTGGGCTTGTCTTGGTACTTGAACTGGGCCTTCGAACCTTTGGCTTCGGCGACACCCGTTCCGGCAGCCAGCAGGCCGGCGAGCGCGGGGAGCGCGACCGCCGAGCGGACGAAGCTGCCGCGGGTCAAGCTCTCTCTCGGATCTTTCATTTTTGACCTCCAACCTTCCCCAAGAGAGTACCCACACCGGCCGAACTCTCCTGCCGGGCGAGAAGGCGCTGGTTCTAACCGGTTATTCGCTTTAAAACGCCGCCGCTTAGGGTATCCTCAGGATGTAACGTCCGAGAGGTGACGACATCATGAATACATTTTTACCAAGACTCAAAATCGGCCTCGTGACCGCGGCAGCCGCCGTGGCATGGGTGCTCGCATCCGCGACGGGCGCGAGTGCACAACTGGCCGTCGGCGTGGCCAACGTCAGCGTTGCAGACGGCAACGTGGTCATCATCCGAGGCGACTCGGGGATCCAGACGAACGCCGTCATCAACGCGCCCGTCATGACCGGTGACTATCTCGCCGTCGGTGGGAACTCGGCGGCCGAAGTCCAGTTCGACGGTATCACCGCCTTGCGCATGGCTTCGAACAGCCAGGTGCGCTTCATCAACCTTGCCTACGGGTCGCGCGAGGTACAGGTAGCCTCGGGGACGGTCGAACTTGCCGACCTCCAGGGCATCGACGGAGGAACGCAGCTCGATACGCCGTCGGTGACGGTACGTCCCAATCAGAGTGGCGACTACCGCGTCAGCGTGCTCGGGAACGGGCAGACGCTCGTGACCGTGCGCAGCGGTTCGGCGACGGTCGCATCCGCGGCGGGTTCGCAGACGCTCACCCCGGGCAGCACGCTGGTTGCCTCGGGTCCGTATCAAAACCCGTCGATTACGATGATGGGCGCGATCGCGTACGATTCGTTCGACAACTTCAACGCGCAGCGCGATCAAATCTATCAGACTGCGTACAATAGCAATCCCTATCTCGCCCCGCAACTCGCCGGATACACGAACTTCGGCCAGTACGGGTCGTGGTCGAACGTGCCGGGATACGGTGAGGCCTGGGCTCCCTATAACCAGGGCAACGGCTGGGCCCCCTATCAAAACGGGCAGTTCGTCTGGGAACCCGGATACGGGTACACCTGGGTCGGCAACGAGCCGTGGGGCTCGGCACCGTACCATTACGGCAACTGGTTTGCCAACAACAACCAGTGGTACTGGCAGCCGCCCAGCTATCAGGCGCAAACCTCGCCAACCTTCGCGAACACGTGGTTGCCGGCGCTCGTCGCCTTCTTCCTCAGCGGTTCAACCAACTCGTACAACCCGGGATACGGCGGTTTCGGCAACGTCGGCTGGGTGCCGCTGGCACCGGGCGAGCCCTATCAGCCGTGGTTCAACGGCTATCAGCAGCCGGGCTACGGTTACGGCTACGGCCAGCCGCCGGGGTACGGCTATCCTCCGACCTCGATTACGACGGTCAACAACTACTACTACATCACGCGTAACTACCGCAACATTCGCTACTACCCGGTGCGGATGTACCCGATCAATCGGTTCCGGGCCGGACAGTTCGCGCATCCGATCGTCTTCCGTCCGGGGCAGCTCACGCGGGTCGCGATCGTGCGCGGCGCACTGCCGGTCGTTCCCACCGTCCATAACCTACAACTGCGCGGGGTGGTACGCCATCGCGTGCTGCTGGCCAAGCAGTTCCGGACGGCCCCGCGCTTCGTGCAGCAGGCCCGCAAGCTCAAGGTCGTGAGATTCACGGCACAGCAGATGGCCGTGAAGCACATCTCGGCTGCGCCGATCCGGCACGTTGCGTTACCGAAGCCGGTGACGTCGCATCCGGTCTATCGTCCGGTGCTGCGCCGCACGCCGGTCATGCATCCGGTGGTGAAGGCCAAACCGGTCATGCATCCGGTGGTGAAGGCCAAACCGGTCATGCATCCGGTGGTGAAGGCCAAGCCGGTCTATCACCCGGCGCCGAAGCCGGTCTATCACCCGGCGCCGCATCCGGTCTACCATCCGGCGGTGCAGCCGAAGCCGGTCTATCACCCGGCGGCGCAGCCGAAGCCGGTCTACCACCCGGCGCCGAAGCCGGTCTACCACCCGGCACCGCACCCGGTCTACCACCCGGCACCGCATCCGGCGCCGCAAAATCACAGCGGCGGCGGGCCGAAGCCGAAGAAGAGTCATCCGCCCGTGCGGCGCTGACGCTCATCGTCTCCTAATCCGGGCGCAATGCAGGCCCGCCACCACTGCGGTTCAATGGAGTTGAACATGAGCAGAATCGTGGCGGGCCTGCTGGCATGCACGCTTCTCGCAGCGGCCCCGAGCGCGCCGCCCGCGGCGGATGCTCGAACGAGCGCGCCGCCCGCGGTCGCGCGCATCAGCATCGTCGACGGCGCGCACGCCGTCGTGCAGCGTGCCGACGGCGGAACGCAGGTTGCCGCCGGCGTCAACGCTCCGCTCGAACCCGGCGACTTCGTCACGACGGGCGCGCATACGCGCGTCGAGATCCAGTTCGACGGATATCACGTCGTTCGGCTCGCCTCGCATACGCAGGCGCGCATCGCCGCCAACGATGCATCGAAACGCACCGTGCAGTTGGCGCAGGGAACGCTGGCGTTGGCAATCCTTCACGACGGCAAGAGCGTCGTCAGCGTCGAGACGCCGTCGATCACGGTGCAGGCACGCCGCGCCGGCGATTATCGCGTCAGCGTCGGCGCCGATGGCGCTACCCTGGCGACCGCACGCGCCGGGCGTGCCAGCATCGTCACGCCCGCGCAGCGCTATCGGCTCGAACCCGGTCGAACGTTGAGTGCGAGCGGGAACGCCTCCGACCCGATCGTCGGGTGGCGCTCGGAAGTCGCCTACGACGGTTTCGATGCGTTCAGCGCGGCTCGCGATAAAGCCATGGCCGCAGCGATCGCGGCGGATCGGCGCGTCCCGAGTGCGATCGCGGGTCAGGACGACCTTGGTGCCTACGGCCGCTGGGTGAGCGTGGCTCCGTACGGCTTGGTCTGGGTGCCCAGCGTTTCGCCCGGCTGGGCGCCGTACCGCAACGGCGGGTGGGTGTGGGAGGACGGCTACGGCTGGACGTGGGTGTCGAACGAGCCGTGGGGTTGGACTCCGTACCATTATGGGCGCTGGTTCTACGCCAACGGCTACGGCTGGTGCTGGTATCCGCCGGTCGTTTCGGTGATTCCGATTTGGCAACCGGCACTCGTTGGATTCTTTGGCTGGGGCTACAACTCGGTATGGAGCTTTTCGTTCGGCTGGTCGAGCTTCGGCTGGGTGCCGCTCGCCCCGGGCGAAGCCTTCTACCCCTGGTACCCGGGATACGGCTATGGCTACGGGTATGGATACAACTGGAACCCGGGCTGGAATAGCTGGGCCTACAACCCCGTCCCGACGCCGCGTCCGTCGAGCAATCCGCGGCATGGCGGCGGACCGCGTCGCCCACCCAAACCGCCGCGTCACCACGGGCCTCCACCGCGCATGCACCCGCTGTACCGCAACCTTGCACACGGCGGGGCTAGCGGAATCGGAGCGAAGGCATTTCACGCCGGCGATTTTCATCACGTGACCGCACTCTCGGCGACGACCGTCGCGCGCGCGTCGGCGTTTCGCGGCGCGTTACCGCTGCAACCGAACCGCGACAATCTGGCCTTCGGGCGCGGGCTGGTGCGTACGCCGGTACGGTTAGCGCGGGCCTTCGCGCAACCGCGTTTTGCCCGCGGCGTCGCCTGGTCGCAGTTCGCGCACGCGCGGAGTGCGCCACGCACGCTTCCGGTGGCCGGGCGCGACCACGTCGCGCACCGCCGACCGACCGGCGCGACGCACCACGCACCGCGCCGCCACGGTGCTCCGGCGCGCCCGGTCGCCGTGCCGCACCGTGGCGCGACGTCCGCGCCGCACCACCGTGCACCGGCGATCGCACGGTCGCACGGCGACGCGACCACGCTCGCGCGTCGCACGTACCAGCAGGTCTTCGACACGTTGCGCACCGCCGAGTCGGCCGGCGGCGCGAGCTTCCATGCACCCAGCGATCAGGCGAACGTGCCGAACGATCCGTTGCACGCGCCGATCGAAGCGATGCACGCCCCGACCGAAGCGATGCACGTGCCGATTGAAGCGATGCACGCGCCGACCGAGCAGGTGCACGCAGCGCCGCCGCAGAGCGGTCATCGCACCGGGCATTCGCGACCGCCGTTGTAGGGTCGCACGCCAGGCTGGAGAATCCAGTGCGGCACATCCCTCTCGCGTTCGCAGTGAGGACTTCTCTCCCATGACAACCCGAGGTATCTTCTCGTCCGTTGCCGCGGCCGTGCTGGCTGCAGCGATTCCCGCGATGACGCTCGCACAGACCACGAATGCCCCGCAAGGAGCGATCACCGGGGTCGGCAAGAAGGGCAAAGAACACCGCAACTTTGCCGAGCCGCTCAAGGTGAGCAACTGCAATCCGGAACGAAAAGGAACGATGGTGACCAGCGGGTATACCGCCGGCTACTATCCGGTAGGAATCGGCCCCTACTGGGGCTGGCCGAGCGTGTACGGTCCGACCTACTACCAGCGCCAGTACGTGTCGGCAAACCCGACGCTGGCGATCGAGTACGCGAACAACACCGACATCGTGATGAAGCAGATCGAGTTCGGTTTGGTCGTGCGCGGCGAGCTCCTTGCCGAGGTCAAGGATGTGGGCACCTTTTCGCCGGGTGCCGAAATCAAGCATGAGTTCGGCGTCAACAATAACGTCTTTCCGCTCCGGCACGGCATCCCCGAGTGCATACCGCTCAAGATCACCTTCGAGGACGGCACGACCTGGCACAACCCGCACCTGCCCGCCTTGCGCCGGCAGCTTTACGGACACCGCCCCTAAGCGGGCTGGTGCGAACCGGCATCGACGGCGGTCGCGACTGCGGCCGCCGTCAGCCCTCGACCTGGATGTTCCCGCCGTTGTCGTCGAAGAGAAAGCGCGTGTCGTAGGAGGTCACGCCCCCGGTCGCGTCGTCGCGAACGCGCGAATGAATCGCGAGCCGATGGAGCGCCAGGTTTCCGCGCTTGATGACGCCGCCGTACGAGTATTGGACGAGCGGCGTCTTGTCGTCGAGTGGCGCGAGGCGCCGGCGTTCGACCAGTATCGCCAAGAGCTGATCCTGGAGCCGCTTGGGAATGAGTCGCGCGACGTCGTCGGCCTTCAGCCGGACCAGCTCCAGCTCCGACTGCGCTTTGTTCTCCACCGCGACGGCTTGGTTGTTGCAGAAGCGCACGACCGCATCCCAGTCGTCGGCCCCGATGCCGCTGAACGTAAAACCGTACTTCCAGGCCGGTTTGTTTTGCAGCGTTCCGGGTTGCTGCCAGACGCGCTTCGCGCGGATCGTGACGATGCGGCTTTCGAGTTGCACGCGAAAGTTCGCTTCGCCGCCCAAGGGCGTTTGCGACACGATGCCGAGACCGCTGCCCGAGACGTCGAGGCAGAGGAGCCCGTTCCAGGCATTGCCGAGTGCGACCCAAGCCTTAAATGGGCCGGTGCGCCGCGGATACTTGCGCCGGTTCTGTGCGCTGCCGGTGAAGAAGGTAATCAGGCCGTTGAGCATCGTTGCCCTTTGTTTCGGCGATTCGGCCCCAAAACTCTCACCTGCGCGCGACGAATTCCAAAGCGAAACGCACGTTGCTGGCGGGAGCGTGTGGGAATCGAACCCACCAGCCGCCTTGCGGCGACCTCAGCGGTTTTGAAGACCGTGCGGGCCACCAGGCCCGTACGCTCCCACGGAGCGGATCGCCCGCCGGCGGCTGGCTACGGCGCGGGGGGCGCACCGGCCGGCGGGGCGGGCGTGATGGCCGCGCTCTGCGCGCAGAGGATGCGGCCCCGATAGCGGAAGGCCGCGATCGCCGCACCCTGCGCCGAGGTTCCGGTCTGGGTGACCTCGATCGGCGTCGGGGCCTGCAAGGCGGCCCGATTGTAGAGCAGCGAGGCGAGTTGCGCAAGCGCGGCTTCACTGCGGTCGTTGAGGTGCGCGTCGAACCAGGTGCAGTTGTCGACCGGACCGGGAAGCGCCGCAAAGTCGTACGCGACGGCCGCAGCTCGCGCCGGGCGCGGCACCGCAAGCGCGACGGCGCTTGCGGCGAGGAGGGCTGCCAGAGCAAATAGGGTCATGCTCTGCCCATTTTCGGCGCGAACCGTCGCCTCCCGCCTGCCGAGGGGCATCGCCTCGTGCAGCGAAGCCCCCGATCACAGCGCTTATCGTTCGGAGGAAGAGCATGAAATTCGCCGCCGCTGCGGTCTGGACTCTCGCAACCGCTGGAATCGCCCTGGCTGCCGGATCGACGACGGTCACCGTCGCACCGTCGAGCCTCGGTTACCGGCAGATGTCGGCTGCCTGCCCGGGGGCACTTGCCGCGATGAGCTTCACGCTCCACCATTTGCGCATCGCCGAGGCCGCCGGTGCGACGACGGATATCGATTCGAAGAACCCGAACGCACAGTCGATCGTCGTCGCGCTCGGCGCGCAGCGTGCCAAGGTATGGGCCAACGCCGCACAGCACACCGTTACCGCGAAACACGTCGTGCTGGCCTCCAACAAAAAGGTTGCGTGCGTTACGCACGACTAGCACCCGCCGCGCACGCGCCGGCACGCGGATGAGCGCATCGGCGGCGTTCGCGCTCCTTGGAGAGCGCGCCGTCGTGGTGAACGTATCGGGTGGCGACGAACGCCGCGTCCAACGCCGACTGCTCGAGGTCGCGCAGCGAGCGCGCGCGTGGGGCGACATCGAAGAGGCGGTTCCCGGCTGGAATAACCTGACGCTCTTCGTCGACCGCGCGCAGTCCACGGGCGACGCCGTGCTGGCCCGTCTTCGTGCCGCCTGGGACACATCGGTCGATCGAGGCGTCGCGCACGTCGCGCCGGCGCGTACGCTTGAGATTCCGGTCGAGTACGGGGGCGAGAGCGGACCCGATCTGGCCGAGGTCGCCGCGACCTGCGGCCTCTCGGAGCGCGAGGTCGCGGCGCTCCATGCGGCCGGCGAGTACGAGGTCTACTTTCTGGGGTTTCAACCGGGATTTGCGTATCTCGGCGGCCTCGACCGGCGCTTGCACGTGCCGCGTCGCGCCCGGCCGCGCAGCGCGGTTCCGGCCGGTTCGGTTGCGATCGGCGGCTCGCATACGGGTGTCTATCCGCGCAGCTCGCCGGGAGGCTGGCAGATCGTGGGCCGCACCGCGCTCACCCTGTTCGATCCGAGCGGACGCCCGCCCGCGCTCCTCGCTCCCGGCGATCGCGTGCGCTTCGTTGCGCGGTGATGCGCGCGCTCGAAGTGTTGCACCCGGGAACCTACGCGAGCGTGCAAGATCGCGGTCGGATCGGCTATCGCGCGCAGGGCGTCGCGCAGGCCGGCGCCTTGGACGGCGCGGCGCTGGAGCTTGCCAATCGTCTGGTTGAAAACGCGCCTACCGCCGCCGCACTCGAGTTGACGTTTGGCGGCGCGCGCCTGCGCGCGCACGGAACGGCACGCCTCGCGTTTGCCGGGGCCGCGTGCGCGCTGCAGATCGATGGACGGCCGGCGCAGTGGCGACGCAGTTACGACGTTGCGGACGGCGCGATCGTCGAAATCGCCGTTCCGACGGACGGCGTCGTGAGTTACCTGGCCGTGCACGGCGGCATCGACGTGCCGGTCGTGCTCGGTTCGCGTAGTACCGACGCCGTCGGTGGCTTCGGCGGCTACGCCGGGCGGCCGTTGCGCGCCGGCGACGTGCTGTCGATCGGGGAACAGCTCGCGATGCGGCATGCGACGGCCGATACGCGAGCGTCGATCGAGGAAGGATTCGAGATGGCGCGGCCGGTGGCGATTCCGATCTGCGTCGGCGGCGAGTACGCGCGCTTTCCCGTCGCGACGCGCCGTGCGTTCTTGGAAACGACGTGGCAGGTCGGCGTACAGCGCAACCGGATCGGAATGCGTCTGGTCGGACCACCGCTGGCGAGCTTGTGCGAGGAGATGAACTCGCACGCCGTCTTCCCGGGTGTCGTGCAACTACCGCCCGACGGTGCACCGATCGTCTTGCTGGCCGATGCGCCGCCAACCGGGGGCTATCCCAAACTCGGCGCGGTGCCGACCGTTGTCCTCGGCCGGCTCGCGCAGCTGCGCCCGGGAGCAGCGCTGCGCTTTCGCGCGTACGATCGATGATCCACGCCATCGACCTGAATGCCGATCTCGGCGAGGGCTGCGGCACCGACGCGGCGCTGCTCGCCTTGGTCAGTACGGCCAACGTGGCTTGCGGCGCGCACGCCGGCGACGCGTCGACGATGGAAGCTACCCTCCGTGCGGCGCAGGCACGCGGCGTACGCGTCGGAGCACACCCGTCGTACCCCGATCGCGAGCACTTCGGGCGACGCGTGCTCGCGCGCAGTTGCGACGAAATCGCGGCCGACGTGTCGTCGCAACTCCGCACGCTGATGGCAATCGCCGAGCGGCTCGGCGTGCGGATCGCACACGTCAAGCCGCATGGCGCGCTCTACAACGTGGCTGCCGACGATGGCGCGGTGGCACGGGCGGTGGTCGGCGCCGCTCGAGCGCTCGATCCGGCCTTGGCGATGGTCGGTCTGGCCGGCGGGGTGCTGCTCGATGCCGCGCGCGACGCCGGTCTGCGTGCGATTGCCGAAGGTTTTGCCGACCGGCGCTACACGCCCGAGGGGCGGCTGGTCGCGCGCGGCGTACCCGGAGCGCTGATCGACGATCCCGACGAGGCGGCCGAACAGGCGCTGGCAATCGCGCTCGGCGGCAGCCTGGTGGCGATCGACGGGCAGCGCGTGCGCGTCGTCGCGCAGACGATCTGTCTGCACGGCGATGGTCCGCGCGCGCTCGAGTTCGCGCGCTGCGTGCGGCACCGGCTTAGCGCGGCCGGCGTCGCGATTCAGCCTTTCGGCTTGTGATAGCGCAGAACGCCTGCGAGCGCTTTGCCGCGCACGATGCCCGCCGAATGATAGAACAGGCCAAACGAGTCGATCGACGAGAGGTCGGGGAAGATGCACGCTTCGAGGTCGGGGTTCGAGCTGCCGGGCAGTACCCACGCGCCGCCGCCGAGATTGGCGCCTCCGAACTGATCGCTCCCGCCGAGTTGCGTGCAGTAACAGGACGCGGGATTGGCGCCGCCGCTGCTTTGGCAGGTCTTGGACTCGGGCACTTTCGCATAGTACGCCAGTGCCGCGAGCGTCGGACGGCGGGTGTACAGGGTCGAGAGAAAGAGTGATATCTGCGAGCCGTCCTTCGCGGTGTAGGTGCAGAACGGCGCGCTGCCCGCGAGCACCAACGGCGTGGTGCCGTTGGTGCCGAACTCCGGGATGCGCACCTGCACGGCGCCGCCGGTAGCGTGGCAATAGGCAGCTGCGGCGGTCGTGACATACGGGGCAGCGGTTGTGCCGCCGCCGAATTCCGCTGCGCCCGGCCGCCCGGCGCTACGCAACGGCGCAGCGCACGCCGGCGAGGTTCCGCCGAGCAGTGCGGCGACGGTAAGGAGCAAAAAAAGGCGCATTTCGGGGGACCTCCATGAAAGCGAACGCGGAGCGTACCGGTGCATTAGGTGAGCCAGGGATCGGTCGGGCCGGCGTACACGCCGTCGTACAGCGTCTCGGGAAGCGGCAACGGCTCCGCTTCGATGGCGTCGGTGACGGCGTTGACGTGCCGCGCGATCTCCTTGCGCAGCGCTTCGATCGCCGCGGCGTCGGTTATGCCGGCGTCGGTCAAGTAGCGCTCGAAGCGCGGAACCGGATCGCGCTCGCGCGCCCGTGCGACTTCTTCCCGCGAGCGATAGGTGCGATCGTCGTCGTCGGTAGTGTGTGAGAGAAAGCGATAGCATTTGGCTTCGATCAGCGTCGGGCCACCGCCCGAAACCGCCCGCTCGCGTGCGGCGTGCACCGCGGCGTAGACGGCAATCGGATCGAACCCGTCGACGCTGACCCCCGGTATCCCGTAGCCGGCGGCACGGGTCGCGACGTCGGGGTTGCGCATCTGTTTGGCGATCGGCGTCGAGATCGCCCACTGGTTGTTCTCGCACAGGAACACGACCGGTACCCGATGGATGCTCGCGAAGTTGACGGCTTCATGCCACTCACCTTCGCTGGTTGCACCCTCGCCGAAGGTGCAGAGCGCGATACGGTCGCGTTCGCCGCGAAGCTTGAAGGCGTAGGCGGCCCCGACGGCATGGGTACACTGCGACGCGATGATCGAGGAGATCGACGCAATGCCCTTGCGTTTGTCGGTGACGTGATTGATGATCGAGCGTCCGGCGGTGGTGTCGGTCGCGCGCGCGAACTGCGAGCGAAAGAGATCTTCGAGCGTGAAGCCGCAGGCCAACGTGATGCCGGTGTTGCGATAGTAAGGGTAGAGCACGTCCTTGCCGCGCACGAATGCCATCCCCGCGCCGGCCTGAACGGCTTCGTGACCTTCGGAGCCCATCGCGATGGCGATCTTGCCTTGACGATTGAGTTGAAAACCGCGCGTGTCGACGGCGCGTTGCGTCAACATGTTGCGCAGCAGCGCGAGCAACTGGTCGGCGTCGAGGCCGGCGTGGGGTGCGGCGGTACGAGTGGGAGCCATAGGCGCTCATTCCGAGGAACCGGTCGGGTTGCCTTCGCATAAGCCGGAATGGACGCCCGGCGCCCCTACGATATCGAGTCGCTGACCGACGTCGCGTTCGCGGTCTTCGCCGCGCGCGGTTACGACGCGGCCTCGATGGACGACGTTGCCCGCACCGCCGGCATTACCAAAGCCGCGATCTATCACCACGTGGCCGGCAAGGAGGCGCTGCTGGAGCGCGGGCTGGCGCGGGCGCTCGATGCGCTCTTCGCGATCCTCGACGATCCTGCGGCCGCCGATGCCCCGCCCGACGCGCGCCTGCGCGCGATCGTCGAGCGCGTTGCGGCGACGACGATCCGGCTGCTGCCCGAGGTCAGCGTACTCTTTCGCGTGCGGGGAAACTCGGCGGTCGAGCGGCGGGCGATGGATCGGCGGCGCGCCTTCGACGCCGCGGTTGGGCGACTGGTCCGTGCCGCTCAGGATGCGGGTAGGCTCCGCGGCGACCTCGACGCCGGGCTGATCGTGCGGCTGGCGTTCGGCATGTCGAACTCGGTGGTCGAGTGGTATCGCCCGGGTGGGCGCGAAGGCGCGGGCGCGATCGCGGCGGCGGTCGTGGCGATCCTCTTCGACGGGCTGGGCGCCGGCGTTCCGACCCCGCGCGTTGACCCTGACGGGGCGGCGCGGTAAAATCGGGGGACACCTACCAATTGGTAAGTCGGGAGGCGCGATGAAGCTGCGGAGTTACGTTCAGGGAGCCTGGTACGAGGCGCCCGACGGGTTCGTCTCGGTCGCTTCGGCGATCGATGGGCGGAGCGTGGCCGAGGTCTCGACGCGCGGCATCGACTTTGCCGCCGTTCTCGAGCACGCGCGGAAGGTCGGCGGTCCGGCGCTGCGGGCCATGACCTTTCATCAGCGCGCCGAGGCGATCAAGCGCGTCGCGCTCTACCTGAACGACCGCAAGGAACGCTTTTACGAACTGTCGCTCGAGACGGGCGCGACGCGCAAAGACAACTTCGTCGACATCGACGGCGGCATCCTGACGCTGTTCGCCTTCGCGTCGAAGGCTCGGCGCGAACTTCCGAACGCGCGGCTCGCGGTCGAAGGCGCGCTCGAGCCGCTCTCCAAGGGCGGTACGTTCGTCGGTCGGCACGTGATGACGCCCCTACACGGCGTTGCGCTCCACGTCAATGCCTTTAACTTTCCATGCTGGGGCATGCTGGAAAAGCTGGCCCCCGCAATCATCGCGGGCGTGCCGGTCGTCACCAAGCCGGCGACGCCCAGCGCGTACGTCGCTGCGGCGGTCTTCGAAGCGATCGTCGAATCGGGCGCGCTGCCGGAGGGGAGCATTGCGTTCGTCGCCGGCAGTCTGGGCGATGCACTCGAACACCTCGGCTCGCAGGACGTGGTGTCGTTTACCGGCTCGATCGATACGTCGTTGCGCCTGCAGCAGGTGCCGGCGATCGGGCAGCACGCGGTTCGCTTTATCGCCGAACGCGACTCGCTCAACGCCTCGATTTTGGGCCCCGACGCGGTACCCGGCACGCCCGAGTTCGACCTGTTCGTCAAAGAAGTGGCTCGCGAAATTACGACCAAGGCCGGCCAGCGCTGCACCTGCATTCGCCGCGCGATCGTTCCGCGCGGCGCGCTCCCGGAGGTCCAGCGCGCGCTCGGGGAGCGCCTAGCGAAGGTGGTCGTCGGAAACCCGCGCGCCGACGGGGTGACGATGGGGGCGCTGGTGAGTTTGGCGCAACGCGACGACGTGCGCGCCAAGATCGCGGAACTTGCGACCGAAGCCGAGATCGTCTACGGCGATCCCGATCGCGTCGAGGTGGTTGGTGCCGACGCCGCGCGCGGCGCATTCATGTCGCCGATCGTGCTGCGTTGCGATCGCCCGCTCGAGGCGAGCAAGGTGCACAGCGTCGAGGCCTTCGGACCGGTCACGACCCTGATGCCCTACGATTCCATCGAGCAAGCGGTCACGATCGCCAATCGCGGCGACGGCAGCTTGGTGGCCTCGATCTTCAGCTACGATGCGGCGGCCGCCGACGCGCTGGCAGTCGGCATCGCGGCGTATCACGGGCGCGTGCTGATCGTCGATCGCGACTGCGCCAAGGAACAGGCCGGGCACGGAACGCCGCTGGCCCCGCTGATTCACGGCGGTCCGGGGCGAGCCGGCGGCAGCGAAGAGATGGGCGGCGTGCGCGGCGTGTTTCACTACATGCAACGCACCGCAATCGAAGGGTCGCCGCAACGTCTGGCAACGGTCACGGGGGTGTGGAATCCCGGTGCCGACGAGCGACGCGCGAGCGCGCACCCGTTCGAGCGAAGCTTCGAGGAACTGACCGCCGGCGAGACCTTCTATACGCCGGCCCGCGAGGTGACGCTGGCCGACATCGAGCACTTCGCGGAGTTTACCGGCGACCGATTCTACGCGCACATGGACGACGCCGCAGCCAAGTCCAGCCCGTTCTTCGACGGCCGTGTGGCGCACGGTTATCTGGTGCTGGCGTTTGCGGCCGGACTCTTCGTGCGCAACGAGCTCGGCCCGGTGCTGGCGAACTACGGCCTGGAGAGTCTGCGCTTCGTCAAACCCGTCTATCCGGGCGATTGCGTGCGCGTGCGCTTGACCGTCAAGGAAAAGACGCCGCGCAAGCCGGAGTACGGCGAGGTGCGCTGGTCGGTGACGGTTTTCAATCAAGCCGACGAGGTCGTCGCGCAGTACGATCTGCTGACGATGAACGCAACCGCCGAGCATCTGCCGGCCCAGCCCGAGCCCGTGGTCGCGGGGTAGCGCGATGTACACCCAAATGAGCGACGGCATCGAAGGCGACGTTCGGGACGATGCACGCGAAGCGGCCTTTAACGAACGGCTGGATCGTGCGCTCAAAGTCGAGCCGACCGACTGGATGCCGGAAGCCTATCGCAAGACGCTGACGCGCCAGATCTCGCAGCACGCGCACTCCGAGATCGTGGGGATGCTTCCCGAAGGGAACTGGATTACGCGCGCCCCATCGCTCGAACGCAAGCTG
>DAIDGS010000101.1 GCA_027459845.1 Vulcanimicrobiota bacterium | reverse complement strand
AGCCACGCACCGGCGATGACGACGCCGACCAGCCAGACCAGTGCGAGCAATCCGCCGGCGGCCGGCGCCGGCGCGCGGCGCGCGCGCACGGTCGCGACGAGTAGCGCGATTTCGAGCGCGATGCCGCCGAGGTGAAGCAACCCGCCCACCTGCACCCGTGCGAAGTCGCCGGTCGCAAAGCCGCTGACGATGGCGAGCGTTCCGGTGAGTGCCAGGGCGAGGTGGACGAATGCCAACGCCGGCCAGCGCAACGGCGCGGTCGCGACGACCGGAACGAACTGATAGAGCAGCCCCATCGCGATCGTCAAGAAGCCGCCGACGACGATCAGGTGCAGAAGCGCCAGCGGTGGTGGCGTCGCAAGCGCTGCCCAGCCGAGCGCGGCTCCCAGGGCGAGCAGCGCGCTCGCCACGAAGGCGAGCGGGACCGCCGGCGGCGGCACGACCCGGGCGCGCATGCGTCTAGGCGCTAGGCTTCGACAACGTACACCTGCCCGGTTTGCGCGCCTTCGACGCTCTTGACGAACGCCAGCGCGACGCGCGCGGCGGGCACGCCCGGGCTGCCCGGAAAGTAGGCCCCGTAGGCCGGGAGCGACTCGCACAGCACGGTCGGGCTGACGACGTTGATCCGCCGTCCCGGCGGGAACTCGAGCGCGGCCGCGCGCACGAAGCCTTCGAGCGCCGCATTCACCAGCGAGGCGCTGGCACCGTAGCGGATCGGATCGCGGCTGAGCGTACCGGCGACCAGCGTCACCGACCCGCCCGGGTTGAGGTGGCGCGCCGCTTCCAGCGCGAGCTGCACCTGGCCCATCAGCTTGTCGCTGTTGCCGACCGCGAACTGCTCGGGCGTCATCTCGAGCAACGGGCCGAAGTGCACGTTCCCGGCCGCGCTGACGACCGCGTCGAGCGCGCCGACCTTCTCGAAGAGCCGTCGGATACTGGCGGGATCGGTGAGATCGACGCGCTGATCGCCGTGCGATCTTCCGGCCGTCACGATCTCGTGGCGCGCGTGCAGCGCCTCCACGACGGCCTTCCCGATGGTCCCGGTGGCCCCAACGACGAGAATCTTCATGCCAGCGCTAACCTCCTCGCAGCTCCGCCGGTTGCGCGCACTGCCGGCCGGACCCGGCAAAAATACCTCGGCGGCCGTGTCGAAACGTCGGCCGTCCGTGCGACGCCTCGAGTAGAACGCAACGTCGCAGCATTGAGGAGGAGAGCGTGAGATTCGTCGTTCTAGTCCATGCCACCAAGGAGAGCGAGGCCGGCTCGCTGGGATCGCGCGAGCAGTTCGCCGCGATGGGTCGCTTCAACGAGCAACTCGCCCGTGACGGCGTGTTGCTGGCGGCCGAAGGGCTGCGCCCGTCGTCGAAAGGGACGCGGTTGCGGTTCGACGGAGGGCGCACGACCGTCACCGACGGGCCGTTCGCCGAGACCAAGGAGCTGATCGCCGGCTTTTGGATCGTGCAAGGCAAATCGCACGAAGAGGTGGTCGAGCGCTTCACCCAGGCACCCTTCAACGGCGGTGCCACCATCGAAATCCGTCAGGTACACGACGTCGAAGACTTTGGAGATATGCTATGAAGATACTCTCGATCATGACACTCGATGCGACGCGCAGTGCGCCGCCGGCACCGGAGGAGATAGAGCGTATGGGGCACCTGATCGCCGAGATGCGCGCAAAAGGCGTGCTGCTCGACACCGGCGGGCGCGTCGGCGATATGCTCGAGTTCAACGTCGCGCGCAAGGGCGGCCGCGACACTGTCACCGACGGACCGTTCGCCGAATCGAAGGAAGTTGTCGGCGGCTATGCGCTGCTCGACGTGCGCGATCGCGCCGAGGCCGAGGCGTGGACGCGGCGCTTCCTCGACGTGATGGGCGACGCGACCTGCTACCTGCGGGAAATCGAATCGCCGCCGATGTGACCGAGGCGCAACTCGCCGGCGCGATCGCGGCCATCTGGCGCATCGAATCGCCCAAGCTCATCGCGCGCCTGATGCGCTCGACCCGCGATCTCGGCCGCGCCGAGGACCTCGCACAGGATGCCTTCGTCGCCGCGCTGGCTCAGTGGCCAGGCGAAGGCATTCCGCGCAATCCGGGCGCGTGGCTGATGACGACCGCGAAGCGCCGAGCGATCGATGCGTACCGCCGCGATCGCTCGTTGACCGCGACGACGCAGCGCCTCGAACGCGAACTCGCGTCGTACGATACGGTGGCGGATCTTTCGGAATCGCTCGAGGAGATCGACGACGACTTGCTGCGGCTGATGTTCGTCGCGTGCCATCCGATCCTCGCGCCGGAGGCGCGCGTCGCGCTCACCCTGCGGGTGTTGGGCGGACTCACGACGGCCGAAATTGCGCGCGCGTATCTGAGCAACGAAGCGACGATCGCGCAACGCATCGTGCGTGCAAAGCGCGCTCTGGCCGACGCCGGAGTTCCGTTCGAAGTGCCCTCGGGCGCGCAGCGCCGCGAGCGGCTCGCTTCGATCCTCGAGGTCATCTATCTCATCTTCAACGAAGGCTACGCCGCAACCGCCGGCGACGACGTGCTGCGCCCGGATTTGGTGGACGACGCACTGCGTTTGGGTCGCGTGCTGGCGTCGCTCCAACCGCACGAGTCGGAGGTGCACGCCCTGGTGGCGCTGATGGAGTTGCAGGCGTCGCGCATACCGGCGCGCGTGGCGGCCGACGGCGCACCGGTGCTCTTGCTCGACCAGGACCGCGGGAAGTGGAACCACCTGCTGATTCGACGCGGGCTCGATGCGCTCGCGCGCGCGATGCAGTTGGGTCCGCTCGGCAAATACGGCGTACAGGCGGCGATCGCCGCGGTGCACGCACGAGCGCGCACCACGGCCGAGACCGACTGGCACGCGATCGCGGCGCGATACGACGAGCTGGCGCGGCTTGCGCCGTCGCCGGTCGTGGAACTCAATCGCGCGGTCGCGGTCGGCATGGCGCACGGCCCTGCGCCGGCACTGGCGATCGTCGACGCGTTGCTCGCGGAACCCGCACTCGCGCGCTACCACCTGCTCCCCAGCGTGCGCGGCGATCTGCTCGCGAAACTCGGCCGGCACCGCGAGGCCCGCGCGGAGTTCGAGCGCGCAGCGCAGCTCGCCGCCAACACGCGCGACCGAGCGTTTCTGCTCGCCCGCGCCGCCGCGTGCGGGCCACCCTAAAACGCGGAATGCATCCGCGTCGGCGCGGGATGGTGATGCCGGAAGCACGACCGGGCACCGTTCGAGCACGAGACGGCCTATCCAATCCCGTCGGGACGGACGCTCAGGCAGGCCCTCCCAGCGCAGGCTCGCGCTCGCGCGTTGAAGCGTCACGTTCGCGAAGTGGGAGCAGCCAGAGCGCCGCAAGGGTACTCAGCGCGGTACCGATCGCGATGGTCGTCTGAACGCCGATTGCGTGAGCGGCGTACCCGCCGATCAACGCTCCCAACGGTATCGTTCCCCAGACGAACGTCCGCATCGTGGCGTTCATCCGACCTTGCAATCGTGCGTCGACGAGGCTTTGGCGGTAACTGATTTGGGTGACGTTGTAGAGCGGCAACGCGAGTGCCTCGATCGAGCAGGTAACGAAGAGCACCGCGTAAGGCAGTGCGAACTGGGCCAAGAGCCAACCTCCTTGGGCCAACCCGGCGACCAAAGCTCCGGTGATAAGCGTGCCGCGAAAGCCCAAGGCGCTACGTACGCGCGCGGCTGAAAAGGCGCCGATAAAGCCGAGATTTGCAAAAGCGAAAACGAGACCCAACGGCCCCGGCTGCAGATGAAGGACGCGGTACGCGTAGACGAACATCACGGCTTGAATCATCGAGCTGCCTAAATTGCTCGTGGCCGTCGTACCGAGAATCCAACGCAGGTCGGGGGATCGAAACACAACCTGCAAACCCTCGCCCAGCTCGCGCATTCCCTGCCGCAGCGAGAGCGGGGGGCCGTCGTGCGGAGGCTCGTCGACGCGAATCCAGGCAAGCGAAAACACCGATACGACATACGAGATGGCATCGAGCGCGATGGTGGTCGCCGCGCCCAGCCATTGAATCATCACCCCAGCCAGAGCTTTTCCAAGCATGTCGGACCCGGCATTGGAAAGTTCGAGCTTCACGTTGGCATCCGTGATGCGACCCCGCGAGACCAAGGCCGGCAGATACGCCTGGTAGGTAATCCCGAAGAACGCCGAGGCGCAGCCCGTCGCCGTCGACACCACGTAAAGCTGCGGCATTCGCAGGGTTCCAAGCGCCGCAGCGATCGGAATCGTTGCGAGGGAAACGAACCGGACGAGATCGGCGACGATCATGATCTTGCGTCGCGAGAGCCGGTCGGCGAGTACGCCGACGATCATGCCGAATACCGGAAACGGCAAGGTTTCCAACGCCACTAAAATGCCGACCTGGGCCGCGGACGCATGCAGCGTCAAGACGGCGAGCGTCGGCAGCGCAAATGCGGTGAGCGCCGTTCCGACCAGGCTCACGGTCTGTCCCGCCCAGAGCTTATTGAACTCCGACACTCCGGTACCAAATCGGTCGATCGATGCGCAACACTGAGGCTCCCCGCGCGGCGCCGGGGAAACCGCTACGGAACCACGCAGCCGGCAGACGCGCCGCTACCGCCGTACCGGCGACGGCTCAAAGAAGACGTCTTCGAGCTGCATGCATGCCGGCACGAGCGTGTTCGAGTAGGCTCGCGTCTTCGCTGAGGGTTGATGACGCTGCGGTTGCGCGTAGTGGCACTCGGCGGCGACGGCGCACGGAAGCGAGGCTCTCTGTGGGATGTTCTGTTAAAGCTCGCGCAGGCTCGTAGACGCGGCATCCGACAGCAGCGAGGTCGATGAACAGGATGAATCCAATGAGGTTTCGCGCCGCTCGGCGACGAGCGCGTATGGCGCGGCAGATCTGAAAGGTGCTGCGTACTGCCCAGAAAGGGACTCGAACCCCCACGATGTTGCCACCACTGGTACCTGAAACCAGCGCGTCTACCAATTCCGCCATCTGGGCGCGGCCGCTCAGGATTCCGCCGCCGGTCCGATTCTCCTACCGGGCGCGCTGCGGCGGTTGAAACTGCGCCGACTTTGGCCGGTTCTCAGCTAGGCAATGTTGCTCGCCGCCGGTGCCGCCGACACGACGGCCGTCCTCGATCCATACTCGCACGCGGTCACGCGGGCGGCCGAGCGGGTAAGCCCCGCCGTGGTCGCGATCGAGGCCGGCGCCGGACGCCGGCACGGTGCCGGCAGCGGCTTCATCGTGACGCCCGACGGCTTCGTGCTCACCAACAGCCACGTCGTCCACGATGCCGAGCGCATCGAGCTCGGGTTGCTGGACGGCCGCACCCTACCGGCTCGGTTGGTCGGCGACGATCCCGACGCGGACCTCGCCGTCTTGCGCGTCGACGCGCCGGATCTGGCCTTCGCGAGGCTAGGGAACTCGGCCGCGCTGCGCCCGGGGCAGCTGGTGGTGGCGGTCGGCAACCCGTTCGGCCTGGCCTACACGGTAACGGCCGGCGTCGTGAGCGCGCTCGGGCGCAGCTTGCGTTCGCGCTCCGGCCGCCTGATGGACAACATCATCCAAACCGATGCCGCGCTCAATCCCGGCAACTCAGGCGGGCCGCTGGTCACGACCGACGGCGCCGTCATCGGCGTCAACACCGCCGTTTTGCCCGGCCAGGGCCTCTGCTTCGCGATCGCCATCGACACCGCCCAGCGCATCGCCGGCGTGCTGATCCGCGACGGGCGCATCCGCCGCGGGTACCTCGGAATCGCCGGCGGCGACGTCGTCCTGGGCGCCGCCGCGGCACGCCGCTTTGCGCTCGACGATCCTCGCGCAGTCGGGGTCGAGTCGGTCGAGGCGGGTAGCCCGGCCGCGATCGCGCGCATTGCGCCCGGGGACGTGCTGCTGGCATTCGAGGGCGAACGCGTGACCTCGGTCGACGCGCTGCACCGCATCCTCACCGCGCTCGATCTCAGCCGCCCCTATCGCCTCGAACTGCTGCGCAAGGGCGAACGCGTCGAAACGATAATCTTGCCGGTAGAGTCACCTTCATGATCGCCAAACTCGTGCCCATTTTGGGCATCACCTTCATCGACATCATCGGCTTCAGCATGCTGCTGCCGATGATGCCGTATTTCGTGACGCACTTCGGCGTCTCGCCGATCTTCGTCGGCGGTATCATGGCCACGTTTTCGCTCTGCCAGTTGATCGCAGCGCCGATCTGGGGCAACGTCTCGGACCGCATCGGCCGCAAGGCGGTGCTGATCGTCAGCCAAGTCGGCGCCACCATCGGCTGGGCGATGCTGGCGTTCGCGCCGACGATTGCGTGGGTCTTCGTCGCGCGCATCGTCGAAGGCGTCTCGGGCGGAAACATCAGCATCACGCAAGCCTACGTCGCGGATCTGGTCGAGGCGAAGGATCGCTCGCGCGCGTTCGGCCTGATCGGCGCAATGTTCGGCTGCGGAATGATCTTCGGTCCGGTGATCGGTGGAGTGCTCTTCGCGCGCTTCGGCTTCGCGGTTCCGTTCCTCACCGCAGCCGGGCTGCAACTGATCACGCTGCTGCTCACGATTCTGTTGCTCCCGGAGTCGCGCACCGCTCCCGACGACGAGGAACGCGTCGGGCTCAGCGACATTCTTAACGCGTTCGGCCGGCCGAAGATCGCATCGAAGCTGTGGCAGAAGCTGGCCATATCGCTGGGGCTCTACGGCTGGTTCGCGGTGATCGCCCTCTTCCTCCAGCACCAGCTCGGCTTCTCGCTACCGCAAACCGACTTCTACTTCTCGGCCTTCGCGGTGGTCAACGTCTTCTTTAGCGGATACGTGGTGGGAAAGATCGCCGAGCGGATCGGCGACCGGCGCATGTCCAACGTGGGCCTGGCCTGCCTGGTCGCGAGCTTCGCAGCGGTACCGTTCGTGCACGACGTCGCGGCGCTCTCGATTATGATGCTCGTTTTCGCGTTCGGCATGTCGCTGACCAATGCCGGTATCACGGCCCTGATCAGCAACGCCGCAACCGACCGCGAGCAAGGCACCGTGTTGGGCACGGGATCGTCGCTCGATTCGCTCTCCGGAACGGTCGCGCCGCCGGTCTCCACCGGGCTGCTCGCGCAGTACGGGTCGCGCTTCGCCGGTGCCGAGTCGCTGCTCTTCGCGGGTGTCGCGCTGGGCGTGGGGCTCCTCGCCGCGCGTCGCGAAGGAAAGCCGCCCAGCGAAGCCACCGCCGTCGGCTTGGCGAGCGTCATCGAAACGGCGAACGTCATCGACGGCTGACGAAAGGAGTACGATGAAGTCGAAGATTACGGGAACCACGCTTCCCGTTCTAGAGATCGGACTCGAAGCCGGCGACACGATCGTTGCCGAGCCCGGCGAGTTCTCGTGGATGACCGAAAGCGTGCAGCTCAAGACGACGGCGATGACGGCCGGCGCGAAAGGTCTCTTCGGCGTTCTCGGCCGCGCGCTCTCGGGCGGCGGCATCTTCATGACCGAGTACACCGCTCCGAGCGGCAACGGGCTCATCGCCTTCGCAGCCAAAGTTCCCGGGCAAATCATGCAGGTCGACGTGCAGCCGGGTCACGGCTACATGATCCATCGCAACGGCTTTCTGTGCGCGACCGCCGGTCTCGAACTCTCGATCGGATTTCAGCAGTCGCTCGGTGCCGGAATCTTCGGCGGGAACGGCTTCGTGCTCCAACGTTTGGCCGGCACGTGCAGCGCGTGGGTCGAACTCGGCGGCGAGATCGTCACGTACGATCTGCAGCCGGGCGAATCGATCCAAGTCCATCCCGGGCACATCGGGATGTTTCAGGAGAGCGTCGGTTTCGACATCCGCATGATGCGCGGCATTACCAACGCGATCTTCGGCGGCGACGGTCTGTTTCTGGCGCACTTGACCGGACCCGGGAAGGTGTGGCTGCAGACACTCACGCTACCGAATCTCGCGCATGCCCTGCTGCCGTATCTGGGACGCGAGACGGTCGCGCAGACCACGCAAGCCGGAGTTGCCGGCGGCGTGGCGGGCGCCATGTTGCGCGACATGTTCGGCGGGCGCTAAGCCTCTAGGCAGCCGACGTCTTTCCGCGCTTGGCCGGCGCGGGCTTCTCATCCGAAACGCCGCGCGTCGCGCGGCGTTTCTTGCTCTCTTCCAGGCTCTGCGCGAGTACGTCCATGAGGTTGACGACCTTGGCGCGCGCGGGAGCCTTCTTGGCCTTGGGCAGTTCCTTCCCGGCGGCACGGGCGTCGATCATCGCGAGCACTTCGTCGCGATAGCGATTGGTAAACTGCTGCGGGTCGAACGTCTCGACGCTCATCGAGTCGATCAACATCTTGGCCATGCTCATTTCGGCATCGGGGAGCGTCTCCTGGCCGGGAAGCGCCAGATCGTCCGGCGAGACGATTTCGTTCGCCCAGTGCATCAGCTCCAGTACCAGCACGTCGCCGAGCGGTTTGACCGCCGCGAGATACTCCTTGGTGCGAATGACGACCCGTGCCACAGCAACCTTATTCGCGCGCGCGAGCGACTCGCGCAGGAGCGCATAAGCGTGACGTCCCTGTTTGCTCGGCTCGAGGTAGTAGGGCTTGTCGAAATACATCGGATTGATGCGATCGAGTTCAACAAACTCCAGAATGTCGACCGATTGCGTCGCCTCGGGATTTACCTTTTTGAAGTCGTCGTCGGTTAGGATGACGTAGTGGTCCTTCTCGTACTCGTAGCCCTTGACGATCTCGTCCCATGGTACCGGCTTGCCGTCGACGCTGCAGATGCGCTCGTACTTGATGCGGCCTTCGTCCTTGGCATGCAGCATGTTGAACGAAAGTTCGTCGGTCTTGACCGCCGTGAAGAGCTTGACCGGAATCGTCACCAGCCCGAAGTTGATCGCGCCGGACCAAATTGCATGAGCCATAGTGCAGCTATCTTACCCGCAGTGAGCACTCCAAGCAAGCCAGCCGTCGAAGCGAGCCGTCGCAGCCGCGGAGAACCGATCCGCGAGCTTCAGTAGCGCCCAGGCCTAGAAGGGCTGACGCGTCGCCAAAAAGTGAACTCCTATGTAGAGCTGCGGGATGGTTAGCGGCGTCGCCAGCGGCTGGAAATCGATACCGCCAACCGTCGGCACGCCTGTGGCGTAGCGGCTCGAAGCGTAGGCCGCCGCGTAGGCGTGCGTCAAGTTCGTCGCCACGATAGTGAATGACGTGTCCCGACTGAGCCTGCCGACGAGGCCGCCCGTGAGTAGGCCGTAGGCGGGCAGATGATATTGGTTATTCGACGAGACCAGCGTGTCGTTCACGAGCGCTCGCACTTTGGAGCTCACAGCGAACTCGACGCTGGCAGATGCATTGAGGGGCGGAATCCCTGGCAACTGCGCTCCGGGAATATACGTGGAGAGTGCGCCGCGCAGGCGCGGGTCAGCGCTATCGAGCGTTGCTTGGTGATCGGTTATGAGAAGCTGATACATCCCCAGTCGCCCGATGTGACCGCCGAATCCCAATTCGAGGCCGCGGTAGTCCACTGTCGCACCCGAGATGTTTTGTTCGAAGTAGACGGCCGGAGTACTCGAGGCACCGCACCCGCCAAAGGTAGCAAACCCAGCCAGGATCGAGCTCAGAACCGAGGGTGGAACGAAACCCGGGGGCTCTAGGGAAGCCGGGACCAAGGCCGATGAAAGCGTCACGCCGGAGTAGCGGCGATCGTAGATCTGAGCGGAGAACGACGAGTTGGGGTAGCTGCGCGTAACGCCGGCGCGGAGCTCGAATCCAGCTGGCGTACTCGGAACGTCGTTCGGGGCTGTGGCGACCGCGGTTGCCGCGGAGCAGTTGTACTGAACCTGATTCGGAAGCGAAAACGGGCTAGCTTCCGGCACCAAGGCAAGACTGGTTCCGCCTTGAAGCGATCCGAATAGGGTTGTCGTACCGTGCTGTCTCTTTAGATAGACCCCTAACTTCGAAGCGACGTCCCCCGTCGCTAGGTCGCGGTCGAACTTGCCCGTCAACTCGTAGTACGCCGCCTGCTTTTTCCCAAAGTAGCTGTTGTAGTCGAGGAACAGGTCGGCACGCCGCGATGACGACACCGAGGTGGTTTGGAGACCGCCAAACCCATTTGCTTCGAAATCGTTCGAATGCGAAATCGTGCCGTTGATGTTCAGCGTCTGATCGTGTTTGGAAACGCGTATCGCCGTGAATCCGAAGTCGCCCTCGTTCGATGCTGATGACGTATCAGCGGGGGCCGGATTCCCGGCGACGTATGCATTCGTGTAATCCCCAACACCACTGGTCAGGAAATTGTAGTACCGGGCACCAACCTGCCAGCTCCCCAGTTGGCTTTGAATGTTCACCTCGTCGACCGTACCAAAGTCGGTCGAGTGGACGGGGAACGGACCATACCCCTGAAGCAGCGGGCCCGGGGCCAACGCCTGCAGCGGCAGCGTTCGCGTTACGCGCCGAAGGTGCTTTACAGAGAGCGTGGTGTCCTTCCCGATCGGAATGCTCAGCGCTCCACCGATAAAACCGCCCAGGAAGCGCCCGCTATGCTTGTATGTGAAGCCACTCGTGTCGCGGTAGGTCTGCCCGTCCAAGGGACTGCGCACGGCGTCGCCTAGGATTTCGACGGCGTATCCCAACTGGCCGGCCGTCCCGCTCTCTTGCAGACTCGCGCGGTCGTTGCCGATACCCCCAGCGTTCAGCCGCGCATCGGTTTGGAGTGTTGGAGTTGAGTTGAGGCTAAACAGGTTGAGCGAGCTGTCCGTGAGATTCACACTCGCGCTCTGAAGAGCGTCGGCGTCGATACTGTCGAGCGCGGCGGCACTTTGTACTTGGACCCCGTCGAAGGTCGTCGAGGTCATGGATGGATCGGCCCCCTCGAGAGAGACTGACCCAAGGCCGCCGGATGGCGAGAGGTGAATGTCGGCGCCGCCTAGGGAGTTCATCTGGCCGACGAGGTCGTGAAATAGCGGTGCAAACGCCGAGTTCGCGTCGTAGTACTCGGTTCTCACCGACGGTCGCGATCGAACATCGGCGATTTCCTTAAACCCTCCTAATTTGCCCCGCACGGCCGGAGGCTTTGAACCCGGCTTCGCAAGGTACAGAACGACGACCTCGCGCTTGACGCCCAGCACCATATCAATGGTTGTAGATTGCGCCCGATAGCCTTCCTTCAAGGCGGTGACAACGAGAAATCCCACCGGCACCGACGGGAAGTCGACGTCCCCACGCGCATTGGTCGTGCGTTCGCGCTCGTATGAGACGTCGCGGTACCGCGAAATCCGGACGGTCGCGCCGGCGACAGGCGCGCCGGTAATGCGCGACCTAACCCTCACGATAACGTCCGGCGACCGTACGCTTGTGCTCGCAAGCGTCCGTTTCGGGTACGTGCCAAATGCCGCAAACGCCGCTAGCGCGACGATAGCGGCTAACCTCATGTTACCCGGCAAGTGCTATGCCGCGGACGCAGCCCAAGCGCTCACGGGCGTTCGCGCGTTAAGGTGTAGACCGTCGGCACGTACTCGAAGTGGCCGTCGGGCTGCTGTTGGTGCGATCGTAGGTGGATCGTTTCGCTCTCGAGGACGCCGCCTCGAAACTCTACGACGGCCGAAACACGGTCTCGTCCCAAAAGCGGCTGCCCGGTACGCGAAGTAGGCACCGCAGCGCCGTAGCCGAGCTGTCCTTCGCCACTCCCTTTAATGTGCAGATCGACCACATCGCCTTTAACGGCCGTTACGGTGACCGTCCGTGGGCCGGGCAAGCCAAACTCGCTGTAGCGAGCGTCGGTAAAGCTCTGCGATGCGCCCACCACGAGGCGCAGCTTAGAGTCGGGCCCTGAGTAACTGCGATCCGCGAGGAACGGCAAAATAAAGCCGTTGGGGTTCCTCGACGTTTTTGAGGATCCGTCATCGTAGAACGTCACGTCGTCGACGCTGGTGGTGTGCGCGCCTTGGTTTGAATACGTCAACCTAACCGAGTGTGATCCCACGCTTTTGATTTGAAGTATTATCGTGCCCGGGATGCGTACCATCGGGATTCCCGGCAGATACTGGACCGTCATAGCCTCGTAGCGCAGGGTCTGCCCAACGTGAAGGCTCGGCGGGAGCGCAGCGTCGGCAGGCGCAGGCGGGACCCAGTAGATCAATAACGCGGACCAACAAAAGGCCAGAACGACCTTCAACGCCACCGACGATCCACGCATTTCACACACCCGGGTCCCGCGCATCCTACACCTCGAGAACAGAAAGAAGCTCTGGCGCCTACATCGGTTCAAACGTGATCGTCGTCACGTCGCCATTGGAGAAGACTGTGACGATCGTCTCTGTACTCCCATTGTAGATGTAGGTACGCGACACAATGTATACCGGCGACACCGCCAGCGCCGGGCGCGCTGCTGCGCCCACGAAGAACATGCCAAACAAGAATGCTACTAGGACACCCGTCTTCCTAAGCAAGATTCGTACTCCTTTGCGTTGCGCCGACAAGATTAGCCGGCTGGTCCAACCTTTCGCTGTGTGGGGGGGGGGAGGTCCTTCGTGACCGCTCGCGTGTCGGCGCGGCTAGAACGGCGCCGTCGCTACGGCGCGGCCGCGCTCAGC
>DAIDGS010000100.1 GCA_027459845.1 Vulcanimicrobiota bacterium | reverse complement strand
GTCTAAAACGTCGCCCATTTAGCTGTGCTCCGGGCGCCGGCCGCGCAGCGATTTGCCGCGCATTTCGACCCACGGCAGCGGCGCAAGACCGCAGAGCCGATCGAAAATCGAGGTCGCCGCGCTGGGATCTTCGCCGCACCGCTCGGCCGCCGCCAGATAGCGCTTGAGCAGCTTTTCCGGGGGGTAGTTGGTCGTGACGACGATCGTGCGCGCGTCGTTCAGACGCCAATCGAGCAGCAAGAATATCCAGGACATCGTGCGCCGGTCCAGCCGCTCGCGCCCCAGGTCGTCGAGCACGAGCACCGGCGTCTCGGCGACCTCGCGGATGGCACGCGTCACCTGATCCTCGGAGCTGAAGAGCGTCGCGTCGGCGAGTCGCTCGACGAAGCCGCTGGCCGCCTCGAAGCGCGCCGGGATGCCGGCGAGCAACGCCGCGCGGGCGATGCCGGCGCCGAGATAGCTCTTGCCGACGCCGTTGGACCCGAAGAGCCCGAGCCCCACCAAAAACCCCTCGGCGACGACGTGGCGGGCGGCGTCGAGCGCCTGCGCGCAGTGCGCATCGCGCCGGCACGTTGCGAGGTCCGCGCCGCGGAATTGTGCCGGAATTCGTCGCTCGAGCGCATCGAGCCGTGCGTTGTGCCGGCGCAGCTCGTCGCGCTTTTGCTGCTCCGCGAGCCACGCCTGGCGCTCAGGATCGGCCGAAAGCGCCTTGAGCTCTTCGACCCGAGCGAGCATTCCGGCGAGCGCATCGGTGCTGGATTGGCCGATCACGTGCGGTCCTGTTCCCGCATCCACTGCTCGGCCTGATCGGCGGCCGCAGCACGGCGCTTCGGGATCGGCTCGAGGCCGGCTCGCTCCATCGCGGAGCGGACGCATCGGCGGACGTAGTTCGCGTTGGCCACGCCCTTGGCATTGCTTTCGCGTAGGCCAGCGGCGAATGCCTCACGATCGGCGCACTCGTCGAGCACGGCGCCGAGCGCAGCGCGCATCCCAGCCGTTCGTGCCGCCGAGATTTTGCCCGTTCGGTTCTCGGCTGCAGCGAGTTCGAGATGCGTCGCGACGTCGGGCTCGAGATCGGCGAAATTCCGGGCATTGGGGGGGTAACCACCGCTAGGTGGTAGGGGGATCTCTAATTCTTCTTCTATATCCGTTACTTTTTCGTTACTTTTCGTAACGTTACGCTTTTCGTTACTTACGTTACTCTGTGCGTTACGGTTCGCGTTACTCGCGTTACGCTTGGCGTTACGGTGGCGGCGCTGGCGCTCGGCGTTCGATAGCCTCTCGGAGTCGCTGCCGACCTTCTCGTCCCAGCGCTCCACGAGATACGCTCCATCGAGGGACATACTAAGGAAGGCAGCTGCGCAGAGTTCCTGGAGCGCGGCCGCCTGCTGGCGGGGTGGCAAGGAGGTTTCCAAAGCGACTTCCTTGACCGTGAGGGGACCCGTGCGCACCGCGAGCAGCCCCTTGTTATCGCAGTCGCCGGCCAGCATAAGCGCGGTCAGAAATGTGATTTTCCCCGCGATCGAGAGGCGCCGGTAGTTCACATTTTTGAGTAAACTGACGTGGAGTTTGACCCACTTCATGCGTCGTTTTTCGCTCCAGAGTCGAGGAAGTTTTGCGATTTTTCGATGGTTTTGGCGCGAGAAAGCGCGCGCGGCCAGCGGCGCCGCGGCTCATCATCCGCTGGAACTCCGGAGGAGATACACCACGACGTCGACGGTGAACACGGCGACCGCGAGCAGTACGAGCCACCACGCGACCTCTTGCGCGCGGTCGCTCCACACGGCGCGATCGGCGCTGCGCACGGCGCTGGTGATGCGACGCAGGATGCGCGCCGCGGAGAGCGGCCGAGAGTGGCGACGAGGCGCGCGCGGCGGAGGAACGCGCAGCTGCACGCGAGCGATCGACGCTCCCGACACGCGCTTCGCGATCGTTCGGATGATGTCGTTCGCCGCGAAGCGGAGCTCGTGCGCGCACGCGGAGGTGGTGCACTCGATCGTGAGGATGCCGCTCTGGAGCGCGACCGGTCGAGAGTAGGACGCGATGAGGTCGCCGACGATCGCGCCCCACGCGCTGACGATCCGCTCGAGGATCGATCGATCGTCTACGATAGTGCACGCGGCGAGGGGTGTGCGGCGAGCCCCGTCGAGGCCCATGAGGTGCCGTATGCGTTGGCGCTCGCAGGCGGCGCAGAGGGCGGCGCGTTGCGCGTCGTGCTCCGGTGGCTCCTCGTCGCCGGCGCACAGCCAGCAGCGCGCGATGGTGTCGTGCATTACGGTGCCTCCTTCACGCAGCTCGTGCAGAGCGTTTTCTCGGGGTTGGCCCAGCTGCAGCCATCTTCGCACGCGTACTCCTCGGTGCAGCCGCACGCGGAGCACGTCGGGATCGTCGGCGCCACGCCGGGCTTTGCTCGATCGAGTCTGCCCACGGCGACGCGCGCCATGACATTGGCGACCGCGCGCTCGAGCGGCGCGCCCCCGTTGTTCATGACGCTAAAGGAGCGGTGCCGGAACGAGCGCACGCTGCGATCGCGAGCATCAAACAGCAGCGTCGCCGGCGTGAGATCGCAGATCGTTCCCACCCTAGTCATCATCGCTATGCTCGACGTCGCGCTCGTGCTGCTCCGCGATCTGCTCGCCGGCAAGGATCGCCGCGTGCACGCCGGGCAGCATCGGCTGGCCGGTTGAAAGCGCATTGAGATTCATGAGCGCCTTCTTGTGCGCCACCTTGGCCTGCGCGAGCGCCGCGGCAGACGCCTTCTTGGCCTCATCCGCCTCGGCCAGAGCTTCGTTCGCGGTCTTGAGGTTTCCGAGCGCGGCTGAGACCTGGACCGCGTAGTCGGCTTCGGCTAATGACTCGTTGGTCAGCGCGTTCGGGTCGAGCGTCGCCGCGATCGCTGGCCGCAAGACGTATGGCGTCTCGCAGTATTCATACGCACCGCCGTTGACCGTGAAGACGGCGAGCATCTCGTTCTCGCGCCCGTGGCGCCCTTTGCCGTCGGGAAACTTCATCCGCAATACGCGCAAGATTGCCCCGCCGTGATCGCGGTAGACGCCGCCCTCGACGATCTGCGGGAATCGGGTTGGAATGTAGACGCGCTCGGAATGCTCGACGAGGAACTTCGCGAGCGGCGCCGTGATTGGGCGGCGGTGCTCGTTGCGGTCCTCATACCGTTCGACTTGGACGTACTCGATATCGCCGCCGTCGACCCCGACCACACGCACCGCGTCCAAGGCGTACTCGTCGAAGTAACTATCGCGCGGTTGCCGATAGTACTCGCCCACCTGTGGTAGCGGAATATCCGCGACGCCGACGACCGCTGCGCGAAACTGCTTCAGCGTGATCGTACTCTGCGCCAGAGTCTTCTTGCCGGCGGTGACGTCCTTGGACTTCTGCGCGACCTCCGCGCCCAGGACGACGTAGCGCACGGCGGTGGCGAGGAGCTTCGCGACGATCACGGTCGAGCCGTCCGCCAGCGCGTAGAACCCGTTCTCGACGATCTCGCCCTCGAACGGCGTTTCGGCGTGCGCGAGACCAGCGGTCGGGGCTGGTGGCGCTGCGGCCGCGCGCTTAGTCATGCGGGCGGCCACTATTCCTCATCCTCCGCGCTCACCGCGCCGCCGTCGAGCAGCGATGGAGCGTAGCGCGAGATCAGGTAGCCGAGCACACGCGCGTCCTCATCCGGCTCGGTGCCCGCGGATTGGAAGAGCGCGACGGCGTTGACGATCAGGCGCTCTTCGCCGCCGAGTTCAGGGGCGGTGTCTTTGCCGCGCTGGCTCTTTTTCGATTTCTTCATCGGATGGCCAGCGGCGGTGTAATGCCGGCGAAGCTCGCCGAGCGTCTTCGCGGACGTGCCGCAGACGGAACAGTTTGGCATGGTTAGGAAGCTCCTTTGACTGAGCAGAGTTGGAGCTGGCGCTCCAAGGTGAATTTCAGGTCGGGGTCGCTCGCGATGCGGTCCGCCGGACCACGCGGACTGAGCGCCCACTCGATGTAGCCGGTATCCGCCGCGGCGATCGGCTGGCCGAAGAACTTGCCAAACGGCCACGTCGCCAGCGAAATAGGCGAATCGACCCACGCGATGATCTCGTCGACGTCCCACCGATGACGGCCGACTTCGCCACTGAACTCCGGGCTTGCAAGCTGATCGCGCAGCAGCGCGGCGGTCACGAGCGCATCGCCCAGCGCGCGATGTGGCGGAAGTCCGAACGTCTCGACGTTGAGGTCGCGCCAATAGCGCAACGTCTGATTTTTGAAGTTCGGGGCGTCGGGCCAAATATGCATCGCGACGCGTTTCGTGCATAGCCACCGCCAATGCGCGCCGAGTAGCAGGAACTGCCGGTCGAATGCGGCGTTGTGCGCCACGAGTATCGGATTCTCGTGGAGCGCGATGAAATGCCTGAGCGATCGGCGCGCGGTCGGCCAATCGGGTGCGGTCGCAAGCATCGCATTCGTCAGCCCGTGCACCGCCGAAACCTCTGCCGGGATCGCTTTCTCGGTCGCCACGAGCCGCGAGAACATGGCCCGCGGAAGCGGATCGAAGAGGTCGATCGCGACGGCCGCGACCTCGACCAGCGCGTCGGTTTCCGGGTCGAGCCCAGTCGTCTCGCAGTCGACGACGATGAAGGTCGCTACGTCGAGCTTCACTGCGCACCGCTCGCGATCTGGGCGAGCAGGCTCGGAGTCTCGCCGAGAAACTCTTCGAGTTGCGGGGCCGTGAGCCGGATCAGCTCGGCGGTCCCGAAGGACTCGGTGAGCTTGGCATCGCGAACTTTCGCGTCGACGCCGCTCCAGGCTTCGAGCACCGCCGCGCGGAGATCGGCGCGCTTCTTCTTGTCGCCGGACGGCACGGTCCCCACCGGCTCGGGGCCGGGCGCCGGCGCGCTCGGATGTTGCGACGGCGGCGGCGCCTGCTGCTGCCGAAGCAGCTCGACCGCCTCGTCCGTCCGCGTTTTGGGCGCGCCATCCTGCGGCTGCACGTCGAACCAGTCGGCGGCGACGCTCATCCCATCCTTGATCGAGTTGTAGATCTTCCCGAGCTGCACGACGAGCGCCGGCGTGATCGCATCGATGCGGCGCTGCGCGCGCACTTCGAGCGCTTCGCGACTCACGCCGATCTGGGCGAACTTGTCGATCAGCGACTGGACGAGCTCGGGGGTGATCGCGACCTTGGTCTGCAGCGTCGTCTCGGCTTGCTTCACGGCCGCTTCGACCACGTCGCCGGGGATGATCTGCAAGATACACGCGCGCAGTCGGCGCGAACCCTGATTCGCAACGAGTTCATAGATGTCGCGCGGATCGGTGAGCTTCGTCTGACCGCTGCGGGTATGGCGAACGTGAGCGACCTGGAACGTGCGCGTCGCGCGCGTGTTGGTTTGGACGTCCCACGCGAACGCCTCGACGGTGCTCTCGCCGTTGCGCTGCTCGAGCTCGCGCACGCCGTACTGGATGTTCCCCCAGCACTGCGCGATCGTCTCGGCCGCGCGAATCGATGGGCCCGTGATGTCCTGACCACCGCGTGCGTATTGGTACATCGCGGATTCGGCCAGCGATGGGCGGGTGAACGCCTGCAAGATGTTGTCGACTGCGAGGATGGGGTCGCGCGGGAAGCGCTGCGCGATGATCATCGCGCTCTGGACCTCGGCGATCGCGCGCTGATTGTCGGCCTCGGCGCCGGCGGCTGCAGCTGCGCGCCGTTGCGCGGCAAAGGGGTTCAGCGCCGCGGCCGCGGCGGGCTCGATCGCTACCGCGGCTTTCTGGTCGATGGTGCTCATGCCGCACCGCCGACTTTGCAGGCGCGGAAGACGCGCGAGATGCTGGTCTCCGAGCACGCAGCCGCGACGTCGGGATACTGCTCCTTCACGGCCTTCGTCGAGACGCGCGTTGTCTCTTGAGACTTGTACGTCCGCAGTTTGATCGAGCCGCGCATGAGCGTATCGTGCTCGCCCATGTAGGTGACGATCTTGGTCTTGAGCGCGAGCGCTTCGGCCTCCAGCCGCTTGAGGTCGGCCTCGACGACCCGCAGCTCGGAATCCGCGAGGACGATCTCGGTCGAGGCTTGGATCGGTGTCGCAATCGAGACGGGCCAGCGGCGCTGCGCGTCCTCGATCGTCTTGGCCGGCGGCGCTTCGGCGTGCACGTCGGTGATCGAGGCCCAGAATGCGGCCTCGCGCTCGATCAGCATCGCGATCAGGTCCTCGTTCCGCGCGAGCGGATAGACGCGGAAGTCGCGGCCGCCGATCAAGACGGCCACGTCAAAGCGCTCGTAGCCGGTGACGGCCATGTAATGCTGGACCTGAAATAGGTACTTCATCGGCACGCGGTCGCTGCCGTCGGGGCCCCACTCATCCGAGCGCGCGGCCCAATCGCCGGCGGTTTTGACCTCGAGGCCGGCGCGCGCGCCGACGATGCGGCGATCGAGATGCGCCATCATGAAGAGGTGCTCGGGGTGGCGCAGCGTCCGGCGCACGCGGTGCACCTGTTGCCCGGTGCGCTCGGCGTAGGCGTCGGCGACGACGTCTTCGAGACGGTTGCCCCACTCGACGGCGGCGTTCTCGCTCAAGTCTTCGGGCGCCGTCTCGCCGCGTTTCTCGAGCCACAGCTCGTAGGGTGTCTTGTAGGGATCCGCGCCCACGATCGCGGCCGCATCGGTGCCGCCGATCCCGGTGAGTCGCTCGGCCAGGAAGGCTGCTCGCTCGCTCGGGGTCTCCGAGACTTGCGGGCCGCCCTCCGCGTCGGCTATGGTAGAGGTCATAGGGTAGCTCCTAAGAGCCGCGGACGGGGTCTAAGACCGCCCGCGGCTCATCTCGTGTCCCGCGATGACGCCCGCGGTTGCGCTCCGCGCCTTGCGCGCGAAAGAGTTGAGGCTCGGGTCGATCGTCGCATCGCAGCCGGCGCAGAGACCGCCGGTGCCGCGCACGCGCTCGGCGCGATCGCACAGGAGGCAGCGCATCACGCCGCGTCCCTAAGCGCTCGGAACGCGAAGGCGCAGCGGAGGTCCGGCTCGCGCGCGGCTGCCAACCGCGCAATCCGCGACACGTAATCGTTGTTCAGCAGAGCGTCGCCGGCATCGTGTGCGGTGCGCACGCCGTACTCCCAACGCAGCCGCTCCCAGACGGCCTTTGCGCCAACGCGTCCGTGACCGCGGGCGAGGTACTCGCGCGCGAAAAAGACGAACGCAGAATAGACCTGCGGATTTGCGGAAATGAAGCGTTTGAAGCGCTCGTCGATCGAAAAGCTCTTCGCTTTGACGGGCACGATCGGCGCGAGTGTGAGCTGTTCGGCGGCGGGAGCGACGTCGCGCGCGCGCAGCTGCGCGTTCGGCGTGGTCTTCATCACGACGCTGCCTCTGCGAGCGCCGCGTCGACCTCGGCCGCGGTGCGCATCGCCGCGCCCTTGTGAGGGCCCCAGGTGCGCAGGGATGCGAGGCGCTCCAACAGTTCGTCGGTTGGGATCGCGTTCAGCGTAGCCGCCAGACGCTCGCGGGCGCCGGCAACGCTGACTGGGTTCTGGAGTGGCTCTGCGGCGCGGCGACGGCGGGCGCGCTCGCGCCCGCATGGCGCGCAGTACACGGTGCGGCCGCTCGGGGAGACCACCATCGGGCCGTCGCACCGGTTGCAGCGCCGCGTCATGCTGCGGCCTCGTCCGCGCGCTTTGCGGCGGCGCGCAGCGCGTCGATGAGCTGACGCGCGAGGTCGTCGTCGGGCAGATCGATCGCCAGCTCGTCGACGGGCACGAGTTCGTCTGGCGGCGTGAGACGCATCAGACGGCGGCGACCTTACGCTGTGCGATCGCTGCGTCGACGGTCCCGGCGATCGAGCGCAACTCGGGCAGCACCGCGAGGGTGAGGCGATCGGCACGTGCGCGCAGATGCTCGACCGCGCGACGGTGCAGATCGGCGAGAGCGGAGTAGCGAGAGCCCGTCATGGGATGACCGGCCGCCGGATACTGGGCGCGGCGGAAAAGTAGGCCCATCTCGTGGCCGAGGCGCGAGAGGTAGGTCAGCCCCTCGACTATGACGGCGCGATCGTCGGAGCACGCGACGAGCCCCTCAAGGGTGCCTTCGAGGGCGAGAATGAGGGGGTCGGTCGGCCGCCCTCCAGCATCCCGAACACTCGTTTGGTTTGGCGGTGGTGCGCTGACGGGGGTTACTCTGCGTGGCATGGGCGTCACGACGCGACCTTGGCGCTGCGCTGGGCCTCGATGGCCCGCAGTATCACCTCGACAGGTGCTCCGGTGACGTCCGCGATCGTGAGGACCCGCTCGGCCGATGGCACGCTAAGGCCGCGGCGCCAAAGGTCTATGGTCTGGCGCGCGACGCCGATCTGCTCCGCAAGCCATGCCGTCTTGAACGGCGCGAGGATTGCTGGGAACGAAGACTGCGCGTCCAGAGCACTTGCTGCCATGGCAAGATTTTATGGCGCTTTAGCCAGCCTGTCAAGTATCGCGCGCCGAATAGCGGAGCCTCCGCGGCGCCGAACTCAGGCTAGAGGATGAGGAGTTCTCAGGGCTTTGAGGAGGTCGGCCACGCGATTCGCCGTTCGCGCGAACGCGCAAGGCTCTCCCAGGTCGAACTCGCCAGCCGCGCGCGCATCGATTTCACGACGCTCTCGAAGATCGAGCGCGGGAAGCAGGACGTGAAGGTTTCCACGTTGCGGGCCCTCGCCGATGCGCTAGGCGAGCATCTTGAACTCGACGGCATCATGCCGCAACCCGTTCCAGACTTTCACGCCGCCTTCGATGGGATCGACGTGACCGTGACGCTCGGCGTCCAAGCCGAAAGCCGCACGCTCGCGCTCATTACGATCGCCGACGCCCTCAAGAGCGCCGGCCTCGACGTGCGGCTGACCACCCGGCTCGCTACGCGGCCGGCGGCGCCCGCCGCGGCCGAAAAACCAGCACCTGCCCTTTTTGCCGCGATTCAGGAACAGTTGGACCTGATTCGCGAGGAGGTACGGGATCTTCGCCGTGTGGTCGAAGGCCGCGCCAAACCTCCGCTGAAAGGGAAGCGCAGCGCGTGAGCCGATCGAATAAGTCGTCACCCATGCCGACAACGCTACTGCGCTGGGGTGCCAGGTGCTTGGCCTAGCTGTCCTCGGAGCGATTGCCGTCGTGCTCCTGGCGGCCTCTCGGCTCCCAAGACGCGCCCGGGCGATTATCGTGCTGGCCCTCATTGGAGCAGTTTTCGTCTTGGCCGTTGGGCTTTTCATCCACAGCGCGACGCTTCAGGACGCCGCGGCCAAGAACCCTCGGCGTCCGGTCGCGCGGCCCTACGTCGCGCCGCTCGTGAGCAGCGCGGTTCTGTGTCATCGCTTCCAGGCGAACCTCCCAACGGTCGCCGGCGCAATCATCGCGCACGTCCGCTGCTCGAGCGCGCCCGATGCCTACCACATTCGGGCCGTCATCCGCGACGCGGCCTGGGAAGCCTTCGACTACGACGAACGGCTCGGACTCGCGCACGCCCTCTTCGCGGACTGCCTCAAATCCGGGGGCATCCTCGCGCGCCCCGACGACTGCACCCTGAGTCTACGCGGCGAACAAGGCGAGCATCTCGGTGGCGCCAACCCACTCTATGGCGTGTACGCGCGCCGGCCGAGGTGACTGACCGCATTTTTCTGGGGACAGCGGGGACATAACATGGCACAATTTCTCGTCGTTGTACCGCTCGGGGCTGCCAGATGCTTGGCCTCCTAGGCGTCATCGCATTTCTCGCGATTCTCCTCTTTATATCAAGGAGTCTCTCGCCAAGCGTCCGCATCGCTTCAGGCTTAGTGGCTCTCGTTGTCGTGATCGCGATGATCGCCGTGAGCATCGCATACCCGCCGCAGCCGCAAGCGCCGACCGTCAGCGCGCAACCCGACGCGGCCGCCGCCGTGCCAGTTCAGCCAACGGCGGATGACTGCGCACTTGCGTTGGCGAGCGAAAACGCCAGCGTGGCCGCGCTCAACCGGGACGACTACCAGACCGCCTACCACTACGCGCAAAAGGGGCTCGCGCAGAATCTGGGCTGCAGCGATGACAATGACCGGCTCGTCAATCACGCCTACCTATTGTCGATGCGCGGTCTTGCCGAGCACCATCTTTCGGTAGGGGACTCGCGCACCGATCTCAACCAGGCTAACGCACTCCTCGTCCAATGCGAAACGGCTCCGGGCCTCTACGGAACCCATACGGGCGCGCAGTGCGAGACGCAGGAGCAGAACAACATCCAAACGACGACGGGCTGGGAAATGGAAAACCTCTGATGGCCCAAATCCCGCCCGCGCGGGCACCCGCCCACGCATGGACGGTATCTCGACGAACCTTGCGCCGATCGCCATTGCAATCTACCGGCGCCGGCTGCTGCGGTGGAATTGACGAGTTGCCAAATTGCGCAATTCGGCAAGCTCCGCTTTCGGCGCGCCGCTCTCCGGTGAACAAAACGGGCTCCCGTCACGCATTAGCTGACTTGTAAAACCGGTAACTTTTGCGTCGTTTTCGAAGAGTTTTGGTGCCCTCCACGCTCTTTCCGCGCCTTTTCGTCACCTCGGATGATGTCGGAAAACCGGAAGACGGGGCGCGCCGGACCCACGTCGAACGGCCGCGCATGGAAACCGCTTGGGCTTACGCCGCCGTCAGCTCAGGGCGCCAGGAAGACACTTTGGCCGATCAGCTCGCATGGGCGCGCGCGGCGGCGCTCGAGCGCGGCTGGACGATCTCCCGCGAGTTCCACGGCGTCGCCTCCGGCCGCGACGGCGTGCGCCGGACGCTCACGGCCCTCATCGCCGAGCTGCGCGCGCTCCCCAGGGCCGCGCGACCCGCGCGCATCCTCATGATCCGGATCGATCGACTCGGCCGCGGCGACGGACTCGATGCGATCGCCGCGCTCGCGGATATCCGCAAGCTCGGCGTCACGATCTTCACACGCGAGGACGGCGACGTCGCGATCACCCGCGCGACGGACGCGCTCGTGCCGGCGCTGCGCTCGATCACGGCGGCGCTCGAGAACGAAGCCCGCTCCGACAAGAGCCGGGCGATGCACGCGCGCAAGCGCGCTGCCGGCGAGCCGGTGGGCATCACCCCCTACGGTTTCACCCTCATCGAGAAGCGCCGTCAGCCCTTTGAGCCGGAAGCCGCCTTCGTGCGAGAGATATTCGATCTGCGCAGCCGCGGCTGGAGCATGGGGCGCATCAGCGCGCACGCGCGCCGTCACGCGCCGCCGAAGCGCAGAAAAGATGGCAGCGCCGTTGCGATGGGCTGGGCGACGAGCTCGATCATAGCGCTGGTCAAGAATACGGCCTATCGCGGCTCGATCGTTGATCCGGAACTGTTCGATGCCGTGCAAGGCCCACGCAAGGCGATCATGTCGAAAGATGCGCGCAACCCGTGGCCTCTGCGCGGGGCCGTGCGCTGCATCTGCGGTCTACGTATCACCGGCCGCGTCTCGGGTGGCACTCCGAAGACCCCGAAAACCCGGTACTACGTCTGCGCCGACGCCGCCGCTCATGAGGGCTATCCGGGCCACCGCGCCGATCGCGTCGAGGCGCAGTTCGCCGATCTCCTGGGGCGCCTCGCAGCGCCGGATGGCCTCCGAGATTACGCCGGACCGGCTCCGGATCCGACGCCGCTGCGCGCGAAGTCCGCGCGGCTCACGCGCGAGCTCGCCGCGATCGACGCGCGTCGACGTCGCAGCTGGGAACTCGCAGAAGAAGGGGGGATCGAGGCGGGCACGCTGCGCATGCGTCTGGCCGAGCTCGAAGCCGAACGCGTGAACGTCGAACAGGCGCTGCGCGAGACGGCGACGGCGCTGCGGGGGGCGATCGCCGCGCGGACGCTCGCCGGTGGCGCACAGAAAGCGCTCGCGGCCGCGTCGAGCATCTGGTCCGACGCCCCGCTTGCCCTGCGCCAAGAGATCGCGATTCTCACGAGCATGCTCGTCGGCGGCTTGTGGCTCGATCCAAAACGTCGCGCGCAGCTGCTCGCGGGAACGCATGGTGCAGCACGCCGTAAATCCGAGGATGTTTGTCGTGAAACACCATCTGCGGCGTTGCTGGCTCTGGCCTCGCTCATCGCGGACGAGGTGATGATGGCCTAGGGCGCGTGTCCGGGCGCAGCACCGCCGTGGCATGCAGCCTCTACGACGGACACGGGCTGGTGGATAGCCTGCGCAAGGGCGACGATCTCGTCCCGACGCAAGGAGCGCTTTCGGCTCCGTGCTAGGCGCCAAACGTATCCCCTGGGGCGACGAAGGCGTCGGGCGACTTCTGCCTGGCAGCAAGGGGCGAGTAATTCAGCGAGCGTCATGACGCCGACAGCATATCCGAACACTTGTTGCGCGCCAAGAGCCCCGCGGCGACAAAGTATGCCGCGAGGCTCTGGCCACGCACCGACGTCAGATGCGCTTGCCGACGCTCGTTTGGAGCGCCTGCAGCCACGCGAGGGACCAGGTGAGGCCCTTCTGGGCGGCCGCGTTGACCGCGGTGTTCAGCGGCGCCTCGACCAGGCTCGCGATGCTCGCGCCGAAGCTCTGGATGATGCCTTGGAAAGCCGGCGGCGCGTTGTGCGCCACGATCGAGATCGCGGCGGCTTCGCCCTGCGTGAGCAGGGGCGGCACGTCACCCGCCGCTGCGGTCAGGAGCTTCCCGGCGCAGGAGATCGCGTCCGCAAGCTCGCTCGCAACGGCGTCCTTGGCCGTCGCGATCGCGGCGTTCGCGTCGGATTGGGCCGTGGCTACCACCTGAGCGACTGCGGGGGTATCGATCGGACCGGGGAGAGATTCGTTCATGAGCACTACCTCCTAGGATGGTGAGGAGGGCTAGTTCCACGGAGCGCGGGCGGCCCAGATTAGGCCGTGTCCGGGACAGTCCAGGACCGTCCTGGACCGAACAGGGGCTCGGGCTCCGGCGGTAACAGAAGCCGAAGCGCGTCGCGTAGGTGTCGTCGATGGGTTCTTCCGGCGGCAAGAGCGCATCGAGCCGCAGCTCGCGCATCATGCCGGCGTCTGCCTCGTCGATCTCGTGCAGCAGCCCTTCGAGTGAGTCGGTATACTCACCCGAGATTTTGGCATTGTTGAGCGTCACGTTCAGCGCCTTCTCTTCGATCTCGGGCAGATCGACGACGATGACGTCGGCTTTCGTTTCGCCATTCGCGCGCAACGCCTCGATGCGTTGGTGCCCGCCGACGACGTGCTTCGTGCGCTGATTCCAGACGATCGGCTGAACGAGCCCAAAGCGCTGGAGCGAATGGCGCAGGCCAGCCATCGCCGCCTTCGAGATGCGGCGCGGATTGTACGGCGCCGGCACCAGGTCTTTGAGCGGCATCGTGACGTGCTTAACCATGCGTCGGCTCCTCGTCGGCCGGAATGGTCGGCGGCCTCGAGTAGCCGGCCGCAAGAATCGCCGGCGCGAGGGTCGTCCACGCCGCGCCATTCGCGATCGTCACCAGCTGCGTCGCGAGTCCGGCATCCGGGCCGAGGTGCCCTACGGCCATGTCGAGCCAGGGCTTCGCGAGCACGGTTGCGACCGATAGCAGCCCGGCGCCGACGCTCACCCCGAAGATGCGGTGCGTATTGAGGTTGCGGAGGAATGAGTTCATAATGGGCCCTCCCAAACGAGCAGTGAGGTTTCCGGCTGCGCGCGATCTCGCAGCCATTGAGCGTGAAAATAGCGGGCTTCATCGTGGAGGTCGTACACGGCCGTCCGAAGCGTCCCGCACAGGTGGACGCGCCGCTCGGTGATGGCCGCGTAGGCACAACACGCGCGCTCGAGCGCAATCGCGACGGGATGGTGCCAGAGGTGCGAACGGCTCTCGCCGGCGCGTTTGCGCGCAAGCATGATGTCCTCGGCCGTTACTTCTATCCGCATGGTTGCCTCCGCGGCGCCAGCGTGGCTATGCACGGCACGACGGTCGCCGAACAGGTCGCCGGCGTCGTGCGCGTGCAACAGTCGGGAAGCGGGCGCTCCACGTAGACGCGCACGCGGAGCGGACTGCTGCCGGACCCAAAGCGCGCGCGCACGTCGGGCGAAACGAGGAGGGCGTGCGATCGGCCGACGACGACGCAGTGGGCCGAGCGCCCGGAGCGGGCGATCAAGTCGAGCGTCGCGCCGAACGGCGCCAGGTCAGTCGCGCAAGCCAGCGTGGTTTGGAAGCGCCGCTGCGGCATCCAGAGCGTCGCCGTCGCCACGAGTGAAAACGCCAGCACGGCACCGCTACCCTCGGTGATCCGCGTAATGGGTAAGGAGCCACCTCACCGCTGCTTCATCCAAACCGGAACGCGGCGTCGCTCAACGAAAAGGCCGATCGGCATGCGCGGTCCGTCGAACTTCCGAGCTTCGCTCCGCCGCTGGATCTGAAAGTCTATTGGCAGTCCGGTCATCTTCTGGGCTAGGAGCGAGAGCGACGCAGTGGTGATCGACCAGAAAGCATCGGTGCAATCATCGCCGCTGCCGAAAAGCGCTTCGTATCGCTCATCATCGAGAATCAGGCGAACGTCGACATCGCGCCAGCTTTTGCTCGTTGTCGCGCTCCCAACTAAATATGCGAACTCTCCGTACGCTCGATAGATCATTTCGCCGAAATAATCAAGTAGGCTAGCTGCTGGCATCCCAGTTCCGACCATGATCGTCTGAGGCTCTACGTTGGTCTCGGTCACGGCTTTGCTCGCTGTTCGCTTGGGCTATCCTTCGGGCCGTGCAGCCCCTCGGCGTCGAAGACTTCCTCGTCGTCCTCCGCGCTCGGTCGGTCGAAAATCCGCACCACGATGGAGACGAACGCGCCGATCACGAGCGTGAGAATCACCGTCGTCTTGAGCACCTGCATCACGGCTGCCTCAGTCGCGCGAAGTCGCCGAGCAGCACGGAGGCGTCTTGGTTTTGGCCGCAGTAGTTGCTCGTGAACTGCCACAGGAGGTAGCCCTCCGCAGCATATAAGGCGATCTCCGAGTTGCTCGGGCGGTAGTAACTCATCGCGTCGTACTGCGCCACCCACTTCGGCGTGGGGAGGTCGCTATAGCGCGGCATGTTCGAGAGTTGCGCGTAGGTGATGGCGCTGCCGCCGATCGCGGCTTGCCAGTGCTCGACGCCGGCTGACCACAGGGCGTAGGCGCCTTCGCAATCGACCATCGGGATCAGCGAGGCGCGCGGCAGACGCGCGACGACATCCTTGAACCTCGCTGCTTGGGCGTTTGCCTGATCGTTCGACAAGAAGTCGTAGTAGCCGAACGGGGTGTTGTGGGCGATGCAGCACTGCGCGAAGGCCGTGGCGAGCGCGTCGCTATAGCCGAGCCCCTGGGTCGCCTTGATGTAGACGCCCACGATCTCGTCGTCGGCGCGGCCTCCCAAGAGCGCATCGAGCTGCGCCACCGCCTGAAAGGCGGACACGTCCAAGACCACTTGCATGATTTAGGCCGCCTCGTTCTTCATGGCTTGCACGCTTCGGAAAGTTGGCGCATGGCTGCGATTTGGTCTTGTACCGCGTCGAGCAGTTTCGCGCGGCTGATGTCGCGCTTCGCCTCGAGCTTGGCAAGCAGATAGGCCCGGTCTTGCGCCGCGAAGGTTTCGTCGGCGACGGTGTACCGGCAGATGATGGCGAGCAGTTTCGCATCGTGGGCAGCCAGCGTGCGATGGTCGACCGCCACGAGATGCGCGCCGATGTTCAGCGCGGAAGCCCCGACGATGACAAGCAGGGCGAGAAGCAGGACGTAGAGAGCTTGCCAAAGACGCATCATGCTTCAACCGCCGGCATTTGCAGTCGATCGGCGAGGACGTCTGGAATCGGCGGGATGGGAGCGAGTTGGATGCCGCCGCGGCGTGCGGTCGCCTCGGCGTTTACCGCCCAGATCAAGACGTCGCGCGTGTAGTTTGCGACGTCGCGCACGAATCGCTCGGACTGCCCTAGCCGCGTTTGTAGCGTCTGAAACGCCTTCTCCAAATCGTTGATGCGTACTTCCATCGCTTCGAGGTCGAACTGAGCGCCGTGCGCGGCGTCCTCCCAGTTCGATGCGCGGGCTTCGGCGGCCACGCGCGTGCGATGCTCCCGATCGAGTTCGGTCAGGGCGTCGTTGCGCTCGCTGATGATCTGACCGCGCTCGCGCAGCATCTCGAGCACCTTGCCGCCCTTAAGGATCGTGAGCACGAATCCGCCGAGGGCCGCAATCCCCAAGAGCAGCGAGCCGATGCCTTGCAAGTCTAAGCCGTCCACGGAGAACGAGTTTCGGCGGGCTTGGGGCAGACGACGGGGCGCCGTGTCAGACCCGCTCAGGGGGAGGAGATTCGCGCCGGCCTTGTCGCGTTTAGGGCGCGGCCTTCGAGCGGTGCTATACTAGGAAGCAAACGTCATGCAAAGGAGCCCTCTACCTATGTCTCGGGTGTATCTCATCGCCTTCGCGGCCATCGCGTTTACCGCGTGCGCGGGGCACGAAGCAGCCCTGCCGAACTCGTCCCAGGCGGTTGCCCAGGTCGCCTCCCAAGCCGGCCGCATGGCGACGCTGCGGGTCACCACCGGCAACGCCTTCCGGGCCAAGAGCCTGCAGACGACCGTCATCGAGGGGCGACGCCGGTTCGTCGGCGCGGCCACCTGCGAGCCGACCCGGTGCAGCGCCTTGGTGCGCGCCCCCTACGGCTCGGCGCGCGTCATCGTCCGGGCGTTCAGTGGGAAGCTCATGCTGGGCGTGCCGCTGGGCAGCAGCGTGGCCGGCGCGGTCTTAGCGCTCAACCTGCGCCATCCGTACATCGCGCGCGCGCCGAAGCTCAATCGCTCGGCCTACCTGTTGCGTCTGCGCGTGCTCGGGCTCTCGCACGCGAAGATCGTGCACCGCGACGGCGGCACCTATTTCGTGACGGCGGGGCTGAACGCGAGCGGGGCCGAGAACCTGCCGATCGAGATTTCCAACCCCAACATTGGGGACGCTGGTAGCGTCGACATCGAGAACGGTGTCGGGACGGTTGGGGTATTCGCCTCCCCGGAGCCGAGCGCGTCGCCGACCGTGGCGCCGTCGACATCGGGCGTGCCCTTGGTGACCGCGACCCCTCAAGGGGATCAGTTTCCCGGCCAGCCGGTGCTCGCGCAAATCAACGTCGCGACGCCGTGCGTGCTTTCGCCCACCGGGTGCGCTGAGATTGGGCCGCTGGAGCCCGGGACGTTCGCTGTGACCGCCAGCGGATCGGTGGACTCGACGACGGCCGTGCCGGTCTACACGGTTGCGGAAGGCGGCGTCGCGTGTTCGATCTACCCCTACGACCCGAACTATGGCAACGGCATCCCTAATTTCTCGCAGCAGCCGTGGATGCCGCAGGCTGGCATCTCGTTCGAGAACGGCGACGCGATCGCAGCGACGAGTCAAGCGATGGCCGATCTCTATCTCGAAGGTCAAAACTGCACCGGGTACGGCTACCCGGGACCCGAGAGCGATGCAACCCTCGTCGCACCGAACGGCATGGCGATCCTTAGCGGCATTACCGCTCCGTTCGTGTCGCTGACCACCGCGGAGTTCACCTCGCCGGTGACGTCGATCAGTCTCTCGGCTTTAGGCGCTCTCGCAAGCACCGACCCGGAGCTGATCGTGAAAACGAACTCCGGCTCGTTTGCGAAGATCGCCTTCACGGGCGGCGGAGGCAACGCAAACCAACAGATTTTAACGTTCAACTACGCCCAGCACGGATACGCCCAAGACGGCTTTTAGTAGTCGTGCGCCTCGGGGTGCATCCACGGCATTTTGTGGAACTCCGCGAGTCGCTCGGCAACGTCGTAGGCAATCTCGCCTTCGCGTGCATTGACGTGCGCGAAGGCTGCGGCGTGCTGCGCCGTGAGCGGCCGATGGAGCGGCGGCAGAAGCGTGATATTCGGCTCGGCCTCCAGCAGCCGACGCGCTTCGGCGCCGGGCGTCCGAAAGACGCCGACTTCGACGCCATCGGCAAGCGCCACGCAGTCGATGCGCGCCCCGTAGCGCCCCATCAGATCCCGCGGATGCGTCGGGCCGGGCTTCACAATGAAGTAGAGCAGGTTCATAACGTGACCCCGTTGTGGACGACGTGCGAGCCGAGCGCGAACTCGTGCCCGTCGACGTCGAAGGCGATGTAGTGGCCCTCGCGGAGGTAGCGCGCCGCAACGACTTCGGCACCGCCCTCCAACACGTCGCCGGGCTGCATCTCGCTGACCACCAGCCAGCCGGTTGCGGAATTCGCCGCGTGCGTTGCGTTCACCAAGAACGACTCTTGCTTGCCGTGCTGGCGCAGCGTGTATTCCCAGATCGGCGATGGCAGCCGGATCGCCTCGTTCACGCGCACCCACCCGCTCGGCCCCGGAAGCTCGTCGCCGACGTCCACTTCATCCGCGCGCATCGTGCCGCGGCGCGTGACGACGAGCTGCGAGATTTCCGGGCATGAGCCTTGATTCGGCCCGGGCGGCACCGGGTTGGTCGAGCCGCTGCCTGAGTTATTTTCGGCCGGCGTGGTGACCGCGTAGTTCGCGATGATCGGAATGAGCCCGTCGCGGTAGACGTGGGACATCGCGTACGAAGGGCTCGACAGATACGGATTCGGCCCGTTGATGACATACTCTCCGGTGGTGATGTTGACTGCGATGTCGAGGTAGTAGGTAGTGGAAGCGGCCAGCGAAGAGTATGGGTTGCCTGAGTTAGTAAACTCTGCCACCGTAAGCGTGTTCACGTCGTCGGTCATCGTGTACGTCGTCGCCGGCACCGTGAGCGTGATCGTCGCGGTGTTCGCACTCGCGCCGCCCGTGGCCGTGTAGCTCGGCGTCGGCGTGCCGGCCGCGTTCAGCAGCGAGCCTTGCTTTTGATTGAGGAACGTGCTCGCCTTAGCGAAGCCCGAGGAGTTGAAGTTGCCCTGGTAGTCGGAGCTCATCCGATCGTAGAGCAGCAGCCCGTTGCTATCGGTGATGTCGGCGGTATCGGTCGTCGGCGCGCCCGCCAAGTGCCGCCCGAAGATGATGCCCGAGTTCAGCGGGTTCTCGATCTGCCCCGGGGTGTGCGTCTGGTTCACGAGGTTCGCCGCTTGCCGATCGCCCCAGATCGACGGCGTGGAGCCCTCTTCGAGCTGGATGCGCGCGAAGGTCACATACGCCGCCGAGGCTCCCATCGCGGTGGGCAGCGTGACGACGACGCTCACCTGGAACGGCCCGCTGCCCTTGTCGGTGAACGAGACTGCGAGCGTTTGATACGCCGGGCCGGTGATGTTGGCCTCGACGAGCCCCAGCAGGTTGGAGTTATTGTCGTACACCTGCAGCCCGACGAACGTTCCAGAGGGGAAGTTTGAGCCGTTGATGATCTCGAAGGTGATCGACGCGACCCACGTCTGATTGTAGTAGGTCGGCGTGACGATCTGCTCGTACCCTTCGTAATGGGCGGACGTGGATGCCGGCACCTCGACCGTCAACCGGCCGCCCATGAAGTTGTCGCCGAGCCACGTCATGCCCGAGCCGTTGCCGAACTTTGTCCATCCCGCCACGGACCCGTTCGCAAAGGTCGGATTATAGATCAGATTGGCTGAGCCGTTTGCGCCTGAATGCTCCGCAGAAAGCCGGTGAATCTGGCCATAGTTGACTGCGGAGCCGAACGTGTCGGCGCTCGCGGCAAGTGCCGTGCCGATGATGCCGGCGGTGCGAATGGTCGTGCCATCGTTCACCCGCGCAACCGTGCGCGCACCGCTTGCACCCGCCGTCTCGGTCGTGAGAATACCCGAGCGAGTGGCGCGCCCGTCCGGGATGCCGTCGAGGTCGATCTCCGTGCCGCTGTTGCCCGTGACGATGTGATCTTGGCGCACGATGCCGTGCGTCAGATACGTCCCGTCGCCATCGGCGGTGCCTTGGACCGTCGCCTGCACCGGCGGCGAATGGCGCGTATGCAGCAGACGACTGCTCGAATCCACCATGTCGCCCGTATCGGTGGCGTTCCCACCCACGAAGTGCCGCGCAGCGATGAGGCCCGGCGAAAGCAACGATCCGTCCGCGCTCGCGGTGGGCTGATGCGTAATCGAAACGTGCCGACCGGCGCGGTGATCGACGAAGGGCGACGCTTTGAGCCCGTATTCGAGCTGCAAGGCGTAGAAGATGGCGTCGGTGATCGACTGCTGTGCGCCGGTAAGATTTTGAACCACTATACGCACGGCGACGGTCGTATCCGCCGGCGTGAACGCGAGCGCAAAGGGCTGACGCACCGAGCCCGAGGCGTTGAAGGTGTACCGCGCGTAGACATTCGACTGCGTGTGGTCGGTCACGTCAACGTATACGGATACGCCGTTCAGCCCTTCGCACTCGATGATGCCGCTAATCACCATTGGCGCTTCCAAGACACTCACGTCTTGGTAAAAGAGCGAGAAGGCATTGTTGGGGAGCGTCGAGGCACCGCACGCCAAGCGTGCGCCACCATACGAATCGGTGTACCAATCCATCGTCGGAGAACCTGAGTCGCTGCGCGTCCAAGCCCCCGTCCCGTTCGCGAAGGTCGGGTTCCAGAGCAGATTCGTCCCTGAAGGCTCGCCGCTTTGGTCGAGGTGCAGCCGGTGAATTTGGCCGTAGTTGACTGCGGAGCCGAACGTGTCGGCGCTCGCGGCAAGTGCCGTGCCGATGATGCCGGCGGTGCGGATCGTCGTGCCGTCGTTTACCCGCGCAACGGTGCGAGCACCCGATGCACCGGCCGTCTCCGAGGTCAGCACGCCCGAGCGGGTGGCCGTGTCGGAGATGTAGTCCAGCACGCGGTTGCGGTGCAGGTTCGACGAGAGGTCGATGCCGCCGCCGTCGTTCACGGTGACTTGGTAGTCCGGGTGGACCGCGGTGCGGTGGAACGCCGATGCCGAAGCGGAGTAGTGGCGCAGGATGCCGGTCGCGCCGCCCGTGTAGACGGTGACGGGCCACGGCGCTCCGGTCGCATTCGTCGCCGGCGGCGCTGCACCCGAGACGAGCCCGGAGGTGGGCATGACCCAGTTCGTGCCGATCGCGACGTTCGAGGCTTGGAGTTCTTCGGCGCCCGTTGCGGTTGCAGCGTACACGTTGTAGTAGAGCGCGCCTTGCGCGGCTTCGGGCGAATCGACGACCAGCACGTCGTCTGCCGCAACGGCCAGCGAACTCTCGGCGCTCGCAGTCGTTTCGCCCATGCCGCTTGCGGTGGTGCCGACGTAGGTGGTCTTGACGTAGTAGGTCGTGGGCGGGAGCGTGCCGCCGGCTTGGGATGAGAGGGTAGGAGCAGCCGGCGCGGCGATCTCGGTGAACGAGATACCGCTATCGGTGGCCGAGAAGTAGAACTGGCCGACCGAGGCTTCGAGGACGTTGGGCGAGCCGGGCGTCACGGTCAGCCGCAACGAGCGCGAGAGTACGTCGCCTGAAGGCCCGACATCGAGCGACGAGACGACGCTGGCCGTACCGTTCAGCCATCGGATCAGAAAGGCGTTCGGGGTGCCATCGTACTGCGCGCCGTAGCCGTTGGTCTGGTTGCCGATCAGCAGCGTCGAGGTTGCCGAGCCGCTGGCCTTCTTGATCTCGGCCTTCGCCGTGAACGGCTGCCCGGCAACCAGCGGATAGAGCGTCGCACTCGATTCGCCGTTCACATTGGTCAGCGAGCCGTCCGGCTGAATCTTGCCGTTGGGGAACTCGCTGGCCAACAGGTTCGGCCCGGCGCTATCGACGATGCCCTGCACCTGCCAGGAAAGCGTCTCGTGCGGCACGATGCCGCCACCCGTGCCCAAAGGAATCCCGCCCTGCGTATCCGCCGGGCCGTTCGAGTCGGTCCACGTCGAGGCAACCCCGGCCGCCGGCCGCGGCTTCTTGTCGCGCGCCCCCGCGTGATACGGACCCGGCAGCGACCCTTTCTGCAGCATCGGCTGCCCGAAGACCAACACGCTGCTCGCCACCTTGCACCCGCGCGACGCAAAGAGCACGCAGACCTCGGTATTCGCCGTGGGCGTGTACGTGACGTAGAGCGGCGCGTTGCTGCCATACGCCTGCGCCACGAACGCGAGAATATCGGTGGAACTCCCGTTGTTCCCACCATCGTGCCCCGAATGCACCTGCGGATCGTAGTTTGAACTGACGATCGCCACCATCGGCGTAAGGCCGCCGTTGCTGCTCGTCTCGCACGTCGTCGCGTCGATATAGGCCGAGAGCACATACGTCACGTTGGCCTGGAGCAGCACCGGCTCGCTCATGATCTGATAGTTCCGGCCCAGGTCGCTGTCAGGCCGCTTCAGCCATGAGTTTGCCGCATTCCCGGTGCTGCTCTCGCGCGCCAGCAGAAACGTGATGCCGTCTGCGTAGTAGGTCACCCAGAACTTGTCGCCGCCGGCAAAGCCCGATGAGTTGAAGCCGTGGCTCGACCCGTTCATCGGGTAGTCGAAGTTCGAGTCGATGCAGAGGTTCGGCGTGTCGAGCACCGCACCCTGACCGATGTACTGCGCGACGGTCATCGCGAAGTACTGATCGACGTTAAACGATCCGGGCGTGTTAGGGTCTTCGATCACGTTGCCTTGCGAGTCGATTGCCGTGATGTAGAGCTGGTAGGCGTGCCCGGCGGAAAGCCCTGAGGTCACGCCGTACAACGTCGCGCCCGACCATCCGGCCGCGGGAATCTCCCCGACGATGGCGCAGTCGGAGAGCTTCGTTTCGACATACGGCGTCCCCGTATCGTTCACGATCGCGAGGATGACGAAGCCCGTCCCCCACTTCGAGAACGCCGGCTCGCCAGCAGGCACGTTGACCGTTGGCGTTACCGAGAACTTCGCGTGATACGCACCGCCGTTGACCGCCGTGTACCCCGTCACGCTGCCGACGGCCGTCATGTACGTGTTCGCCGGAATCGTCGGCAGCGAACCTACCCCAAGGTTGATCGTGCTCGCCTGCCATGCCGAGCTGTTGATCTGCGTGATGTTCGAGCGGTGCCCCGGCGAGTCTTCATACGCCAAGCCGAAGTCGTAGTAGCTGCCGTTGGTGAGGTCCGCGATCCCCATCGTGAACGACGCGCTCGCCGAAGGGTTGCTTTGCCCGATGTAGGGAGAGTTCTCGCCGCCGTATTCCGCCCAGTTGCCGCTTGCGCCGCTCTGCCCCGGAGCCGAAGGCGACAAGCGCGCGAAGATGACTACCCGCGCTAAGGTGCCGTCGGTCGGCATATTCGTCGCGGTGAACGTCAACGTCACCTCGGCCGAAACCCCGTTGGGAGAGATGCCGTTGGTGATCGTCGGCGAGGCGGCAATCGTCGGGGTAATCGGCTGCCCATTCGTGAGGTAGGGCGTCGTGACCAAAATCGTCTGCGCCGTGAAGTTCGTCGCGATGGTGGTCAACGGCCCGTAGCCGGCAAGCCCAATGTAGCACACGGCGAAGTCGTAGGCTTTTCCGTTCGCCATGCGCGCGTAGACGTAGTTGAGGTTCGTCTGCGTCGCCGGCGGATTGGGCAGCCCGTCGAGGTTGATCTCCCCGTCAGGCGACCAGACCGATTGCGAGTGTTCCTTCGCGAAGAACGCCAAGCCAAACGCCGATGCGTCCTGCGGCGCGTTGGTGAGCGTCAAGGTCGCCGAAATGTCGGCCTGGAACGGCGTCGACGAGGCGACGTTCGCAACCGTTGCGGAGCCCGAGAGGACCGGCGCGGGCAAGTCCGTCGCGACGTTGATGTTTCCGACCCCGATCTTCATCACGCCGATCGACGCCTTCGCAATCTGCCCGATGACGGCCGTCGCGTTGGTCTGAAAGACGCCGTAGAGAATCGACCCGGACACCGGCGAGGGATCCTGCTTGACCGTCCAGGTGGTGTCGGGATTCAGCCACGCCCAGTTCGTTTGCGACGCCTGGCAAGTGAAAGTCGGCGAGGTAATCGAGACGATGTTGGTCCCCTGGGCAAAGAGCGCCAGGAACGCCGGCGGATTGACCACGAGCCCCGAGGTCGGAATAGCCAGGTGGTGCTTGGCGTCGTAGACGTACGCCCCCGCGGAGATGCAGTACTGGTCGATATTCGTCGGCGGCTTCAGGTTTGCGCGCAGCGCATTCGCCAGGCCCTGCGCCCGCTCGGCCATCGCCGCGTTCCAGTCCGGCTCGACGGCCGCGAACTTCACGTCCTGATAGCGGTCGGCCGAAGGATCGATCGTGGTCGTCACCGTCGAGACGAGCCCGTACACGTTGGGCGTCGCGGCGTTGGCGACGTAGTCGCTCGCGTAGGAGCCTGGCTCGCACTGCGGCTGCGAGAAGATGGCCAGCTTGCCGGCAGTCACCGTCGCGCCGTTGAGCGCAAACTCGCAGCGCGTTATGGTGACGCCGCTCGACACCGTAAAAGGTGCCGAGGTGAAGCGACCCTTCTGGCCCGGAGGAACGGAGATCGTCACATACGGCGTGAGCATCTGGTCGTCGAAAAGCCCAACGAGCAAGTCGGCTCCCGAGGCATACGTCGCATCGACGTAACAGGAGAAGATGTAGACGCGCCCCGCGGCGATATGCAACGGGTCCGACGCCAGCGAGTCGGTCGCGGATGCGCCAGTTCCGGTGTAACTGATGGCGTTTGATCCGTTCGGGCCGGCGCCCGAAGCAAAGACCATCGTCTCGTAGGTGCCGCCGTTCGGTGCGTTGCCCCATTTCTTTTCGGTGGGATCTGATGCGTAGGTGTACTCGAACTCCGAATCCGGGATCATGTTCCGCACCGTCCCGGTGTCGTCGAAGTTGGTGACCGTCACGGCGCTCACGCCAAGGACGACGTCGCCGTTCGAGATTCCGACCGGCGCGTTAAGCACCGTCGAATCGTTCCGCACGCAGACCCGGAACGAATCGTTACTGACCGGCAGGGACGACTCGTTAATCAGCCCGACCCCGTAGTTAATGCAGTCCGAGGTGCTCTTCAGGCCAGTTACCGTCACGGGCGCAGCGTCGACCTGGCCGAAGAGCGCGATCGAGTTGGCATCCTGAGCGATGGCCTTCGAGCTTTGCCCGGTGGTCGGATCGGTGTCGCCGATCACCTCGATCGAGTTGAAGAGGTTTGAGGCGTCCTCGTCGGTGACCGTGACGTTCAGAGGCTCGTAGGTCAGGACGCCCTGCGGGAGCGTGACGTTGTAGGCGTAGCTATTGGTCGACGAGGTGTAGAGCCGGATGAGCCGCGGCGTGCGATCGTGCCCGGTGCGGACGACCCAAATATCGCCGGGAATAGCCGTCAGAATCTCGTTGACCATCTGCGAGACGGGCGACTCGCTCATGGTGCCGGTAAAGCCGTCGCCGGTGGGCATCGTCACGTCGACGCCGGCGGCGTGGCCGTACTGCGCTGCGGTGGTCGTCTCGAAGAAGTTGCCGCTGGTACTCACCGATCCGATGGTGAGCACGTCGGCGTTCCCGGTCGGATCGATCGTGACCGAATCCTGCGGCGCGAACTGGGCTGCGGACGAGACGTAAAACTTCGTCGCGCCCACAACGGTCGGCTGCGAGAGGGTGGCCGTCACCGACGCATCGACGTTCGGGAAGTTCGACTGCGAAAGGGTGAGCACGTTCCAGCCCGCGCGGTTGGAGAACTGCGAGAGGCACTCCCAGATGGCTTGGCCGTGGTCGTAGGCGGTAAAGCTGAAGGTTCCCACCGCATGATCGAACATGCCGCCAGTAACGCCCAGACCCGTCAGCGTGAGGCGCGTAAGCGGGTTGCGCGAGTTTGGCCGCTGCCGGCGCATGATGCGCCCGCAGTACCGCCGTCGCCCGACGTAGGTCCCCGCGCCGTAGGCGGGCAACGTCGCGGGATTGCCGCCGCCGGCCATCGGCGTTCCCACCGTGATATAGGGGCCGCCCGAGTCCGAGCCGGAACCCGTCACGGGAACGCCCATCGTCAGGGTGGCGCCGTCCCAGAAGTAGACCTGCTGCGTATCGGGCTCGAGCGAGCCGTTGAACGGCGTATTCGCGTCGAGGTAAATCTTCGTCGCGCCGGCCAAAGACGGCGCGGTCATGTAGTTATCCGCGGTGCTAATCTCGACGATGTTGTAGGCGCGGTAGTACCCGCGCGCGACCACCTCCGAGAACGTGAGCGCGACCGGGATCTCCGCGGCCGCGCAGCCTACCGGCGTATCGGTGTACTTAATCGGGGAGTTGTTCCCGATCTCGCCGAGCGATACCGCATCGAGGCACAGGACGTTCGCCATGAACGGGTCGTAGATGGTGACGCGAACGTCGGTAATCATATCGGCCAGCTCTTCTTTGCGCCGTTCCCCACGAAGGCCGTGCTGTACGCGCCCGGAACCTGCCCTGCTTGCGCGCGCTGCAGCGCTTGCTCGATCTCGGTGATGACCGTATCAAGGCCGCCCGGTCCGACGATGTGCGCGCCCGAGAAGTCGACGTGAATGCTAATCGGCGGGGCCCCGGAAACCGGATTCACGCCGTTCACCGGGCTTCCCGGCGCAGGGTTCGTCGGGTTGACCGGCTGGCCGCCCTTGACCACGACGTTCCCGTTTGCATCGGTCGCCGTCGCCAGGTTGAAGTTCGGGTAGCTGCGCGAGATGGTATACACCGGCGCACCCGATACGCCGCCGGCGGCGGTGTAGGCCGAGAGAAACTGGTTCACCTCGTCCATGTACTGCTGCACGGAGATTTTCTGGCCGCTGCCGAGCGTGAACATCCCCTGCGACTCGGAGACGATGTTAAAGCCGGCGGCCGAGCCGGACGGATTCAGCGTCTCGAGAATCTTGGTGATCGATTCGAGCGCCTGATTGTTGCCCACCGGCAGGTTCTTGAGGTCCTGCGAGAGCTGCTGCGCGAGGCTGCTCTGCCCCCAATCACCCGACTGCGGCGAGATGTCGCTGCCGTTGAACATGCCCGGCGCGCCGGTGACGTCGGCGACGAACTGTCCGTAGGTCCAAGGCGTCCCGTAGGTCGGCTCCGATACGTCGGGCTGCTGCGCCGGCGTCGTGTGATTGCCGAAGAGGCCGCCGAGGATACTAGAGAGCACGTCGATTCCGGCGCCGATGAGAGGATTGGCGTGCAAGGCAATCCCAAGCAAGCCCCCGAGGGCGCCTCCGATGCTACCGCCAGTAGCGTTCTCGCCAAGTGCGCTTGCGACGCCCCCGCCGATCGCCGCGCCCTGCAAGATCGAGCCGGCGCTAAAGCCGCCGCTAAAGCCGCCGCGGGCCGCAGCGCCGCTTGCACTCCCTTGCGCGCCGGACCCGACGCTCACCGATTCCGTCGTTCCGGTCAACGTGCCGATGATGCCGCCGCTGGTCGGGAGTTGCGCGACTGCTTGCTGCGCGCCGCTCGCGCCCAGAAACATGCCCAGAACGCCATACTGCGAGGCGCCGGTCCCGACGCCGGTATTCGCAGCGCCTATTCCAAAAGGCGACGCGCTCGACGCACCACCACCGCCTCCGAAGAGTCCCGTGAAGAGCTGGCTCTTGAGCAGCATCTGCTCGAGCATTTTCACGAAGTCGTCGTAGATCGACTTCCACATGGACTGCAGCCGCTTCCGCAGCGATCCCGTTCCCTCCAGGAACGTATCGGTAAAGCGCGTGAGGTACTGCGCCATGATGGCCTCGCGCTGCTTCTCGGCCGCCTGCTGCTCGTCGATTTCCTTCTTGTACTCGCTCAGGTAGATGCCGTTGATCTTGCTCTGAATCGACGCGACCTCTTGCAGCTCGCCCTCGCCGCCGGCCTGCGCGACCGCAAGGCGCTGCTTCCAGTAGGCGAGCTGGTCCGCGAGCGACTTCTTGTAGGTCGCTTCCTGATCTTTGAGGTTCTGATTCGACTTCTGAACCTCGTCGTTATACTGCTTGTAGAGATCGTCTTGCGCGGTGATGTTTGCCTGAACCGCCTTTTCGTCTTTGCCAAGCGCCGCTTCGTGCTTCGTGATGGTGGCGGTCAGCGTTTTCAAGGCAACGTCGGCTTCGTGGTACGCCGCAGTCGCCTGGCGCTGCGCCTCTTTGGCCGCGTTGATGCGCGCCTTGTCCTCTTCGTCGAGCTTCGCCTTCCCTTTCATGGCGGCTTCGAGATGGTTGAGCGCGTTCGTCGTCTCGACGTAGGCGGCGTACTTCGCCTTAACGTCTGCCTCGCTCGCGAGCAGCGCCGGCCGTTCGACATCGTTGATGACGTGCGAAAGCGATTGGATGTCGCTCTTGGCGGCGCTCGACGCCGCGGCCAGCGCCTGCAGGTGTTCTTCCGATGCTTTTTGGCTCGTCATCGAGCGATCGACTGACTCGCCGAGCACCGCGTTGGCCTGCGCGACCGCATCGAGCGAGGACTTGTAGGCGTTGAGCGCGTTGGCCGAAGCGGTTGCGTCCTGCGGGCTAATGAGGACGTCGCTCGGGTTGAACCCGGAGCCCGCGCCGGCGCCTTTTGCGCCCTTGAGCGCTTTGGGCAGCGCCGTGCTGCCGTCGTAGCCGGTGTTCGTGTTCGCTGGATTCAAAGGCTCCGCGGCGCCATGCTGCGCGGCGTGAGTTTTGAACTCCTGCGCGAGGGACCATGGCGTCGCCTGACCGGATTCCTGAGCTGCGGCCTCACGCATCGCGGTGATGTCCGCCTCGGACGTTCCCGGCAGGTGCAGATGGCCGAAGCTGATGATGGAGACGACGGCGCGGAACGTCTCGGCCAGATCGGCCAAAGCGCGTTCTGCTGTCGCGATGACCGAGGTCCAATGCGTGAAGGCATAGACCGCAGTGGTGATAACGGCCGCAGAGAGCACGTTCAGGCCGAACGTGGCGACCGACTCTTCGGCGACGAGCGCCGTCAGCGTCGGAATGAGCCCGCGCGAGACGATTCCGGTGAGCAGCGTGATCGCCCCTTCAACCAACCCGATCGCGGAAAGCAACCCGGCCGAAAAAGCGTCGATAAAGGCGATCCGCAACGCGCCGAGCGCGGCGAGCGCTTTCGAGGCAATCAGGACGACAAAGACCGCCTCCAAGACCGGGCGCATGTGATTGACGATCCCCGTCACCACCGAAATCGCCTCGCCAGTAGTGCGAATGGCGTCGCGAAGCATTTTCCAAGGATTCAGCGTGTTCTCGCCGATCGCGCTGGCGAACAGCGCGCCAGCCTTTCGCAGTTCGTCCCATACCAGCGAGATGGCGGGGACGACATCGTGAACGATGAGCGTCCCAAGCGCGCGAAGCGTGCGGTAGCCCTGGTCGAAAAAGGCGATGATCGCCGGCATCGACTTCGCCGCGGATTGCTCGATCTGCGCGAACGCCTTCGTCAACGACGGGTCCATCTTGGTGATTACGGCGTCGAGTTGTAGCACGATGGTGGCGAGTAACCCGAGGAACGGCTTGCCAAGGTCTTGCATGAGATGTTCCCACGCCGAACCCAGCGCCAGCATCGCTCCGGTGAGTGTCTTCGTCGCAGCCGATGCCGCGCCGCCCATGTCCTTTTCGATGAGTTGCAGAATCTGATGGTACGTCAGACCCTCTTTCATCTGCTCGCGCGTTCCGATACCGAGTTCCGAAAGAATCTGCGTGCGCCCGTGCTCGGCCTCCATCAGGCCGCGCGTGACGGCCGTCAGGCTCAATCCCGTTGCCGCCGATGCGTCCTCGGCCACGCGCACGCTCTTCATCGCGTCGGACAGCGACATGCCGCCCGAGGTGAGCAGGCGCATCGAGTCGATGACTGCGACATTCGACTGCGTCGTCGTCTCTTCTTGAAGGTCCGCGAACGCCTTCACCTTGGACGAGAGCGCGCCCCAATCGCCGCCCTGATTCTTCACCGTTTGTCCGAGCAGCATCATCGACTGCTGGAGCGTTGCGGCCGCCGTCACCGCGTTCTTCGCCACTTCGAACCCAGCGAATATCCCGACGATGCCCGCAGCCGCTGCAGCAAGAGGCGCAGCAGCCGAGCCGAAGCCGGCGAAGAGCTGCAAGAGGCCGTTGACCTTTACCGCAGCCTGCCCGGTCTTCAGGTTCAGCGCGCCGAACGCCATTTCGGTGGTGCGGACGTGCGACGAGAGGTCTTCCGCGACACCCTTCAAATCGTTGAAGGCGCCGCCGGCCAGCACCGCCTGCTCCGCGGCGCGCTTGACCGATTCGCCCGTCTTATCAACCGCTGCGCCCGTCACCGTCATGGCCGCGGCGGTTTCGGCTGCGCTTGCCTTGAGCGGTGCCGTGCTCGCAAGCGATGCCGCACCAAGACCGCCGAGGTCCTTCTCGATGAGCGCGATCCGCGCGCGCACGTCTTCGAGCACCGCAGTCGCCCCATCGTTGATTGCGGTGATCCGAACGGCCAGGTTATCGGTAGAGGTGTTCGCCATGCCTTACTTCACCAGTCCAAGGTCCTTCAGGAGATCGACCGCCGCCTCGCGGAGTGCGAACGCATTCAGCTCTGCGTGATTGCGCTGCTCTGCGCGCGCGCATCCGACCCATAACTCCGCTTCGCTGGGCGTCAGCGCGAAAACGGTTTCCTTGTCCCAGCCAAAGGCGTGGAAGAGGACGGCGCAGACCGAAGCTAACCCTGGGCCGTCCTCTGGCGGTTTTTTGAGGCGAGTCCCTCGACCCATCGGCTCAACAGGCGCGCCGCAATCTCGAACGCAGCCGCGTCGTCGAGCCCATCGAAGTCGGCAGCCGTCGCGCGCTCCCGATCGCCCTTGTCATTGATGACCCACGCCACCTTGAGCACGATTCGGCGCAGGAAGTCGCGCACGTTCGACGCGAGCAACGTCACCAAAAGGTACGGCTCGTTTTCCTTGGCAAAGATGCGCTCGGGCTGCGACGCCAAGTCGAGACTCGAGATCATCTGCACCTCGGTAACGACCAGGTACGCGAAGGCGTGCAAGTCTTCCATCGCGCGCTTGTGGATCATGTCGCCGATCGTGAACTCGGTCGGCACGAACAGCCGGCGTCCGCCCTCGCAGGCGTATTCCAACTGCTTGCCGCGAAGAATCTCCGCTTGCTCCTGCGGCCCGCTGTTGGGGGCTTTCGGCGCCTTCGCGGGCGCAGCGCGTAAGACTTCGTCCTCGTCGAAGACTCCCGCGGCACCGGCGCGGCGGCGACGTTCTGCGCTCGCCATTAGAACGAGGCCGCAGACGAGGCGTTCGTGAGGACGAACTGCACGTCGTCCCCTGCGCCGTTGATCGACTCGGAGGCCGTGAACTTCACGGTCTGCTTCAGGTAGTCGCCCACCTTGCGCGCCACCGGCGCATCTTCGAACTTCGCCTTCGGCAGGATCATCTGCAGCCCGTAGGCTACCGCCGTATTGACCATGTCGTTCGAGGCGAAGGTGAAGTTGAGCGGCACCGGCAGCACGTCGGACTGCGGTCCGGTCGATCCGATTTGGCCCCAGAAGCTCTGCAGCGCCGTGTCGCTCTCGAAGGCGAGATCCAGCGTGCCGGTCACCTTAGTGACCGCCTCTGGCAGTTGCCCGCGGTAGCGGCCGTTGCCGAACTTGGGATACTGCACGATCAGCCCGGTGTTCACGTCGATCGAGAAGCCTTGCACGGCTTGATCGAGCGTGCCGCCGTTGAAGCTCACCGAGTTGCCGACCGTCTCGAAGATGAAGCCTTGCAGCGTCGAGAATGTGGGCGACGTCGGCGACCCGACTGCCGCTTCGCCCTGATACTCGATCTGCGCCATCGCTTCGAGCACGGTCTTCGGGCTTACCTTGAAGCTCAGTTGCGCGATTTTGCAGCCGAAGGCGTTCTTCGCCGAGAGCACGTCGTTCTGTTGTGCGGTGAACGAGAGGCGCGGCGATGCGAGCGAAAACGTGTGATTGTAGGCCGGCACGACCGCGGCGTTCGCGATCGTGACACCTGACGAGTGCGGGTACTTGAAGTAGGCCCAGAACGAGGTCGCCGAGACGGCGCGCACGTTCACGGTTTCCTGGATGCCGCCCGTGTCGATCGTGAGCGATTGGCCTTTGACGATGTTCGTCATGGCTACCGGCGTGGCGAGCTGGAATCCGGCCGGAATCGACGAGGCTAGCGTGGTCGCGACGGTCTGCGCGCTCGGGTTGTTTGCGTTGACCGCGATGGCTTCGGCGCCGCACGCGAGCAGCAGCAGCGAGCCGAGCGAGTCCGGGTCGGCCTCGACCTGGATATTCCCCTTGCCCGTGAAGAGCCCGGTGAGCGGCTCGGTCTGACCAACGCGCTTACGTGCGCCCGGACGCGGGACGAGTTCGTTCGTGCCATCGAGGCCGTCCGTCGACGGAATCAGAAAGACCGTTGGCGAGACGGGCGTCCCGTAGGTCGTCTCGGGACCGATGCCAAGGGTAATGAGTTCGCCGGAAGGTGCCTGTTGACTCATGATTCGTCATCCTCGCTTGCAACGGGGTACGTAGTGGGAGCGTGCGGCGTGAAGATGGCGCGCTCGCCGCGAGCGATGACCTGACTCGGGAAGCCGTGCTTGCGGAACTCGACCACGTAGGCCGGGTGCGCGGCAAGCCAGCAGCCGGAGCAGAGCCGGCGTCCGTTGTCCTTGGTGAAGTACTGGAACTGCATCCGGTGCGTATCGGTGAACCCTTCCTCGAGCGCGTCCGCACCGCAGTCGGCGCAGACGTAGAGCGGGTTCTTGCCGGTGGTCGCATCTACGAAGGCCGGCCCGTGGCGGAAGATGGCCTCGGCAGCGTCGACCGATCGCACGGGGTTGCCGTCCGGCTGAAACGGCACGAGCGTGCCGGGCGCAATCTCGACCTCTTCGCCGTTGCTCCACTTCGCGAGCGGATGACCGCCTTTGATGTCCCGCAACTCGACCTCGGGCGTGCCGCGCTGGGGCTGAAACCGTATTCTCATGTTCAAAATATCCTCACATTGGCGCTCATCGTCTCGAAGGTGTAGATTGCCGTCGCAATCGCGTCTGAGGCTTCCGCCTCGGTCTTGAGCACGTACCGCTCCATCCGCTTGAGGTAGGACCAGGAGCACAGGCCGCCGAGCGTGACGTTGGTCCGCAAGAGCGGCTCCAGGCCATTCCCCTGGGCGTCGTTTTGGTATTCTCGCAGGAGCGTGAGGGCAGCCGCGCCCGTGTCCGGTTGGGTCGCCGAAAAGGCCACCCGGACGCTTAGGATAATCGTGAAGGTGTTGAGGATGTCGTGGGCGTTCGAGGCCGACGCGCGGTCCTCGGACCCGACCGCCATGATGCCCACACTAGGAAAGACGTTCTGCTCGGGCGGCGCGTTGCGCTCGACGAGCTGCACGCCGGTCGTCCCATCGGGATTCGCCTGCACGCCTAAGACGCCCCCAGAAGCCGTCGCATCGGTGACGATCGCGACCAGCTGGTCTTCGAGGACTTGCCACGTCGACTGCGCCGGAATCATGCTGCGTTCAACCAGGCGGAGAAGATCGCGAAGATGCGCTCGCGCTGCGCCTCACCGATGAGCAGGAACGGGCGCGGAGGCTGGCCCGGAATGGTCACCGATCGGCGGAAGAAGACCTTCCCGCCCGCCACGAACCGCAGCATCTTGCCGCTCTTTGCGGTGACCTTCCAGGGCCGGTGGCCGGCGAATATCCCGGTGCCCTCCTGAAAGTACCGGGCATACGGGACGTTCGTCGAGACGGAGATACTCGAGCCTTCCGGCCGCCCGACCGCAATCGATCCCATCATGCGCCCGGTCAGTATGCCGGTGTGGCCGCCGCGCTTGTTCGGAATCCAGTGCTGGTCGCCGCCTTGATCCTTGATGCGCTGCACGGCCGCGTCGCGCACCACAACGCCCGACTGCAGCAGCGGCACGTCGAGGTTCTGCAAGTGCGCGAGCTGCGTCTTGAGCTTGCCCAAGACGACGTCTGCCCCTTGAAGGGTGCCGATGATCCTCATGCCGGCGCCACCCGCTTGAGCGACACGACGACCTTATCGCTCCACCGGCGCACGTAGACCACCGTAAAGTGCTCGCCGGTCCGCACCTCCTGCACCGTCGATCGGGCGTCGATCACCGTCGAAGGCGGAAGGAAGATTTGCTCGTCGACGGCGACGAGCTGATTTGCGCGATCGACCGACACGAGCGAGCCGCTCATCGGAATTCGGTCGCAGTGAAACGGCCCAGAAACGAGGTACTGCTGCGTCTTCGGGTCGCGCCGATAGATGGCAAAGCTGCCCTGCTGCGCCGAGCCGGGCGTGATCGGGTTGCGGCTGATGTTCGGCGGCACCGGCGTCATGATGGCACCGAGACGATCGTGCAGCGGCAGTTCGGGTGTTCGGGCGGCGCGCTCGATCCGTCTGCGAACTGCTGGCCGAGCAGAACGATCGATCCGTCGAGGTCGTCGCATACCGGGCAAGTGCGTTCGTCCTCGGCGGCAATCCACTGCACGCGCGCCACGCCGGCGGCGAAGTAGACGTCCAGCAGCCCCGCGGTCATCGCGCGCGAGACTTCGGTGCGCGCGACGGTTTCAGCCCAGGCATCGGTGGGCACCACGCGCGTGAGGGTGCCGCTATCGTCGTAGACGTGCATCCCATCGTCGAGCGTGTTCTTGATGCGCTCCCGCAGCGACGGGATGCTATCGCCGGCCGCAAGCCCTGCTTTCAAGGCGTCCTGAATGGCTGCGACTTCCCGCTCTACGATCTTGCGCGCGAACGGAATCGTCATGGTGCCGAGCGCGTTGAGCGCCGCTTCCGGCGGGATGTCCCAGGCAATCCCGACTTCGCTGCGGGCCGATGCGACCCCGATCGTGTAGAGGTCGCGCTGCACCTCGGCAAACGCCTGCTCTAACTCGGCCGGGTCCATTTTTTCCAGCGCCGCGTTGATACGCGCCACCAAAGCATCCCGCTCGGCCGGGGTCATGATGCCGGCCGCAACGGCCGCGTCCAACTCGGTGTCGACCTCGGCTGCCGTGGCCGATTCACGCACCCGAAAGGCTGCGACGATTCCCGCGCGCCAAGCATCGAGAACGCCCAGCATCCGTTCGCGCAGGTGCCGCGTGCCCGAGACTTTCGCGCGCATCCGCTCGCGCTCCAAGGCCGCGGCACGGTCCTCCAGCCGGTAGCGCCGTGGCTTAGGGTCGTCGATCGACGAGGTAGAGTTCGTCCGTTCGACAAACCGCTGGCTCGCGCGTCGGGCTTCGGCCAGCGACGTGCCGTTGAGTTGCACGATCATCGCAGCGGCGTGTAGCGCCCCTGCAGCGACGCCCCGATGAAGAGTTGCGGGATTGCCGTGCCGGCCACCGGCCCACCGAAGAGGTCTTGCCGCAGTTCGGCCTTGAGCTGCTGGAGCGAGTCGCGATAGATCGACGGGTCCTTGCGGTAGTCGCCTTGGGCCAGGATAATCAGCCGGTCGTAATCCATCGCCAGCACGTCGAGGATGTCGTACTGGGTGCGTTTGAGCACCGAGACGTCGTCGTCGTAGAGCGCCTGGGCGCGCGTGAGGTACGCCTCCAGGTCGGTGTCCGAGAACGCGGTGAGCTGGCAGCGCGCGCCGATTTGAACGCCCGCGGCCGGCGCCTCGGCAAAAGTGATGATGGCGTTCGTCGCCATCGTGCCGTTCGTGCCGGCGTTCGGCGCTCCCACGATGTACGGCGGCGCGCCGGCGATCGTGAACCCAACGGCGTGGGCTAGTGCGAAGTTCGCGGTGAAGGTCGTGCCGGTGACCGATGCGACCGTGACGATCTCTTGATTCGGAGCCTGATCGATCAGCAGATTCGCGCCGGCGACGATGTTCGCCATCGAGACGGGCGTGATGGTCGCGCCGCCCGGCGCGGCGACCTCCGTCTCCGAGGTCGTTCCGACGATGATCGAAGGCTGCGTTGAAACAGCCGTCCACACCGGCGCCGCGCCAGATCCCGCAGTCGTGGCCGGTGCGGTGTAGAGGGTGAGCGTGCCCGGGATGCTGTTTTCGAACCGGAGCCCGAAAATCGTCGCGACGCCGTCGCCCGTGCCAATCAGTTCCGGCGGATCAGACTGCGCCGGCCAGATTTGCGGCCGATCGCTGATCTGCGTGCGAACCTGGTCGAGAGTGACCATCGTCTAGCGGCTCTTCGAACGAGTCGACCAGTTGCGTTCGTGCGCGCGTAGCTTGTGCATCCCCAGGCCGACTTTACCGCGGAACTCGCGATTGCAGACCTCGCACGTCATCATCATGCCAGCACCCCCTGTCGCTGCCGCTCGAAGAGCGGGAAATGTTCGCCTTGAAGCAGCCGTGCGAAGACGTCTTCGGGCACCGACGCGCCGCGCACGATCGGCAAGTATCCGATCTTCTCGGAATGCGCCGAGAGCGTCTTGAGCCGGCGCTCGACTTCGCGGCGCGCAGACGGCGTCGCGGACGGGAAGACGTCGACGAGCACGCGCTCGCGGAAGTACCAGCGCGTGAACGTCATCGACTTACCCAGGGCGTCCTTTGCCCACGGAAAGCGCTTGTTGGTCACCCAGTACCGCGCGCCGAGCCGCGTGGTCACGCCTTCCATCGCGTCGGGCGCGCGCACGATCGGCGAGTCGTCATCGCGCGTTTGCGCTGCGGTAAGGCCGGTAAAGGCGGCCGGCGCTTTGGGCGGCAGCGCCCCTAAAAGTTGCGGCAGCGCGGCCAGCCCATCGGCGGTGTCCTGGCGAACGGCGCGAGTCGGGCCCCGCGGCGGCGGGTCGTTTGCGCCCTGCAGGATGTCGGCGAGATCGCCGAGCCCGTCGTTCTTCAGGCTCTGAATCGGATCGCGCGCCTTCTGCTCGGTGGGCGGCAGGTGAAGTTTTCGCGGCATAGTGGGCTCTTTAGACGGCCGGGAAAAGAAGTGGGGCCTAACGTGTCCGCTAGACCCCACTTGGTTGCCCCTGTTTTTTCGCGCTAGTTGCCGCGGAGCGCGAACTCCGGCATCGTGACGCCGGCGCCGAAGCGCCGCTCGACCTGATACCGGCTCATCTTGGCTTCCCACGACTTGCCCGCCAGCGGGCTTTCCTGGGTCACCGAGAGTGCGGTGCGGTCCTGGAAGCTCCCGATCGAGCCCGCCTCACCCAAGAACCACACGTTGCCCGAGCCCGCGAGCGTCGAGCCGGTGAAGTACTTGAAGAACCGCGTGTAGACCGCCCGGAAGATGTCCTTCAGCGGGTTCTCGGCGTAGATGCCCGGGGTGACGCTAGCCGTCGCCGAGGGCGTTGCCGGGTTGAACTCCGAGGCCAAGATGGTCTTGACCGTGAGCTTGTCCGCGTTGGCGAATACGCCGGTATCCACCGTGACGAGCCCGAGGTTGCCCTCGAGATCGGTGACGTAGTCCGCCGCCGTGAACAGGTTGGCGATCGCGTCGCGGGTCACCGCCGAAGCGGTACACACCGGGCCGCCGTAGTTCGGATCGTTGCCGCCCTGCCCCGCGACGTTCATGTCGGGGATGATGCCGCCGGCCGTGCGGATGTTACCCGCCACGTAGGCGCTCACCAACTGCGTCGCCCAGTGCAGCTCCTCGGCATACGCCATGCGCTGCCCGAGGTTCGACGCGACCGCGCGCACTTGGCCGGTCTGGTCGTCCTCTTCGAGCGTCCGCGAGAACTCGAGGATGCGCGCGAAGCGATGGTTCTTGATCCGGGTATTCACGCCGGCCAGTCCCGAGCTGGGAGCCTCCTCGTTGTCGGCCAGCGGCGTCGGAACGTCGGTGCCCTGCAGCGGGAAGTAGCTCTCTTCGGACTTGGTGCTGGGACGGATGTCGGCCACGTCGCGATAGACGGTCGGAACCGTCTGGTACTTCGTGGAGAGGTCCATCGTCACCAAGCCGGTGGTCAGCGCGTAGAGTTGGCTCTGCGTCTGATCTTCGCGCAGTTTCCGCTCGCGGAGTTGACGCTCCACGGCGCGCAGCGAGAAGCCGGACTTTTTGAACTCGACGATCGGGTCGTACCCGAAAGTCTCCCTGAAGCGACGCGCCTCGCGCGTGACCCAGCCATTCGCCTTCGCAGCGAAGATTTCGCGCTGGCGGATGGCGACGGAGGCCGACTGTTCGATCGCCCCCAGGTCTAGTTTGTCGAGCATGGTTGCCTCCTACTTCGCCAGCGCCGGCGTGATGCGGATGTAGATCATGACACCGGAACCCCCGGTGATGGGGAGCTTCACCGGCTGCACTTGCAGGCCGGCCGACTGCCGCTGGTCGGGCGAGACGTATCCCACCGCGCTGCCCGTGGCCGTCTTGGAGATCGTGCGCCCGTTTGCGCCCAGGTACACGACGTCGTATGCGTTGTACACGTCGGCCGCGGTCGTCTCGAAGAGGTGGTCGCCGTCTTCGTAGATTTGAACCATGACCTGACTCGCGTCGCCAGGCGGGACCGGGCTGCCCGTGACGCCATCGGTGAACTGCACCGGGTAGACGTCGTCGGCGACGCCGACGCACGATGCGGCGTTGGCGTTCGAGGTGCCGGCCGTTGCGAGCGAGGCGACCGCGTGATTCGCCGTGAGGTAGAGCAGCTCGCCGGCCTGAATCTGCCCGGCGACCGCTCCGCTATACGGCGGCGTTACCGTGAGGTCGACGGCCGCAGCGATTTTGCCGCGAACGGTGCGGCGCGGCTTGGACGGATTGGAGGTGATGATGCTCATGATTTAGTTCTCCTCGAAGGTGAAGTTGCCGCCGGCGGCAGCGGATGCAGCCTCACGGAAGCCGGCGACGCCGGTCCCTTCGAGCCGCGGGCGAATGTAGGCGAGGTCGAAGTCCTTGACGACCTTGGTCATCTCGGCCTTGGACTTGTGGCCTTCGCGCATGAGTTCGTGACGAAGGCGCGGCCGGAACGTCTCGGGGATGTTGCACTCGGCCAGCACTTCGTCGGCCATCACGCGCGCGGTGATGCGCCGAGCTTCGGCCATCTTCGCCTCGCCGGCGCGTGCCTTTTCCTCGCCTTCCTTGCGCGCGGCGCGCTCCTTGCGAAGCGCATCCTTGGCTTCCTGTTCGCTCATGTCGTCGACGTCGTCCGAAACGCCGGTCGGCGTGGTCGGCGTGGTCAACGTCGCGCCCTCGTCGTCCTCTTCGTCTTCGTCCTCGTCCGGCTCGTCGGCGACGCCGGTCGCCTTATCGAGCACCTGGTCGATTGCACCGCCGTCGACGATGCCGAGCTTGCGATCGAGTTCGGCGTCGTCCTCGGGCGTGAGCGTGGCGCCCGCTTCGGTAAGACGCTCTTTGAAGGCAGACTTGGCCGCCTCAAGGAGCGATTTGACACCGCCGCGGACCGACTCCACGTCGATCGTCAGCTGTAGGTTGTCCTGGTTTTTCATGCGGTTACTCTCCTTGAGCGGAATGATGGCGCCCCCGGCGCCTGCACGGGTCACGATGTCTACTGAGTCGACTTCCGCGATGCGGTTCACGGCTTGCCACTGCTGGCCGCGGAACTCGATCTGCTCGTCGTTGCCGTCGCCCCGAGCGTTGATGCTCAGGCCGGCGAACGATGCGCGCGGGAAGCTCTTGTGATACTCCATCGAGGTCTGCACCAGCGTCGCGACATCCGGCTTGCCCACCGCCGGGTGGAAGTCTGCGAACAGCGCGACCGTCTTGCCCACCTCCGGGTCGGTGTACGGGCGCGCCTCGACGTGGTCGTACCAGCCGGCCAGATCACGCACCGAGCGTTCCGGGCGCGTCTGCTCCTCGATCGTGCTCGGGTGGTCGAGATAGGCTTGCGCGCCCTCGAAGATCCCGGACTGCGCGGCGTCTTTGATGCACGCCTCGGTATAGTAGTGGCGATCGGCGGAGTTGCCCGGGCCAGCGCGCAGCAGCACGACGTTCTTGACGACCGAGCCGTCTTGGCTCGCCTCGCGGTACGCATCCCGCGCGCTGATGCGCTCGCGCAGGTCGCACGCGACGGCCGTGGCCGACTCGACATTTTTGCGGTTGTGCTTCGCCAGGATAGCCTTGGCTTTGCGGACCTGCTTGGCGACGTCGGACGTGCGGTAGTTCGTCGCCTGGTGCGCGCGCCGCAGAGCCGCTCGGGCGAAGCTCACGGCCATCGGATGGCCGGCCGGCGGCAGCGGAAGACCGTAGGACGACGGCGGATGCGGCCCTTTGCCTTTGGGCGGGATGCCGTACTTGCGCCGGAACTGCGCGTGAATCGTCGCGGCGACCTGCGATTTTGCCATATCGACGCCCTTGCTTCCCTGCGCGCCCAGAGGCAGGAGGGCGTCCGTGTCCGGGCCTAGTTCATGCTCGCCAAAACGAGCGCCACGATCGGCGCAAGCTCAAGGGTGAGGCGCATCGCATCGCCCGAGCATCGGCACTCCACCCAGGTGAACAGGTAGTGCCAGCGACCGCTCTCATCGCGCGCAAGACCGATTGCCAGGCTTAACGATCGCACCGGAGAGGCCAGTATACGCCGTGACGCGCGGCTGCGACCGAACTAGGCGCGCCGCAGCGAGATGACGACTTTGCCTTCGGGACTTAGGAACCCGGTCGCGCGCACGTCCGCCGGACCGACCTGATGCACCGTGCAGAACCGCTCGACGCCGGCGACGACTTTCTCGATCACCTCGTAGATGTGCGGGTTCGCGCGGAGCAGTTCGGCCTTCCGCATCGACCGGCGCGCGATCTCGCCGTAGAGCGTATCGAAGTCGAGCCGTGCGGTTGCTGGAGCGCTCACGAAACCACCGCCCGAAGGTCGCGCTCCTCGATGAGCAGGTAGTCCTTGCCGCCGTCTTTGACCCACGAGCCGGCGTAGCGTGCGAAGACGACCCGCTGCCCGACTGCGTGCCGCGCGACATCGGGCCCGATCGCCACGATCTGCCCCTCGTCCAAGAGCTTCTGGGCATCCTGCGGCAAGATGATGCCGCCGGAGGTCTGCTCGGGCAGCGCCTCCACGTCGATCTTGACCAGGTCCCAGTTGGGCTGAATCATCCGCGCAAAACCTCCCAGAAGATTGCCGAGCGACAGACGAGATAGGCGCACGCGGCCGGCTCGCTGTGCGCCCAGGTAATATGGCCGCGCTCGCAGCGCCAGCGCCGCATGGTTAGGCCGTCGTCGCGAGAATCGAGGCGTCTTGCGTTGCCCCGGCATCCCAAATCCCGTTCACCTGCCCGGCGACGACCGGAGCCGGCACGTTGAACGCCGCCTTCGGCTTGACCGTGTTCGTGCCGACGACCGCGGCCGCGCCGTTCACCCCGATGTAGAGGTTCTTCGCGGAGTCCTCGTTGACGACGGTCGCGGCGAGGCGGGTGACGTCGGCCGGGAGCAGTTGCACCGAACTCGTCGACGGCGCGACGGTGGTCGTCGTCCGCGCGACGGCGATCGTCGGCAGCGCAGCGGTTCCGTTTCCCAAGTCGACGCCGGCGAGATCGATGAAGCCGCCCTGGTGCTGCGTTCCGGTTTGAGCGTTTGTTGCGCCGGCGTTTTGGTCGCCGCGCGGGTCGCGAACTCGTAGCATTTCGTCCAAAGTCCTTTCGTAGCTATGGGATGATGACGACCGCTCCGCGCGCGCGGGCAGCCTCGTGAAACGCCTCGTCGCTCTCCATCGTGGAGCGATCGTTGACCCCTCCGGGCCCTTGCTCGTTGCGAATCTTTGCCGCTCCGACCGCCGAAGTCGGCGACGCTTGCGCCGGCGTTGGCGCTGGCTTCGGGGCGAGATCGGGGTCGGGCACTTCGCCAGGGTTGAAGGCGATGTCGCCCCGCTGCGGCGTGCCCTTAGCGACTTGCGCCATGTCGTGAGCAATCAGCTTGCGCGGGTCCTGGCCGAGTTCGGCTTGGATGCCCTGCATCTCCGTATCGAAGTCGTAGTCCTCGATCTCAGCCTCTCCGGCGAAGTACTCAGCCGCGGTCTTTTTGGAGAAGTACGCGCTCGCCTCACCTTGGCGAATCATCTGCGCGCGCGCTGCGGCATCCGCCTTGATGATCGACGGGAAGGAGGTCTTGAAGCCCCAATCGGTCACGCCGTTCAGAATCGGCAGCGCGTGCTTGCGCGCCTCGCCGATGACGCGATCGATCACGCACCGATAGGCGTAGCCGATGATTTCCTGACGGTTCTCCAAATGCTTCGCGGTCGGCTCGGTGGCGACGAGCGCCGAGGCGCGGTTGGTGTGCGTGTCGGCACCGAAGTAGGTCTTGTTCAGGCCGAACGGCAGCGAGATATGGTTGAGCAGCGCGTCGTAGGCGCTGTACTGGCCGCCAACCGCGCGAATCTGCGAGTTGACCGCCTGGATTTTCACTTGGTCGTTCGACAGGAAGTAGGAGCCCGGCATCGGTCGCTCGGTCGGAATCACGGTGCTCGCGATCCGAGCGATGTCCGCCGCGCCGCCGTTGATCTGATACCACCACTGATAGGCCGCGTTGGCGTACTCTTTCTGAATGATCGCATCGAAGTAGTCGCGCATTCGCTTCATCCAGCCGAGCGCCGGGAACATGTCGCTGCGCCCGCGCACGTCCGACTCCTTAGCGTTGATCTTGATATGCACGACTTCGGCGGCGGGAATCATACGATCGATCCAGCGCATCTGCGCCGCTTCGAGTCCTGGCGGCGCGAAGAGCACATAGCGCGTGTTGTACCGCTGGACGTACCAGTAGACCGTAAGCGGGTCTTCGGCGTCGGTGACAATCTCCCAAATCGTCTCCGGCGGCAGCGATCGGACTTTGGTGCGCCCGTCGCCAAGCGGGAAGAAGCGCAGGAACAGCTCGCCATCGCGGCTCAACGAGACGGCGATTTCGTGCAGCCGTTCCTGGAAGCCATCGCGGGCGAGGAACTCGTCGATCACCAGCTGCACGCGCTGGTCGTTCGCAATCACGCTCACGCCGCGACCGAGAACGAAGTCGGCGACCAGCTCGCAGGCTGCGCGCGCAAGCGGGTCGTGCGTCCAGGCCCAGTAGCACTTCGCCTGCGCCTGCCAGACGTCGGAGATCATCTGCTGCTGCCCTTGCGGACCGCCTTGCGGCAGATATTCGCGCTGGGTTGGCGCCGTGTACGACGAACCTTCCGCGCCGTCGAATCCGCCATCCCAGAAGCCGTCCTCGCGCAACTTCGATTCGCGCAGCGCTGGGGACTGGGCGTAGCCGCCATCGGGCAGCGGCATCTGCACGTCCTCGATGAGCCCGAACTCGCGCAGGCACGCCTCTTCGTCGGGGGTCAACTGCGCGATGGTCGCGCCGCGTTCCCGCAGTGCCGCAAGCGCGCTGCGCGCGGTCTGGCGCCGGCGCTCGTAGATTTTCCCGTTTGCGAAGGCGATCCGATCCTCCAGCTCGCATTCGACCCAACGCTTCGAGTCGGCTTCGTTGAGCGCGATCTGCTCGCGCCGGCCATCGGCGCAGGCGAGCTGCAACGTCACCCGCGCGCCGGATTGGACCGACTCGTAGAACTGCCGGTAGGGGTTCTGAGCGTCGTCGACCGCATAGGCGTCGGTTTCCGGCTCGTAGGCGGGAGCCGGAAAGGTCTTGAGGACGGGTTGGCTTTCGGGCTCGGCTAGCGCCTCGTCGCGCAGAGAATCCATGCTCGGACGATTCGCCCTAGTTGCCGGGCGCCGGATTAGGCCGTGTCCGGCTAGCGGCGAGCCTTGCGCGCGTGGTGAGCGTGACGAGCCTTCTTCGGTTTCTTGGCCTTCTTGGCGTGCAGGTGCGTGACGTGCGTCCCGGCCCGCGGCACGCCAAAGGTACGCAGCTTCTGATGGGCTACGGCGTCCGTCCACTTGCGGCGCGCCGGCCGCTTCACCGCCGCGATCCGGTGCGCCGAGAGGATGATCTTCCGGGCGTGCGGACTCGAAGCGTGCTTCACCCCGCGAGCCGAGACGCGCTTGAGGCGCAGCCGGTGATGGTGGTGAGCGTGCCTCACCGATTCGATCCTAGGTGCCAGCCGTGCTCGGGGCAGCGGTAACAATGCACCGCCTGGCGCATCCGCACCACGACCTCCATCGCCTCGTCAAAGCTCGCGAACGCCCGCTTCGACTGCCCTTCGGCCGTATGGCACATGCGGTTCACGCGACAAACGCCCCGTGCGGGTTGGCCTTCACCTCGCGCTCGGCGACCACCGCGCCGGCGTCGCTAAGGACGTCGACCTGGTCGTCATGCTCGCCCACCGGAAAAGCCAGCAGTTCGGCCTCGAGGTCTTGCAGCCACGGCGCGAAGCGCGGGTGAAAGACCTTGCCCGCTTCGTATCGCGCCGCAATCGTCCAGGCACGAGTTTCCTTGCTTTCGTGGCCCCGTTTGATCGGCACCGCGGGCAAGCCGGCGGCAACGGCCGCCTGCACGAACGCCATCTGGTACTGCACAGCCTCGATGCCGATGCGCCCCGAGCGCCACTTGGCATAGAGCGCCTGCAAGAACGCGAGCTGCCGTGGCCCCTCGATGCGCTCGCGCGCGATGTCGAGCACGAGAAGATCCAGCCGCGGCGTGAGGGCGAACGTGCCGATGACCGTGAAGTCGGCCGAACTTTCGAGTGAGGTCGCCAGATCGACGATTTGGAACACGATGCAGGCCGAGATCGGATAGGTTACGGCTGGCAAGCCGACCGCCGAACGCAGGGTGAGACTCGCGCCGGCGACGTCGTAGTAGCGGAACCATTCCCGCCGGAAGACCTTGCCCGAGTCGATTTGCGGCGAGCCTTGATAGAGCGCCGCGAAGCCGCGCGATGAGATTTCGCCCCGCTCGACCCGCGGCAACGTCAGACCTAACTCCGGCGCGAGTTCTTCGCCGATGGCGCGGCCCAGCGGGTCGTCCGCCTCCGCAATCGCCGGCAGGCGCAGCACCGTCCAGTCTTTCGCCGCCGGCGTGTTGAGGATTCGGCCGGCGATGTCGTCGGAGTGCCAGCGGGTCGTCGCCAGCAGCTCGCGCGCATCCCGCTCGAGCCGCGTGCGCGCCACCTCAAGATACCAGGACCACTGAGCTTCGCGCAGTTTCGGGCTATCGGCGCTGGCACGGCCTTTGATCGGGTCGTCGATCGCGAGCAGGTGCGCGCCGAAGCCGGTCATTGATCCGCCGACGCCGGCGGCCTTAACGACGCCACCGCCCTGCGTGCGCCATTCGTCGACGGCCTGCGATTCCGGGTCGAGCCGCACGTCCAGGAAGGGCCAACTCGGCTCGCGCATGATGTGCCGCGCCTTCCGAGACGATGCACGCGCCCGGTCGATCGTGTACGAGGCGAGAATCACGTCCGCACGACCGCCGCGCACGCCCTCGAAGTACGCTGGGAAGCGCTCCGAGGCATGATAGGTCTTCCCGTGCCGCGGCGGGATGAACAGCATGAGTTTGCGGATGTGCCCGTCGGCCAGCGCCTGCAGGTGCTCGCAGATGGCCTTCGTATGGCGCGTTCGGATGTAGCGCGGATCGGTCCACGCGCAAAAGGCCGAAAAGTCGCGACGCGCGAGCGCCTCACGCGCCTTCTCGGCGAGTTCGGGCGAAACCAGCGTTGCCGTCACGTTGGGAGCCTGAGCAACGTGCGGAGCGTCGTGATCGCGTGCCGCCATTCGACGGCGGCGGCGGAGTAGCAAGTATCAGCAAAGAAGGCGACGTAGGCTGCGGCTTTGGCGGCGGCGGCGTCGGCAGCGAGATAGGCGGCGTAGGCCGCGGCTTGGGCGTAGGCGGCAGCGTAGGCGTAGGCGTTGGCGGCGGCGTCGGCAGCGGCATCGGCGCGGTCGTAGGCCGCTTTAGTGGCGGCAAGGGCCGCGCTCCGAGCGCAAACGGTTGTGGCGCTATCGACGATGGGGGAACAGGCACGCAGCGCCAGCGTTTCCGGCATGCCGCCGAGCCCAACGTAAGCTAGCGCGCGGAGCGCGGCTTGACGCGCAGACTGCGCCACGACCCACACGAGCCGCGCGTCATCCTCGGGAGTTGTCGCCAGCAGCGCGTCCCGGTACTCCACCGACCCGAGCGACTGCCGCAAGTCACGCGGCAGCTTGTCCTGCAGCCCAATCAGGTAGCCCAGCGCGACTTGCGAGACGCAGTCCAAGCGGTCGGTCACCTCGCCCGTCGCGTAGTAGGCGATGCGCGCCGCCGCGGAGAGGCCATGTTCAAGGTTGCCGAGGCCCTTCGGCAGCGGCAGCGCTTCGATGCGCGCCCAGCGCGCCGGGTCGAGATGCAGTTCGCTCATCGCGTGGAGTCCTTCATGGTCGAAGCCGTCACGATGAGGCAAGCCGGCGCAGTTCCTCGGTGGTCAGCCCGTCCAAGGCGTGCTCGATCTTGATCGGCGCCGAACTGTCCCCCGCATGTTCCACCCGCGAGTTCTGCCGGTATTCCTCGAACCGCCGCTCGAGCAGCCACGTAGCCTGCGACGAGCCTTTTTCGCCTCCAAGCGCGCGGGTCGTGAGGTGAACGACGGCTGCCGCGCGCGCGCGTGTAACCGCCTGGAAAAACGCTTCGAACGGGGCTTCGCCGGCTTTGCCGCGCCGGAGCCATCCGCCCACGGTGTCCTCGTCCACGCCGTTGGCGGCCGCGGCGTACTTCAAGGGGACGGCGACTTGCAGGGCTGCGCAGATGCCCTGCTGGACCTCCTCGGTCAGGAGACAGGGCCGGCCGCGTGGGCGTTTAGGAGCAGCGGCTTTAGGCTTCCGCGGCTTAGGCATGGAGCAACTCCTGGAGCTTGCGGTCTTCGCGCCGCTGCCGGTCGGCCGGTGATTCCAGGGCGCTGGCTGCGAGCTGCGCGATTGCGACGGTGAGTTCGGCTGGGGTGCGGCCGAGTTCGCGCGCCAGGTCGGTCGTGACGAGATAGACGAGCCGGCGTCGGACGACCTCGCGATCGCCTGGGTCAAGCGGCCCCGGTCGAACGGCAGCCCGCGGGTAGACGGCGTCGAGCCGTTCGCGGATGATGCGCGGGCTAATCTCTTCGGGCGCGTTCTTCTGGCGCTCGAGGTGCCGCGCGAGGTCCCGCGCTTCTTGCCGGCGCATCGAGTCCGCGTTGAAGCTGCGGATTTGGTGGGCGACGAAGCGGTGCCGCGCTAAGAGCGAGCCGTCAGCGAAGGACTTGCCGCAGGCCGGATAGGTGCAGCGGCAGCTTTGGGCGACGAATGCCTGCTCGTCTTTCAGCCGTGAGAGCAGGCGGAGCATGAAGTTCGGCCTCGGCGGTGCGGAAAGCGGGCGTTCGGGTGGCCAGAACGCCATCTGCATAATCACCGGCGCGTGCGCTTCCACGTTTACGCATGAGGTCGGCGTGGTGCCGGCTTGCCTCCTGCTTTCGCCGAACGAGTGTTCCGAATTTCACGTCGTTTTCGGGCGCACGGCGATTTTGCCGCCGTCAAGTTCACGCAGCGCCGTGGTGACGATCGACTCGCCGAACTCCACCGGAACGAGTGGAGGCGCGCCGCCGCGCAGTTGGCGCGTCCGAAGAACGACCGCCTGGATTGTGGCGAAGCGGTTCGCGACACGCGGGTACTCGCCGCTCATCGCTTAGCCGTCCCTGTTGACTGCTCCCGATGGTCGCGCTCGCTGCCGCTCGCTAAAGCGGAGCCCCTCTCCGTAGGTTCTCCCCACGGGCACCAGCCCTCGATCGTTCTCTCGCGATCGGGACGCGCGCGCATGCCGTACCTGTGGGACCCTCTTGCGGCTGGGAGCGCTCGTGGGCCCATTGCTACGGCGCCTGCTCCGTGAAACCTTTTGGCGATCAACGGTTCGCTCGGTGCGAAGCGCGCTCCGTGCGCTTGCGCGCGACGCTTCTTTTGGTCGTCCTTGCCGGTACGCGCACTCGGATTGGGCCGTAGGCGTGATAGATCGGCATTAGGCAAACCCTTTCAACGCGCGATCGGCGGCGCGCCATTTCGGCGGGGTCCCGCGGGTCGACTGCCGACACTCGCGGTAGGTCGCGGGTGCGATTCGCGCGCGGCACCGGAACGGCTGCGATCCGCGGCGCGATGGAACGGCTAGATCCGGACAACTTACCCATGAGCGATCTCGTCCACTGGGAGAGAGAGAATCCACCGGGGTGGCTCGGAGTCCTTTTCCTCGGGATGCCGCACGCCTATTTCGTGCGCACGGCCGGCGCCGAGGCGGCTCGCGCCTTTCGCCGCGCGCGCTCGCGCTCGTATTTGAAACGCAGCTTCTCCGCCGACTCGTGGTCGATGAGCTCCAGGATCGTCACCGTCACCACCATGCGCGCGCCGCAACGGTCGGCGATCGGCAGGGGCGCCGGCCCGTCTTGCACGAGCCGGTCGTTGCGGTAGAGGATGCCCTCGAGCGCGTCCTTTGCCAGCTTGCGCGGCCCGTCGGTGTCCCCGCGAAAATCGTAGAGCTGGAACGCGATCTCGGCGCGCCGAATCCGCCACAGATTGGCCGGCCAGAGCCGCGCGTGCGCCCGCGCGGCGATCGCGGCGATGGCGACGCGCGCTTTGAACGCGCGCCCCTCTTGGGTCATGTACCGATCGCCGCGGCCACCATGCAGCTG
>DAIDGS010000099.1 GCA_027459845.1 Vulcanimicrobiota bacterium | reverse complement strand
CACGTACCCGGTCGCGCTCAGATCGGTCGCCTGCGGCGCCGCACGCTGGTGCAGCATGCGATAGGCCGCGCGCAGGCGCAGCAGCGCAGCGTGTGCCGCCTGGATCGACTCCTCGGTGAAGTTCTTGACCTTCGAGTATCCCGTCTGCAGAAACGACAGGCGAATGGCCTGCGGGTCGAAGCGCTCCAGCACGGCGCTCATCGGCTCGAAGTTGCCAAGCGACTTGCTCATCTTCTTCCCGTCGAAGAGCAGCAGCCCGCCGTGAAGCCACGTTTTCGCCATCGGCGGCTGGATCATCAGCGGCTCGCTCTGGGCGATCTCGTTCTCGTGATGCGGAAAGATCAGATCGGCTCCGCCGCCGTGGATGTCGAAGCCGCGTCCCTCGCGGTCGAGCAACGCACGCGACATCGCCGAGCACTCGATGTGCCAGCCGGGCCGGCCATCGCCGTACGGATCGAACGGCCACTTGGGCTCGCCGGCCTTCGCGAACTTCCAGAGCGCAAAATCGAGCGGGTCTTCCTTTTCCTCATCGATCTCGATGCGGGCGCCGGCTTCGAGTTCGGCAACGTCGCGATGCGCAAGTGCACCGTAGTTCGGAAAGCTGCTCACGCGGTAGTAGATGCCGTCGCGCGACGGATAGGCGTGGCCCTTGGCGAGCAGTTCGCGAATCATCGTTTGGATCTCGGGAATAAAGTCGGTCGCGTAAGGCTCCTCGTCGAAGGGCAATACGCCGAGTTTTGCCATCGAGGCCTTGAACTCGTCGTAATAGCCGCGTACGATCGTGCGCCAATCCTCGCCGGTCGCCAGCGACCGCGCGATACTGCGATCGTCGATGTCGGTGACGTTTTGCACGTAGCGTACGCGATAGCCACGATGGGTGAGGTAGCGGCGCAAGACGTCGAAGAACAGAAACGACCGTGCGTGGCCCAGGTGCGCCTGGGCCGAGGGCGTCATCCCGCAGACGTAGATGCGAACCTCGTCGCCGAGCGGTTCGAAGCGTTCGAGCGCGCGGGTGCGGGCGTTGTAGAGGATCAGATCACCCACGACCACGCCTCGTCGCCGGCTTCGTCGTCGCGCTCCAGTTGCTCGACGCGGGCGCGCAACTGCGCGAGCGCACGCGTCAGGTGCGCGAGCGCGTCGGCGTTGGGATCGGGAAGATCTTCGCGCGGTCGATCCGGAACGAGGCGCACCGGTTTACCGTCGCGCGCGACGATCCGCGCCGGCACGCCGACCACGGTCGCACCCGCCGGCACGTCCTTCACGACTACCGAGCCGCCGCCGATCTTGGCGCCGTCGCCGATTGCGATTGCACCAAGCACCGCAGCATTGACACCGACGACCACGTCACGCCCGAGCGTCGGATGACGCTTGACGCGCGAAAGACTGGTGCCGCCCAGCGTGACGCCTTGATAGATCGTGCAGCCGTCGCCGACGATCGCGGTCTCGCCGATCACCACGCCCATGCCGTGATCGATGAAGACGCCGCGGCCGATCGTTGCGCCGGGATGAATCTCGATGCCGGTCAGGAAACGGGCGACCTGCGAGAGCCAGCGCGGCAGCAACGGCACGCCGGCGCGATAGAGCGGATGCACGATGCGGTGCGCCAGCAAGGCGTGAAAGCCGGGGTACGAGAGCACCACGTCGAGCCAGCCGCGCGCGGCAGGGTCGCGCTCCAGCGGCGCACGCAGGTCGGAGAGCAGCGTGGTGAAGGGACGAGGCATATGCGACTAGTCTAACCTGCGGGGTCAACCGCGGGTTTCTTCTTCCATCTGCGCCGCCGGCTTTTGGCCGCGGAGCGGCTCGAAGGGCCGGCCGTCGGGTCCGGTCGCGATCGGGTTGAGGCCGCGGCCGTGGAGGAGCTTGGAGTTGACCGCCCCGATGCGGATTAGGATGCGGTCGTGCCCGAGCAGCGGAAAGAGCAGTTCCAGCGGCGGGCCCTCGCGCTCGCCGGTGAGCGCCATGCGCACGGCGGTCAGCGCTGCGCCGGCATCGATGCCGAACTCCGCGCCGATCGCCGGAAGATCGTGCGCCAGAGGAAGGTCGCGCAGTTCGGGCTGGTGGTCGACGTACTGCGCGACCGCGTCGAGAAAGAAGAGTGCGTCGCGCGAGCGCAAGCGTTCGAGTTCCAGAGCGGGCACCAGCGTCGCCTCGGCCCGGAGCGCCAGCACGTGCGGGCGCGCCTCCTCGGGGCTCGCAAGTTGCGCGCCGTAGGCCGCGAGGAAGGTCTCAATCCAGCGCAGCGCCGCCGCCGGCGCCGGGTTTTCGAGAACGCCCCAACGCTGCATCGCAGCCGCCAGCGCATCCGCCTCGATCACGCCGTCTCCAGCAGCACGACGGCATGCACGGCGATCCCGCTGCCGTCGCCGGTGTAGCCCATCCCCTCGCTGGTCTTCGCCTTCACGCTGACGGCGCCGACGTCGAGCGTCAGCGCCTGCGCGACGCGCGCGCGCATGGCGGCGACGTGCGGGGCGAGCTTGGGACGCTCCAGCACGATCGTCGCATCCACGTTGGCGATCGTAAACCCGGCCGCGCGCACCTCGCGCGCGCAGGCCGCCAGCAGGGTCATCGAGTCGGCATCCTTCCAGCGCGCATCCGAATCTGGAAAGCGTCCGCCCAGGTCGCCGAGAGCCGCCGCACCGAGCAGCGCGTCGCTCAGCGCATGGGCCAGCGCGTCGGCGTCGGAGTGTCCGAGCAGCCCACGTTCGCACGGCACGTCGACGCCGCCCAGCACCAACCGCCGGCCCTTCACGAGCCGATGCGCGTCGAAGCCATGGCCGACGCGCATCATGGCGTTGCCTCGAGGGCGTGGCGTTCGCGCAGCAGCGTTTCGGCGCGCATCAGATCCTCCGGGTGCGTCACTTTGAAGTTTTCGCTGGTCGCCGGAACCACGACCACGTCGATTCCGACGCGTTCCAGCAGCGCGACGTCGTCGGTCGCCTCGAACCCGCTGCTGCGGGCGGCCGCATGCGCGCGGCGAAGATCGTCGACGGTTGCCAACTGCGGGGTCTGCGCCGCCCATAGCCGCTGCCGATCGAGTGTTTCGAGGACGCGCATGGTGGACGGCTCCACCAGTTTGATGGTATCGACGGCACGGGCTGCCAGTACCGCGCCGCACCCGGCGCGCACCGCGCGCATCGCGCTGCGTACGTCGTCGGCACGCACCAGCGGCCGTGCGCCGTCGTGCACCAGCACGTGGTCGCAGCTCGCCGAGAGCGCGCGCAGCGCATTCGCCGCGCTGGCTTGCCGGGTCGCGCCCCCGACGACGACCGTCGCCGGAATCGCCGTGCCGAGCGCATCGAGCACCGCGCGCATCGCATCGAGCCAGGCGGCTTCGGTCGCCACCACGATCTCGGCAATCTCGGCCATCGCGGCAAACGTGTGTAACGACCACGCGACCAGCGGCCGCCCGGCGACCGGCAGGAGCTGCTTGGGACGCCCGAAGCGCTCGCCACGTCCGGCCGCGACGACGATTGCGCCCCAGCGCCCGTTCACGCCGCCGATCCGTCGCGCTTGATCCGCGCAAAAATCATGCGCCCGGCTGCCGTCTGCAGCACGCTGGTGACGATCACGTCGATCTCGGCACCGATCAACCGGCGCCCGTGCTCGACCACGATCATCGTTCCGTCGTCGAGATAGGCGACGCCCTGATGCAGCTCTTTGCCTTCGCGCGTGAGGTGGACGTGCAGCTCTTCGCCCGGCAAGACGACCGGCTTCACCGCGTTGGCCAGCTCGTTGACGTTGAGCACGCCGACCCCTTCGACGTGCGCGACGCGATTAAGATTGAAGTCGTTGGTCACCAGCTTGGCGCCGAGTTCTTGCGCGAGGCGCACCAGGCGCGCATCGACTTCGCCGGAGGGCATATCGTCGTAATCGCGTTCGCTCACTTCGAAGGCGCCGCGCTCCTGCAGTTTGGCGAGCACGTCGAAGCCGCGCCGTCCACGGGTGCGTTTGAGCGGGTCGACTGAATCCGCAATCGCCTGTAGCTCGCGCAGGACGAAGCGCGGCACGACCATCGGTCCTTCCAGAAAACCGCTCTCCACGATCTCCACGATGCGCCCATCGACGATCGCCGACGTGTCGACGACCTTGAGCGTCCCGCTCGGCGCCGCGCGTCCCGGTAGCGGCACGACGCGCAATCGCGCCCCGACGCGCGCCCCGAGATAGGCCGCAAAGATTGCGGCCAGCAGGTAGAGCACGACCGCGACGTAGGTTCCCCCGGGACCGAGGCTGCTGATCACCTCGAAGGCGACCGTTTTGATGAGGAACGCAATCAGCAGACCGACGATCAGGCCGGCGGCACCGCCTACGATTTCGGCCGGCGAGAGGCGCTCCATCGCACCCTCGACCGCCTCCAGCTCGCTCTCGAAGATCGACTGCGCGAGCGGCGCGAGCAACGCGCCGACGATCGCACCGATCGCCGGCGCGAGGATCAACAACGCCAGTTGCAGCGCCGGGCTTGCGAAGTGCGGCGCGAACAGGCTGAAGTAGGCCTCGCGGCCGAGCAGGAAACCCGTCACCCCGAAGACCACGACGAAGGCGCCCCGGAGCACCGTTCCCGAGATCGTACTACCTAGTCGAATGTTAGAAAGGCTCCGCAAACGTCGTTGGCGAGAAACCGGCCGCGCTCGGTGAGCCGGAGATGTTCGCCGGTGAGTTCGAGCAACCCGGTCGCACGGAGATCGGCGATTTCACCGGCGTATCGGTCGAGCAGATCGACGCCGTAGCGCTCTTTGAACTCGACGACGGAGGCCCCCTGCGCGGTGCGCAGCGCCAGCATGGCCGCTTCGCCGGCCCGGCGCGCACCAAGCAACCGCTCGGTCTCGCGCGGAATCGCCGCGCCGGCTTCGACCGCCGCCAGGTAGGCCTCCAGCGAGCGCGTCGTGACCCATCGCGCGCCATCCCGATACGATGCCGCGCCGACCCCGAGCCCGACGTAGTCGCCGTTGGCCCAGTAGTTTTCGTTGTGACGGCAGCGATGGCCGGGCCGTGCGAAGTTGCTCAACTCGTACTGCTCGTACCCAGCCGCGCGCAGCACCGCCATCGCGTCGCCGTAGAGGTCGGCTTCGTGCGCGTCCGAAGCGAACGCCCCGGGTTCGCGGGCCGCCCACTCGGCAAAGGGCGTCTGCGGTTCGATCGTGAGGCCGTAGGTCGAGATGTGATCGACGTCGAGCGCCAGCGCGGCATCGAGCGTGCGACGCCAGCTGGCGCGCGTCTGTCCGGGTATCGCGAAGATCACGTCGAGCGAGATCGAGCCGATGCCGGCAGCGCGCGCCGCCTGCACCGCGGCGCGTACCTGCGCGGCGCTATGCCGGCGACCGAGCACCGCGACCTCGTCCGGCTCGAACGACTGCACGCCGATCGAGATGCGCGTCACGCCGGCCAACCGGTAGCGCTCGAAGTCTCCCGGCATCACCAGCTCGGGGTTCAGTTCGACGCTGACCTCGCGCGGCTGCGCGACCGGGGACGGGAAGTGCTCGAGTAGGCGTGCGATCAACCCCGTCAGCGCCGTCGCGTCGTAGGCGTTGGGCGTTCCACCGCCGATGAACAGGGTAGCGGCGGGAGCGGGTGGGGTGGCCGCGAGTTCGCCTTGGAGCGCCGTCAGGTAGCGCGCCGCCGCGCTAGCGCGGTGCGGCCACTTGGCAAAGTCGCAGTACGGGCAGAGATACGGACAGAACGGGAGATGCACGTAGACGCCGAGCACGCGCGTTCCGCCGCTCGAACTTAGATGCCGGCGATCGAAAAAACGCCGATCGCGCCCGGCCCGCCATGCAGCGCGACGGCCGGTCCACCTTCGTACGTCGTCAACGATTTGGGCGGAATGCCGAGCTTGGTCTTCAGCGCGGTCGCGATGTGATCGCAGAGATCCGGCGCGTTGGTGTGCCCGATCGCGAAGCGCGTGATCGACGGATTGGGCGTGTTGCGCGCCGTGATGTCGATGAGCAGTTCCTGCGCCTTATCGTAGCTGCGCGTCTGCGCCGCGGTCTCGACCACGCCGCCCTTCATCTGCAGGATCGGCGTCACCTTGAGCACCGTGCCGAGCGCGACGATCGCTTTGTTCAAGCGCCCGCTGCGCCCCAGGTAGGTGAGATCGGGCATGATCAGATAGCCGTGCTGCGCGCTCTTGGCGCGCTCGATGGCGGCGGCGATCTCGGCGCCGCTCGCTCCGGCCTTGGCTATCTCGGCGGCGGCCATCGCCTGCAACAGAATCCCACCCGAAAAGCTCTGACTGTCGATCACGTGCACCCGTCCGGCGTGCGCTGCCGCAGCCGCCTTGGCGTGCTCGTAGGTCTTCGAGAGGCCGCTCGACACGACCGTCACCACCACCTCGTCGCCGGCGGCCGCATGGCGCGCAAAGGTCTGCGCGAAGGTGGCTTCGTCGATCGGCTCGGAGTGCGGCAGGTCCTTTTCGGAGGTCAAGCGCGCGTAAAACTGCGCCCGGCTCAACTCGACACCGTCGCGCAGGCGCTCGTTGGGGTAGACCATCCATAGCGGCAGCACCTCGATGCCCAGCGCGCGTGCCTGCGAGGGCGCGAGATCGCAACTGCTATCGGTGACGACGACGACGCTCACGAGATCAACCTCCTATCCTTGGGCTAAGAATACCCCGACCGCACCCTCACCGCCATGCGTCGCGATGACCGGGCCGGCTTCCCAAATTTCCAGCAGTTCGGGCTCGACGCCGCCCAAACGCGCGCGCAACCGATCGGCCGCCGCCTGGGCGAGCTGCGGCGCCCGCGTGTGCAACGCGAGGAAGCGCGCTTTGGATGGGTCGGTAACGGCGCGAAGGATCAAATCCAGCATGGTCTCTTGCGCGCGCGCGAACGTCCGCACCTGCGCTTCGGGCGTTACGACGCCGTCGCGCAGCGTCAGGACCGGCACGATTTTCATCAGCGAGCCGATCACCGCTTGTGCCCGCCCGATGCGCCCGGTGCGCGCGATGTGCCCGAGGTCGCGCAGGCACGCGTAGAAGTGCGCCCCGCTCCGCCGCTCTTCGAGATCGGCCAGCACGGCTTCGAGCGACGCACCGGCACGGGCCAGTTCGGCCGCCCGCATCGCCACTAACCCCAAGCCGCCGGCGACGCTGCCCGAGTCGACGATGGCGATGCGCGCGCCCGGGAACTCGGTTGCGGCGGCGCGGGCTGCGTTGATCGTGCCGGAGAGCTGCGCGGCAACCGTCACGCAGAGAATCGCGTCGCCCGCCTCTACGTGCGGGCGAAAGGCGTCGGCGAACATGGCCGCCGTCGGCTGCGAGGTAATCGGCAAGTCGCGCTCGGTTTCGAGCTTGTGATAGAACGCATCACGCGTGAGATCGACGTAGTCGCGATAGCTGCGCTCGCCGAAGACGACGAAGAGCGGCACGACCGCGATGCCCAGCGATGCGGCCCGCGCCGGATCGATATCCGACGTCGAGTCGGTGACGACCGCAACGGCCACTTACGCCTCGGTCGCCAGATCGGTGACGATTAGGTCGGTGATGCGTCCGACGACGTCGTGCTCGACCTCCTTGACGGCGGCGTGGATGGCGTGGCGCACGGCGTTGGCGCTGGCACGGCCGTGCGTGACGATGCAGTTGCCGCGCAAGCCGAGCAGCGGCGCGCCGCCGTAGGTTTCGTAGTTGAACTTCTTACGCAGACCCTTGAGCGCCGGGGCGAGCAGCGCCGCACCGAGCTTGGTGAGGAGGTTGCCGCCCAGCAGCGTGTCTTTGATGACGGTGCCGATGTCGGCGATCATCCCCTCGCCGACCTTGAGCACCACGTTGCCGACGAAGCCGTCGGCGACGATCACGTCGGCGACGTTATGGAACAGATCCTTCCCTTCGACGTTCCCGATAAAATCGACCGGCGCCGCGTCGAGCAGGCGTGCCGCTTCAAGCACTTGGGCATTGCCCTTGCCGCGCTCTTCGCCGAGGGAGAGGATACCGACGCGCGGCGCGGCGATACCGAGCACCGCCTTGGCGTAGGCCGAACCCATCACGCCGAACTGCACCAGCCACTCCGGCCGGCAGTCGACGTTGGCGCCGGAATCCAGCAGCACGCTCGGGCCGCCGAGCGCCGGCCAGACGGTCGCGATCGCCGGGCGGGCAATTCCTTCGATCGTGCGCAGCTTCACCAGCGCAATTGCCAGAAACGCGCCGCTGTTGCCGGCAGAAACGACCGCGTCGGCCGCGCCGCTCTTCACCATGCCGACGGCGACCCCGAGCGAGGTGCGGTCGGCGCCGCGCAGCGCCTGGGCAGCCGGCAGATCCATCGGTACCATGCCCTCAGCGTGCTGCACCGCGATGCGCTCCGCGGCCGGCCCGCGGAGCAGCGCGCGCACGCGCGGCTCGTCGCCAACCAAGACGATCCGTGCGTCGCTCTCCTGGGCTGCCAGCAGTGCCCCGGCAACGATCGCTTCCGGCGCGCGATCGCCGCCCATAGCGTCGACCGCGATGCGGGCCGGTCCGCGCGTGTGGTTAGACATCCAGCGACAGCCAATATTCGACGTTTTTCATACCGCCGTAGTAGTATTCGACGTCGGCCTGGGGAAAAGCCGCTCGCAGCGCCTCGGCCAGGTGCACCGCATCGCGCTCCTTTTGCGCGCCGCCGTAGTAGAGGGTGATCAGGCCGCCGTCAGCGGCCCCCATCTCGGCCAGCACCGCCTGGGCGGCCGCGGGCAGGGTCGGCGCGCCGTTCAGGCGGCCATCGTACAAGGCCGCGGGCGTGCCGCGCGCGACGCTGGCGCCCCCCAACGTCGCGTCCTTGCCCGCGAAGAACAGCCGTGCGCCGCGGACCCGCGCGATCGCCGCCTCCAGCGCGGCGGCGTCGGGCGTTCGTGCGGGGTCGAGCCGAAAGGCAAAGAGCACCGCGATCCCACCGAGCGGATCGTGCGTCGGCACGACGGTTACGCGCTTGCCGCACAGGGCGGCCGCTTCGCCCGCCGCCAGTGCGACGTTGGGATCGTTGAGCAGCAGGTAGACGTGGTCGGCGAGGGTTTTGTTCAGCGCCAGCAGCAGGTCGCGGACGCTGGGATTCTTGCCGCCCGCGACGACTTCGTCGCTGCCCAACTCGCGAAAGATGCGCTCGAGGCCCTCGCCGTCGGCGACGCTCACGATCGCGTACGGACTGGGCGCCCGATCGATCAGGACGGTATGCTGGCGCTCCATGTCGTCGACTTTGACGCGCGTCACCGTTCCGTACTTCGCACCCAGCGCTTGAATCTGCGCCGGATCGTCGGTGTGCACGTGAACCTTCAGCGTCGGCGGCTCGCCGATCACCAGCAGCGACTCGCCGCGTCCTTCGAGCAGATGGCGCAGTTCGCGCGCATCGCAGGTCGCGGCCGCGAGCACGAACTCGGTGCAGTACTTGTGCTCGCCGACGCGCTGCACCGGCGTAAAGATGCTGCGCCGTTCGGGCCGGCGTGGAAATGCGCTCGCGCGCACCTTGACCTCGGGCAGAAACGCAAGAATGCCCTCGAGGAAGTAGACGAATCCGGCCCCGCCCGAGTCGACGACGCCGGCCTCCTTGAGCACCGGAAGCTGTTCCGGCGTGCGGTCGAGCGCGTCGTTCGCGGCGCGCAGCACCTCGCGTACGAAGCGGTAGAAGTCGGGTTCGTGCAGCGCGGTTCGATACGCGGCTTCGGCAGCGGCCTCGGCCACCGAAATGATCGTCCCCTCGACCGGGCGCAGCAGCGCGGCTTTGGCCGCGCTCACGGCCTCGCGCATCGCGGTTGCGACGGCAAAGGTGTCGACCTCGCCGCGATGGCGGACGTGGTGCGCGAAGCCGCGCAGCATCTGCGAGATGATGACGCCGGAGTTGCCGCGCGCGCCCATCAGGCTGCCCTGCGCCGCCAACGCCGCGACCTCGGCCAGCGACCCTTTGCGGCGCTTGCTCGCTTCGAGCGTGGCCGCCCGAATCGTGAGGTACATGTTGGTGCCGGTGTCGCCGTCGGGGACCGGAAAGACGTTCAAGTCGTTGAGCACCTGACGGTACTTCCTTAGGAAGTACGTCCCGGCGGCGAGAAACTTGGCATACCCGCGGCCGTCCAAGGCGATCACGTCCACGGCCGGGCGCTTTCGAGGACGCGATTCGAATCCTTGCCTGCGACCCGCGCCCATGGTATTATCCTCGGGTTGTCCCGGTCGCCATCCGCGCCCGGGAACGTGCGACATCGGTCGCACCGCACGGAGAGGAAGACGAGTTCGATGGCCAAGCGCTGTGAGGTCTGCGGGAAGGGTCCCGCCACGGGCAACAATGTGAGCCACGCGATGAACAAGACGCGTCGCCGCTGGCTGCCCAATTTACAAGCGGTGCGCATCGACGACCGTGGCACGCATCGCACCGCCAAAGTCTGCACGCAGTGTTTGCGCTCGAAGCGCGTGACGCGCCGAGCCTAACCGCACTTCTCGCATCGCGCGTTTCCATCGACGCTCGCCAATCGGCGAGCGTTTTTCTTTTGCCTCGATGCGTCGCCCGATTGTCACAAGACGCAGATCGCAAGATGGGGTCGGGGGCTCCTTTAGCCCGGATCGGAGGGGAACGTGCCGCCGCGCATTCGAGAGGTCGCCGCTTGGCTCAAGGCGATGGAGTTTCGCATGGCTCGCCGCGGGAGGGGTGATCACACAATCTACGAGAACCCCGTGACTGACGAAAAGGCAGTCCTTGACGGCGGTCCCGATCAACAAACTACCGATGCCGGTTTGGCGCAAGCTAAGAAAGCGCTTCGGCACGGGAGGCATGCGATGAAAACGGTCATCGTCCGAATCGACTACGACCCGCAAACCACGACCTATGGGGCAACGTCCGAGGACCTTCCCGACGTTACGCGATTAGCGACGACCGCGACACGCTGAGCGCGAACGCCGAAATCGTCGCGGTCACCATCGAAGCGGCCTGAACGACGTTTCGATTTAGCGCGTGCCGGAGACGATCGCGTAGGTAAAGCTCCCGGCCGCGATCGCGTTGCAGACCTCATTGGCTTGCGCGGCCATGCGCGGTGCGATCGACGGATCCCATCCATCGATGGCAAGCATCGCACCGTAAAAGCGCTGCGCGAAGTCGGCCGCTTCGACCGTGGCATCGCGGATATCACTCCGCGCGAAACGCGCGCGCAGGGCGGCGTTAGCTTCGGCGCGGCGCGGTGCGTTTCGATCGTCGAGCGACGCGACCGTCAGGACAAATCGCCCGCCCGGCCGCAGATTGGCCGCGATTGCATCGAGCAGCGGCGCGTCGATCGCTCCGTCGCCGGTGACTTCCAGCGCCGCAATCGCGTCGACCGGCGTGGCGCGGTACGTACGATAGTCGCCCTCGACGAAGCGCGCGCGCGGGTCATCGCCGAGCATCGCGCGGGCGGCGCCGAGCGCTTCGGGGATGCGATCGATGCCGACGTAGTCAGCGCTCATCCCAGCGTTCCGTAGCCAGCGCGCGAGAAAGCCGCGGCCGCACCCGAGGTCGAGCAGCGTCTCGTTGGGCGCGAGCCGTAACGTGGCGATTGCCTGCGCGACCAGCGCGTCGCTCAGCAGCGAAAGGCGGCCGATGGCGCTCGCAGCGCCGGCATCGCGAGCGGCCCGATCGAGCAGCGCGTCGTCGACGCGCGCGTGAAAGGTGCGAAAGAGCGCGGCAACGATGACATCTTGAAACACGCGCCTCTCTTTCGCGTCAGCCGTCGGCAGCCTTGCGAAGCGCTGCGAGATCGAGCTTCTCCATCGCGAGCATCGCCGTCATCGC
>DAIDGS010000098.1 GCA_027459845.1 Vulcanimicrobiota bacterium | reverse complement strand
GCGCGTAACCAACGCGGACGCGCACATCGATGTCTCGGTCGATGGATCCGGTACGCGCACCGTCGTCCTGATTCACGGATTTCCGCTGACGCGCGAGGTGTGGCGCGCACAGGTAGAGCCGCTCGCAACCGTCGCGCGCGTGGTCGCGCTGGACCTGCGCGGAATCGGAAAATCCAGCGTTCCGGATGGACCGTATCTCATGGAAACGCTCGCCTCCGACGTCGCTGCCGTCTTGGATGCGCTCGGGGTCGAGCGTGCGACGCTCGTCGGCCACTCACTCGGCGGTTACGTGGCGCTCGCGTTCGCGCGGATGTACGTCGAGCGCCTTGCCGCATTGGGCTTGGTCGCGAGCCGGCTCGCGGCCGACGACGCCGCGCGTCGCGAAGCGCGTATGACGTTGGCCGCGCATACCGAGCAACAAGGGACGATGGCGGCGATCGTCGAGGAGTATCTTCCGGCGCTGCTGGCGTCACCGTCGGCGGCTTCGCAATCGGCGCTGGCGTCGGCGGTTGGGAGGATGGCGTCGTCGAGCGATCCGCGCGGTGCCGCGGCGATGCTGCGCGGCATGGCACTACGCGACGCGGCCGACGATATCGCGGGCGATCTCACGTGTCCGGTGTTGGTGGTGGCCGGTGCCTGCGATGCGGGGATTCCGCTCGAGGAGGCGCGCGCCGTGGCGGCCGCCTTCCCACACGGCGAGTTGGTCGTCTGCACGCGCAGCGGCCATCTGCCGATGCTCGAGGAGCCGGCGGCGGTGACCGAGGCGCTCGTGCGCCTGGTCGAGACTAGCGGCTGACCGGTAGCCGCACGCGCCGCACGAACAGGTTGTAGAGGAAGAAGCCGCCCAGGACGAGTCCGGCCAGGACCGCGGCGACCAGCACCGCCTTGACGACCAGCCCGAGGAGGGCGCCGATGACCACGAAGGCGACGATCGCGCCGGCGATGAGGAGCGTCAGCTTGAGGAAGACGCGAAGCAGGGGGTGCATGGTGGTGAACATTTCGCTCCCATCTACCGATGGTTGGATACGGAGGTTTCGCCCCGATGGGTCTAGAGAGCATCGCCTCGGCGCTCAGTAGCGGCGCCGTCTCGCAGAGCTTGAACGTCAGCCTGCTGAGCGCCATCAACAACCTCGATCAGAACGTCGCCGCCCGACTGGCCGCCTCGATCGGTTTGGGCTCGCGCTTCGACGCCTACGCCTAGGCGCGCTCGGGCGCGCGCTGCGCCCAAGCGGGTTCGAGCGGCGACGTCGTCGTAGAAGCGCGCCATGAAGCAACTTTTCGCCGTCTCGGTTGCCCTCGCGGGGCTGATGTTGTGCGCTGCGCCCGTCAGTGCGCAGACCACCACCGCCGCCGCGCCGTCGCCAAAGGCTGCGGCAGCGCCGGCCAAACCCATCCGGCACATGGTGTTCTCCTTCACCTGGGGGACGTCCAGCGATTTGACGCTGCAGAGCTCGGGTATTGGGACCGGCGGCTCGGGGATGAACGAGTACAAGGGCGCAAACTCGGATCAGGGCACGATCGACGTCGACGTTCTGCGCGAGCAGCCCGA
>DAIDGS010000097.1 GCA_027459845.1 Vulcanimicrobiota bacterium | reverse complement strand
GCTCTTCAATCGCTTCGAACCGCTGGAAGGCGGCGAGTTGGAGAGCCGCCTGCGCGCGCTCGCCGCGCGCTACGGGGTCGGCGACGCCGAGATCCTGCGCATGGACCTCAGCCGGCAAACGCGCAAGGCCAACGCGTTCGTCACCGGCATCGGACGCGCGCATCGCATCGTTCTGGCCGACACCCTGCTCGACGGCTTCACCGCCGACGAAATCGCGTTCGTCGTGGCGCACGAGCTGGGGCACTATGTCAGCCGCGACGTTTGGCGCTCGATCGCCGCCGGCGGCGTACTTGCGAGCGCGCTCTTTCTGCTCGCCAACCAACGCGGGCTGGACCCGCAACGACCGTCGGCCGCCGCACACGCCTATGCGCGCATGCTGCTCTGGGGGCTCCTGCTGCGTCCGATCGTGCTGGCGTTCGGGCGTGCACGCGAGCGCGCCGCCGATCGCTTTGCCGTCCGCGCGACCGGCGATCCGCGCGCCGGTGTCGCCGCCTTTGGGCGCCTGCGCGAGCGCAATCTCGCCGACGACGACCCGCCGCCCTGGTACGTGCTCCTCTTTGCATCGCACCCGACGCTCCGTTCGCGCATCGACGCGCTGGAAACATTCGTGGAGCACTCGCCCTGAGCGCGCGCAGCACGATCGCGAACGAATCGCCGGGAGAGGTCCTCGCGCTCTTCACCGTCTCGATGGTTGCGGGCGCGATGGCGTACTCCGGAACCGGCGCGCTGGTACCGTTCTTCGCACGCGCGTTCAGTCTGCCGCACGCTCAACTCGGATATGCTGCGACCGCAATCGTCGTCGGCGGCACGCTGACGTCCGCAGCGAGCGGCGCGCTGACCGACAAGTTCGGCGATCGCGCGATGCTGCTCGCCTCCGGCCTGGTGATGGGCGGGAGCTTGCTGGCGGCCGCAGCCGTTGCCAACTACGGATGGGTGCTCGGATGCCTCTGCCTCTACGGGATCGCATTCGCCGCCAGCAATCCGGCCGGTACGCACGCCATCCTCTTCTTCTTTCCCAAAGAGCGCCGCGGATTTGCGATGGGCGTGCGGCAGACCGGGGTGCCGCTCGGCGGCGTCTGCGGCGCGCTTCTCTTTACCTACGTCGCCGCGCACGACGGCTACCGGACCACCCTGGTCGTCGCGGGCGCGCTCGTGCTCGCGATTTCGACCCTCGCGGCGGTCGCGTATCGCGAACCGGCCGCGATTCACGGCGAGCGGATTGCCGTTGGAATCCTCATGGAGGACGTGCTGCTCATGGCGCGCGAGCCGCGCCTGCTACTGGTAACGCTCACCTCGATGCTGCTCTTCGTCGTGCAGACGATCTTCATCGGTTTTCTTCCGATCACGCTGGTGAGCCAAGCGGGCTACTCGACAACGGTCGCGGCGCTGCTGTTTGCCAGCGGGCACGTTGCGGGGGCAGTCGGACGCGTCGTCATCGGACGGGCCAGCGACGCGATCTTCGGCGGACGCCGGATGCTCCCGCTGATCTTCGCCGCGCTGCTGGCGACGCTCGGTGCGCTCGGCGTCGCGAGCGTCGCGACGCTCCCGCCCTGGGCCGTCGCACCGGTCGTCGTGCTGCTCGGCTTCGCCGGGGAGGGCACCTTCGGACTGGTGCTGATCGCGATGGCCGAGATCGGAGGCGAGGAGCACGCCGGCGGCGCGCTCGGCTTTGGACTCACCCTCACGTTCGCCGCCGGGATCGGCGCGCCGCTGCTCTTCGGACTCGTCGCCGGACGCTACGGGTATGCGGCGGCGTGGACGCTCGCGGCGGCAAGCGGCGTGCTCGCCGCGCTCAGCGCCGCGATCGCTCACCAACGAGCCGATGCCGCTCTACTACGCCAGCACCGTTGAATAGCGCGTTCCGAGCCAGGTCGCGAGGTCGGTCTTCGGCATGACGTAACCGCCACGCAGTTCCTCGCGGAACTCCCCGAACGTCCCATACGCTTCGGCGAAGGCGTCGTGCTTGTGAATCGACTCGTAGTTGACCTGGCTCGCCGAAACGAACGTCGCGGCTGGAAGGTCCCGATACATATCGAGCGTTGCGGCTAAGATGCCGCGCACGACGTCTTCGACGAACTTGGGATTGTGGTGCGCCTTGTTGACCACGAAAAACTCGTCGGGCCGTTTGAGCAGGTCGTAGGTTTCGCTCGACATCGACGACTCGACGATCTCGACCAGATCTTCGGCCCGCACGTCTACCTCGCTCGCATCCTCGATCCCGAGCAGGAGCGTACCGCGACCGCGCTGGTTATGGGTGGCAACCGGGAGCGCATCGAGCGCGCGCCGCGCGTCGCTCTCGCTGAAACCCGCCTCACGCAGCTCGCGCAGCGAGTGTTCGCGCACCATGCCCTGCGCGCACGGACATGCCGTCATCCCCTCGGCCTCGACACCGACGGCGCGGCGCGTCCCCTCCGCATCGGCGTGCGCGATGCCGACCAGCGTGTAGGTCTCCTCGGCGCGCTTTCCGCTCACCGGCGTCCAGCGTTCGAGCGAGAAGTCGGCGCGCAGGCGAACGTCGGCGCGTACGGCCCGCTGCGAGCGCACGATTTCGGCTGCGATCGCCTCGACCAAGCGTTCGATACGATCCGGGGTACGTTCGCGCGCGAGCACCTCGAGGGTCGTCTCCTCTAGGATCTCCGAAAAGCGCGACATGTGCACGCCGGCGCGCTCCGGCGGAAGGTCGGCAACCATGGTAAACTCGCCGGAGTAGACGCGATCGCGGCCGTCGATTGCAAGGCGCACGGTGCGACGGACGCGCGAGACCCCGACCCGATTGAGCGAGAGCCGAACCTCGGGCGATTCATCCTGACGATCGGCGACAAAGTGCAGGCTGCGATCGAGCCGCCGCACCGCACTATCGGAGGCTCCGAGCGCGAACTCGGGAGCGATTTCGGCCAGCGGAACGGCGTTGTAGGGCCGCTTCGGGAGTTCCGGTTGGACGATCGTGCCGTCGATCACCAGGAGATCGATGTCGATGACGCGCGCCGCGAGCCGGCGGGTGGAACCGCGCCCGACCAGCGCCTCGACCTCGCGCGCGAACCGCTCGAACGCAGCCCCATCGAGCGCGGTGCGCAGCCGTGCCGCCACGTTGAGGAACGCCGGCCCGTCGGCACCCTCGAGCGGTTGCGAGGCATAAAAGGCGGAGACGGCAACCACGTCGGCGCGTCGGCGCAGGCGCTGCAGCGCCGCGAGGATATTGGCTTGGCGGTCTCCGAGGTTGGAGCCGATGCCGATGAAAACGTCGTGCAAAGCCCCGCACCTTTCGACGCTCCTGCGCCGAGAACCGCTCGCAACGTTCGGTCGTTCAAAACAACTCAAAGTCGAACTTCAAAGACTCTTAAAAGGAGCGCGTTCGGGGCACCTGAAGGCGACCGTGCGCCGCGTCGTCACGTCGGGCGACGCCATCGCGCATCACTTCGTCGACCGAGGAACACGTATGCAGAGCATTTCCATCCTCCGTCGGACTGCAACGGCACTCGGACTGCTCGTCGCACTTCTGAGCCAGGGAACATGGGCACTGGCCGGAACGACGGGCGGTCTCAGCGGTATCGTGAGCGGCGCGCACGGCGCGCCGATTGCGGGCGTCACCGTCACCGTGGCGGCGCCCTCCGGCACGCAGTCCACCACCACCGACCCTAGCGGGCACTACGTCTTTTTAGCGCTCGCTCCCGACACGTACACCCTCACCGCGCGCAAAGCCGGCTATAACACCATGCAGTACCCCGGCGTGAGCATCTTTGCCGATCAAACGCTCACGCTCACGGTGCGCATGACCAAGGGCCTCAAAACGATCGCATCGGTCACGGCGCGGTCGCGCGGGAACCTCGTCAAACCGGGAACCACCGTCGACGTATACGCCGTCAATCAAGCGACCGCAGCCCAACTGCAGACGCTGGGCGGCGGCAACAACCTCGACTCGGCGTACTCGGCAATCTACTCGCAACCCGGCGTCCAAGGGTTGCCGGGCAACTTCGGCTTCGGACAAGTCTTCTATATCCACGGCTCGAGTTACAACCAGATCGGTTACGAGTTCGACGGCGTGCCGGTCAACCGCGCCTTCGACAACTACAACGCCAACTCGCTCTCCAATCTGGGCGTCCAGTCGACCGAAGTCTACACCGGCGGCGGACCG
>DAIDGS010000096.1 GCA_027459845.1 Vulcanimicrobiota bacterium | reverse complement strand
TCGGCCAACGCACCGCCGAAGATCGCCATCACCCAGACGGCGCCACCGAAGATCCCGCTCAGGCCGGCTGCCTGGGCGCTGGGGAACTTTAACGTCGTGTTGAGGTAGAGCGCCAGCGTCGAGAAGACAGCGTAGTACGAGAGACGCTCGAAAATCTCGGTGATGTTCGCGACCCAGAACGGCCGCTCGAACCCATGCCGAATGTCGTCGATCCGCATCGAGGCTTTCGCGTACGGCGCCGGGCGCGGCAAATCCGCTTTCGAAGCGACCTCGCCGGTCGGACCCCGGCAGCATTCGGAGCGTCGCGGCGTCGGAGAAAACATGAGGCCCGCCGCATGCGAGCGACGGGCCTCATGGGAGCGATCGGGAGTCGGTCGCTACGGGCCGGAGGTTGCGCACCCGCTGATCGTGTTGTCCCACAGCGGTTGCACCGCATACGCCGAGCCCGCACGAGTGCGGGAAGGCTCGACCTCGAACCGGCGGCGTTCGGCGAGCCGCGGCAGGCGGCGACCGTTGCGTCGAGCGCGAGAACCGCAACGCCGGCGAAGAGTCGAGAAGATGGGGCGTCGTGCGAACCTCCATCTTGAAGAACGCATCTGAAGAACGCTCGCCGGCGGCGAGCGTTCCCTCAATGCCGCCGGCGCAGCGAGCGGATTCGTGTGACGGAAGCGTTTCTCGCAGGTAGCGGGAATTCGTGACGCGCCACCGTGCCGGTGGCGCGGTCAGGATTTGGCGTCGAGCAGGCGTTTCCACGCGCCGAGTTGCTGCGCCGAGAAGCAGGTGTACCCGGCGACCCAGAGGCGCATCGAGGTCGTGCACGGTCCACGCGCCTTCGGAGGAAAGAGTTCGACCGAGGAGGCTCCGAACCGGTGCGCAAGCGCGATTGCGGCCTGCCAACCTGCGCGATTGGTGCCCCATGCGAGCAACAGATTTGGTGGGGAGGCGGTCTGAAAACCGATCGGCCCACCTTTTTGGCGCATGTAGGACCACATGCGAAAGTAACTCTGCGCGACCGACGGCGTTTGCCCCGGTTCGGGTGACGGCGGCGGCGTGAACTTACCCATCGTTTGGTTGAAGAGGACGCAACGAGACCCGACCGCGCTTCGGCACCCGTCGATGACCGACTTCGTAAAGGCGAGATCGGTACTCGGCGGTCGTGTATCGATCAGGCGCATCGGGTTTACGGAGTAGTCGAGCGCCGTTTCCTTCCAGAATGGCGCGTAGTCACTCCGTACGGCGGTCGACAGGCAGCGTTCGTAGGCGGCGTCGGTGTAGCCCGCCGCTCGAAGACTCGCCACCGAGTACGCATCCTCAGACTGCACGAAGGGTTCGGCGCTCAGCGAGCTGCACGAACTTACCGCGACCTCGTCGATCCCGCCGCGCGTATGGTAGTGTTTGCCGAGTTTGCGCTGGAGGGCTCGCCACGCGACGCCGTAGGCGTGGGACCAAAATCGGCCAACCGTGCGTTGTGCCGCAGCTGGACATGGAGTTGGCGTGGTCTGTTGCACTGCGGGGCGCAGCGGTGAAGCTCCGGGAGTCGGCAGCGCGTACTGGTTGCAGATGACGACCGGCGCGCCGCCGATGGCTTTGGCCCATGCGGGCGCGTCGTAGCCACCCCAAATGCGCAACCGGACGCGCAAATGTCGCGAGTTTGCGGCGTCGTACTGGCGCACGGCGCGCAGCGCGGCGTCGATCGGCGCGGTATGAAGCGACCCGCCGGCCTGCGGCTGGAGACTTGCCCAGGTGTCGTTGACGACGATCCCGGAGATTTGATTCGACCGCTGACACACGTAGTACAGCGTGTTGAGTGGCGGTTCGGGCATATTCACGACGCTGACCTGGCCCAGGTCGACCAATCCCGTAATCGGCGCCTTGGCGGCGGCGGCTTTGGCCGGGGGCGTTTGTCGCGCGCAACTTCCGATGACCTTGGAGCTCGCGCCGAGTGACAGCGGGGCCCCCGGCGGCGGTGAGCCGCCGCAGCTTGCCGTCAATGCGGCGAAAGCCAAGAGCGCAAAGGCGACCGAGCCACGCATCGTGCGCCGGTCTTTTCGCTCCCTTGGCTGCCGCATCCCTCACACGTAGCGGATACATACGGTTGCGGATACATACGGTTATCGAAACGGGACCGCTTACCGTAGAACGTCGCGAGAACGTACAGAAACATTAAAGCCGAAAGCGTTTGCGAGTGGCGATTTCGGCTTCAAAGAGCATGGTAGCCCCAGCGGGATTCGAACCCGCGTTACCGCCGTGAGAGGGCGGCGTCCTAGGCCTCTAGACGATAGGGCCGTGGCTCCCGGTCATGGATTCGAACCACGATAAGCAGAGTCAGAGTCTGCTGTCCTACCGTTAGACGAACCGGGAACGGCAGCGCTCGTTATACTACACGAGCGCACGGGCCTCATGCAACCGCTCGGGAGCGGGGGCAGGAGGAGCGGCAGGGGCTCGGCGTAACCGAGCCCCTGCCGATGGCGCGGCCGATTTCGTGGAGGAGCGGATGCAAGCGATCGTCCTGGTCGGGGGTGAAGGCACGCGGCTGCGGCCGCTGACATACGGGACGCCCAAACCGATGGTCCCGATCGTCAACGTGCCCTTCCTGGCGCGGACGATCGAGCGGCTCTACGATGCCGGCATCCGCGACGTGATCTTCCCGGCCGGCTACATGCCCGAAGCGATCGTCGAATACTTCGGGGACGGGTCGCGCTTCGACATGCGGATCACGTACGTCATCGAGGAGACGCCGCTCGGGACCGCCGGGGCGCTGAAAAACGTCGCGCACCACATCACCGGCGCATTCTTTGTGCTCAACGGCGACGTGCTCACCAGCCTCGACCTGCGCGCCATGCTGGCGTATCACCGCGCCAAGGGCGGCCTAGGGACGTTGCATCTGATCGAGGTCGAGGATCCGTCGGCGTTCGGCTGCGTCGTGCACGACGCCGACGGGCGGATTGCCAGCTTCGTCGAGACGCCGCCGCGCGGCCAGGAGCCGACCAACGCGATCAACGCCGGCACCTACCTGCTCGAGCCGGCCGTGCTCGAGGCCATCCCGGCCGGGCGTAACGTCTCGATCGAGCGCGAAACCTTTCCGGCGCTGCTGGCCGACGGCCGGCGGCTCTACGCCTACACGACCCAGGACTACTGGATCGACCTGGGACGCCCCGAGCACTACCTTGCGGCTCACCGCGACGTGCTCAGCGGCGCGATGCCGCTGGCGCTCGAACCGGGTTTGAGCGGGGCCGGTGCGGCGGCGCTGCGCGGCCATCCGGGCGTCACGCTGCCGGTTCACGCCGGCGAGGACGTGCGCGTCGACGCCAGCGCCAAGATCGGTCCCAATGTCGTGCTGGGGCGCGGCTGTTCGATCGGTCCGCGTGCAACCGTCCGCGATTCGGTCTTGTGGGAGCGCGTCGAGGTTGGGGCCGAGGCCAGCCTCGACGAAGCGATCGTCGCGAGCGGGACGTCGATCGGCGCGCGCGCGCAGGTTGGGCGCGGGTCGGTCATCGGGCACGACGTACGCGTGCCCGCCGGGGCGGTCCTCGAACCTGGGAGTCGCGTCGGCGCCGCCGGGCGTTAACTCGGCGACAACCAGGCAAGCGGGTTTGCTCCGCATCCGCCGCGGGGTATAGAGCGGTCAGATGAAAAGTAGGTGAGAGGCCCCCCAGCGGAGGCCTTCACTTCGAGCTTACTCCCGTCGCCGCGCGCAGAAAGGACGACCGTTGCCGCCGCAGGTCCTGTTTCTCGGCTCCTACCCGCCTCGCGAGTGCGGCATCGCGACCTTTACCAAGGACGTGGTCGACGCATTCGACCGCACGTTCGGCGTGCGTAGCTCGGTCGTCGCAATCGACGAGCCGGGCGGCGAACTGCGCCGCTACGATGCCCAGGTGATCGCGCGACTGGGCGAGCAGTCGCGCGCCGATTACACCGCTCTAGCCCGGTTCGTCGATGCATCGCCGGCCGAGCTGCTCAACATTCAGCACGAATACGGGCTCTTCGGCGGCGAACGCGGCGAGTGGTTGATCGAGCTTTTGCAGGAAGTCCGCAAACCCGTCGTGCTGACGCTGCATACCATCCTGCCCGAGCCGGACCCAACGGTGCTTCGCGTCACGCGCGCGTTGTGCGCCAACGTCGCGAAGGTGGTCGCGCTCTCGGAGACCGGCCGCGCGCTCCTCGAAACGGTCTATGGCATCGCACCGGAACAGCTGTGCGTGATCCATCACGGCGTTCCCGACGTGCCGTTCCAAAGCACCGACGCCGCCAAAGCCACCTTCGGCATCGGCGAGCGCGCCGTGATCTCGACGTTCGGGTTGATCAATCGCGGGAAGGGGCTCGAATACGCGATCGAGGCGATGCGTGGCGTGGTCGCGCGTCATCCCGAAGCGCTCTACCTTATCCTCGGTGAGACGCATCCGGTGGTGCGCCGGCAGGAAGGCGAGTCGTACCGCGAGTCGCTCCTGACGACGGTGCGCGATCTCAAACTGCAGTACAACGTTCAACTGATCGATAGATACCTGGATTTCGACGAGTTGGTGGCCTACTTGGCAGCCACCGACATCTACCTGACGCCGTACTTGAACCCGGTGCAGATCGTCAGCGGAACGCTTGCCTATGCGGTCGGCTGTGGGAAGGCGGTCGTCTCCACGCCGTACTTGTACGCGCGCGAACTGCTCGCGAACCATCGCGGCTTTCTCTGCGAGGTGCGCGACGCGTCGTCGATCGCGGACGCCGTCAACCTGTTGCTCGGCGACCCGGCGCTGCGCCGGGCAACCGAGCGGCGGGCCTACCGTTTTGGGCGCCAGATGACGTGGCCGCGCGTTGCCCACGCCTACGGCGACCTGTTCCGCGCGCTGGTTCCCCCCGGCGAACTCGCGCTCGCCAGCTCCGCATAGCCGATGGCGACGCTTCCCCCGCTGGATCACCTCGCGACCCTCAGCGACGACTGCGCCGTCATCCAGCATGCCGAGGCCAGCGTTCCGGACCGTTCGACCGGATACTGCACCGACGACGTCGCGCGCGCGTTCATCGTGGTCCTCCTACGCTTGCGTCTGCTCCCGCGCGATGCCGTCGCACGTGCACTCGCCTCACGCTACCTGAGTTTTCTCTGCGACGCGCAACTCGCCGACGGCCGCTTCCACAACTTCATGTCCTACGCACGGAGTTGGCTCGACGACGTCGGGACGCACGATTCGGTCGGCCGGGCGATTTGGGCGCTCGGCTTTGGTACGTTGAACGCACCGACCGCCGCGTGGCGAACCGTCTGCCGTCGGCGCCTCGAGCGCGCCCTGGCGGCGCTCGAATGGCTGCACCATCCGCGATCGCAAGCCTATGCGCTGCTCGGGCTCACCGCGGCGGCACAGGCTGCCCCCGAACCGCGCTATCTCGCCGCGATCCGGTATCTGGGCGAGGCGCTCGCGGCGTGCTACGACGCGACTGCCGATGGGCAGTGGCGCTGGTTCGAAGCGGTCTTGACCTACGACAACGCGCGCCTGCCGGAAGCGCTCTTGCGCGCCGCCGCGACGCTCGGCGACGAGCGCTTGCGCGCGATCGGGGAGCGCAGCCTCGCGTTTTACGACGCGATCGTTTTCGAAGGCGGGCTCTTCGTTCCGATCGGCAATGCAGGCTGGTACCCGCGCGGCGGGACGCGCGCGCGCTACGCGCAGCAGCCGCTCGAGGCGAGCGCCACCGTCGATGCGCACTTGGCCGCATGGGAGGGCGACCGCGGCGACGCGCACCTGGAGCGCGCCCGACGCGCCCTAGCGTGGTTTTACGGCGCAAACTCGCGCCGCGAGTCGCTGGCGCACGGCGGCGGCTGTCACGACGGCTTGGATGAACACGGCGTCAATCGCAACATGGGTGCCGAGTCGACGCTCGCACTGCTCGGCGCGGCCTATGCGCTTGCCGACCGCGTGCCCGTGAGCCTGCGCTTGAGCCGCTTTGGGGCATAACGCGGCGTTCCGAGGCACTTTGCGCCTGGACGGCGAATAGGGTTTGATGCTCCTGGAGACCGAAGCCCTCAACGACGTGCAATCGGCCGCCGTTCGAAAGACCGATGGCCCCGTTCTAATTTTCGCCGGCGCCGGCAGCGGAAAAACCCGCGTTTTGACGCATCGCATCGCCTACCTCATGCGCGAGTTGCGCGTCGCGCCGGAACGCATCCTGGCAGTCACGTTTACGAACAAGGCCGCCGGCGAGATGAAGGCACGCCTCGAGGGAATGGTCGGCCTCGACGCCCGCGATCTCTGGGTCGGAACCTTCCACGCCATGTGCGTTCGCATTTTGCGCCGCGACGGCGGTCGCATCGGCATCGCCTCGAACTTCGTCATCGTCGACGACGGCGACCAGCGCCAGCTCGTCAAGGACATCTTGGACGATCTGGATTACGACGAACGCCAGATCGCTCCCGGCGCCGTGCTGGCGGAAATCGGTAAAGCCAAAAATGCGTTGATCTGGCCCGAGCAGTATCTCGAACGGCAGACGTCGTTCCTGGGCGAACGGATGGGCAACGTCTATCGCGAGTACCAGCGCCGGCTGGGCGAATCCAACGCCCTCGACTTCGACGACCTGATCGTGCGCGCCATCGATCTGCTCGAACGCGATGCCGACGCGCGCGCCAAGTATCAAGAGCGCTTCGAGTACGTGCTGGTCGACGAGTACCAAGACGTCAACACGGCGCAGTACCGACTCGTCGCCTTGCTGGCCGCCCATCACGGCAACATCACCGTGGTCGGCGACGACGATCAATCGATCTATTCGTGGCGCGGGAGCGACTACCGGATGATCCTGCGCTTCGAAGAGGATTTTCCCGGCGCGGCGATTTTCAAGCTCGAAGAAAACTATCGCAGCACGCAACGCATTCTCGACGCGGCCAACGCTTTGGTGGCCAACAATCGTTCGCGTTCGCCCAAGAAGCTCTTTACGCGGCGCGCCGAGGGCGAAGAAATCACCGTCTATCCGGCGGCCACCGAACGCGACGAATCGCGCTACGTGGTCGAAAAAATCAAATCGTCGGTGCGCGACGGCGCCGCCTATCGCGACTTCCTGGTGCTCTACCGCACCAACGCGCAATCGCGCGTCTTTGAGGAAGCTCTCCTGGCCGACGGCATCCCGTATCGCGTCGTCGGCGGCGTCGGCTTCTACGCGCGGGCCGAAATCAAAGATATCGTTGCATACTTGCGCTACATTCTCAACGCTGCGGATGCGATCGCGTTCAAGCGGATCGTGAACGTCCCGCGCCGCGGGATCGGCCAGCAGACGCTGACGGCGCTGGTGCAGGCGGCGAATCTGGCCCACCTCTCGGCGGGGGAGGCGGTGTTCAACCCCGAGCTGCTACGTGCCGCCGTCCCCAAGAAACTCAAAGAGCTCGAGCGATTTGCCGAGCTCGTCGCCGACTTGCGCCGTCGCGTCGACTCGCACTCGGTCAGCGAGCTGCTGATCTCGGTGATGGAAGATTCGGGCTACGTGCGCGAGTTGCAGAGCGAGGATACCAGCGACGCACGGTCGCGGCTGGAAAACTTGCAGGAGCTGGTGGGCGTCGCGCGCGAGTACGAAACCTCGGACCCGGAGCCGAGCCTGGCGGGCTTTCTCGCCAACATCTCGTTGATTAGCGACCTCGACGCGCTCGATGCGGATTCGTCATACGTCACGCTGATGACGATGCACGGCGCGAAGGGACTCGAGTTTTCGACGGTGTTTTTGACCGGACTGGAAGAGGGCGTGTTTCCTCACAGCCGGGCGCTGAGCGACGTCCCCGAACTCGAAGAAGAACGTCGCCTGGCGTACGTCGGAATCACGCGCGCGATGGATCGTCTGTTTCTCACGTACGCACAACGCCGCGCGATCTACGGCAACACCTACGCCTATCCGCGCTCGCGCTTCATCGAAGAGATTCCGAGCCTCGTGATCCTGGAGGGCGATGCCGTTCCGCTTCCCCGTCAGGGTGGCGGCCGCTGGCGCGAAGTTGCGATTCATGAGACGGCCGGCGCCGGCATGGCCCTGGGGCTGACGGTCGGCGACCGGGTGCGGCATCCGAAGTGGGGCGAGGGCACGATCGGCAACGTCGTTGGCGCGGGCGGCGACGGCCTGGTCACGATCGACTTCCCGAACGTCGGCCAGAAGATGCTCATGCTGAAGTATGCGCCGCTAGAGAAGATCTGAACGAGTCGCACGTGCGGGTAGCGGTCGCCGGGGCGACGGGCCGCATGGGCAGCGTCGCGCGTGAGGTTTTAAGCGAACGCGGAGAGTACCTCTGCGGGTTGGCGCGTCGCGCCGACCCGTCGCGTGGCGTGGTCGACGACGTGGAGCGGTTTCTCGCGGCCAAGCCCGACGTGGTGTTGGACCTCAGCGTCCAGCCGGCCAGCTATGCGATCGCCTGCGCGGCCCTGCGCCACGGCGTACCGACGGTGGTCGGCAGCAGCGGCTGGAGCGACGAACAGCGTGCCGCCTTCGCCGCGCTCGCCCGCGAGCGGGCGTGCGGCGCCCTGATCGTGCCGAACTTTTCGCTCGGGGCCGCGCTGATGATGCGCTTCGCGCGCGAGGCGGCACGTCACTTTGCGGACGCGGAGATCGTCGAGATGCACCGGCGCGAAAAGCGCGACGCACCCTCGGGTACCGCGCTCGAGACGGCGGCCCGCATGGGCCGGCCGGCGACTCCGATTCATAGCGTGCGCTTACCGGGGTTGATCGCGCATCAGAGCGTGATCTTCGCGGGGGGCGGCGAAATGCTCACGATTCGCCACGACACGCTCGATAGGCGCTCGTTTGCCGCCGGAATGCTGGCCGCGGTGCGGTACGTCGGGCGGCTGCGCGAACTTCGCATCGGGTTGGACGAAGTGCTCGACGCCGCCGCCGGAGGTGCGTGAGGTGCTGGACGTCGCCGTAGTCGGCGCGACCGGCGCCGTGGGTGAGACGATCGTTCGCGTGCTCGAGGAGCGCGCACTACCGGTGGCGTCATTGGGGCCGTTCGCGTCGCGCGCGCGTACCGGCGCGGTGCGTTTTCGCGGTACCGCACTCGACGTACGATCCACCAGTGCCGAGGCGCTCGGCGGGTACGACGTGGTATTCTTCGCCAGCGGCGAGGACAGCTGCGAGCGGTACGCGGGCGCGCTGCTCGAGCGTGGAACGGTGGTCATCGACAACAGCGCGGCATTCCGACTGCGCGACGGCGTTCCGCTGATCGTTCCGGGCATCAACGGGGACGCCGTCCGTTCCGGCGACCGGCTCTTTCCAGTCGCGAACTGCACGGCGATCGTACTCTGCACCGCGCTCGCACCGATCGCACGCACTGCCGGACTGCGAGCGGTGCGCGTGGCCAGCTATCAGGCCGCCAGCGGGGCCGGTCGCGCGGCGATCGCCGAACTCGATGCGGCCGAGCGCGCCCTGTTGGACGGCGCACCGGAGCCGCCGCCGCAGATCTTTCCGGCATCGCTGGCGCGCAACGTCATTCCCGCGATCGGTGCGCTCGACGCAAGCGGCTATACCGGGGAAGAGCGCAAGGTGCGCGCCGAGACGCGCAAACTGCTCGGGATCGCGGACCTGTTCGTGAGCGCTACGGCGGTTCGGGTTCCGGTGCGCACGGCGCACTCGGAGGCGGTCTTCTTTGAAACCGAACGCCCCGTGTGCGTGGAAGCGCTCGCTGCCGCGCTCGAATCCGACCCTGAAATCGTGTACTACCGCGATGGATTCGTCACGCCGCGCGATGTCGAAGGGACGGATCGCGTGCACGTCGCCCGCCTGCGCGCCGAAGCCGACGAGCCCACCGATCGCTTCGCGCTGTGGTGCGTCGGCGATCAGTTGCGCACGGGAGCCGCCACGACCGCGGTGCGCATCCTCGAACTGCTGCTGCAGCGCGGCTTGCTCGCGCGATGAGCGCCGATCGAGCGGTCGCGGTGATGAAGTTCGGCGGCACGTCGGTTGCGACGCCCGCCGCGCGCGCGCTGGCGGGGCGCCGCGTCACCGACGGGATCGCCGCGGGATTCGCCGTCGTGGCGGTCGTCTCGGCGATGGGACGCGCGCCGGACCCGTACGCGACCGACTCGCTGCTGGCGCTGGTCGCGCGCCGTGCGACGCGCAATGCCGACCTGCTCGCGAGCGCGGGCGAAACGATCGCCGCCGCCGTCTTCGCCGAAGAACTGTGCGCCGGCGGCGTTCCGGCAATCGCGATCACCGGCGGGGACGCGGGCATTCGGACCGACGGGTGCTTTGGCGATGCGGCCGTGCTCGCCGTCGATCCGGCTCCGCTGCGGGCGATGCTCGCGGCCGGGAGCGTTCCGGTCGTGGCCGGATTCCAGGGTGTGGGGCCGGACGGCGCGGTTACCACGCTGGGCCGTGGTGGTACCGATCTTTCGGCGATCGCGCTCGGGCACGCGTTGGGCGCCGAGCGCGTCGATATCTACACCGACGTCACCGGTGCGATGAGTGCCGATCCGCGGCGGATTCCACAGGCGCAGCCGATCGAGCAGGCTTCGTTGGAAGAGATCAGCGAACTGGCCGAGCACGGGGCCAAGGTGATGCACCATAAGGCCGCCGATTTCGCGGCACGCACCGGAACGCGTTACGCAATTCGCGATCTACACAGCGGCCGCGGAACGCTGGTCGACGAGACGCCGGACCATCACCGGATCATCGCCGGGGTGACGGTCACCGGAATGCTGACGTGGGTGCGCGTCATCCGAGGCGACATCGAAACGCCGAGCCGGCGCATGGAGACCGAACTCGAGATGTTCCGCCGCATCGCGGCGGCCGGGGTTTCGATCGATCAGGTGAGCATCAATCAGGCCGGCGTCGCGTTCGTGGTCGCGGGCGATCGGGGGAATGCAATTCGCGAGCTGTTGGGGGATTTGAACCTCGCCGTGCGCGTTCGCGAAGGGTGCGCCAAGCTCTCGGTGGTGGGAAGCGGCATGCGTGGCACGCCGGGCGTGGTCGAGCGGGTGGTCGACGCGCTCTCGCGGGCGAACGTCGAGATCATCCACTGCACCGACAGCAACATCACAATTTCGGTCCTCGTCCCGGCGGCCGATGCCGCGCGCGCCGAACGCGCGGTTCACGACCGCTTTCTCCTCTCCAACGCCCGGGAGGCGCCATGAATCTCGCACGGTTGATCACCGCCATGATTACGCCGTTTACCGAGCGCGACGAGCTCGACGTAGCCGAGGCACAGCGGCTGGCGACGTGGCTGGTCGATCGCGGAAACGAAGGGCTCGTCGTGGCGGGTTCAACCGGCGAGGGCCAAACGCTCGACCGCGCCGAGCGGATCGCGCTGTGGAGCGGGGTCAAGGCCGCGGTCGGCGCGCGGGCCATCGTGATCGCCAACGCCGGGACCAACGCCACGCGCGAATCGGTGGTGCAGGCGCAGGATGCCGAAGCCGCCGGCGCCGATGCGATTCTGGCGGTGGTGCCCTACTACAACAAACCCACCCAAGCGGGTATGCGCCGGCACTTCGAAGCGATCGCGGCGGCGACGCGGCTGCCGGTGATCGTCTACAACATCCCGGGGCGAACCGGCGCCAATATGCTCCCCGAGACGCTGCTCGAACTGGCCCGTAGCGCACCGAGCGTCGTCGGGGTCAAGGAGTCGAGCGGCGACCTCAAGCAGATCGCCGAAATTCTTCGCAACCGCCCCTCGGGATTTCGCGTGTGGTGCGGCGACGATCACCTCTACCTGCCGGTGCTGGCGCTCGGCGGAGATGGGTTGGTCGGCGTCGCCTCGCACCTGTGCTCGCACGAGTTCCGGAACTTGGCCGAGGCATACCGAGCAGGACGGGTCGACGAGGCAGCGCAAATTCACGCCGCGCTCATGCCGCTGTTCGACGCGCTCTTTGCGACCACCAATCCGATCCCGATCAAGTGGGCGATGAACCAGATGGGTTTTCGTGCCGGTCGATGCCGGTTGCCGCTCGACGCGACGCCCGAGCCGGTGGCCGAGCGGCTTCTGCCGCTGCTCGACCCCTTCCGCCAGGTCGCCGCACGCGGCTGAGATCGTGGAGTCGCTGAGTATTCTGGGCTGTCGGCTCGACGCGGTCGATGCCGATGCCGCGACCGAACGGATCATGGGCTGGGCGCAAGCCGGCACCGGCGCTCAGGTCGTCACGCTCGGCACCGAGATGATCGTCTACGCGCAGCACGACGAACGGTTTCGCGGCGTGCTCAATGCCTGCGCGCTCTCGCTGTGCGATACGATCGGCGTTCTGAGCGTGGCGCGCCGCCGGGGAGCGGCGCTGGCCGATCGCGTGACCGGCGTCGAGCTGGTCGAAAAGCTCTGCGCGGCGGCCGCGCGCGAGGGCGTACCGGTCTACTTTTTAGGTGGCGCCGAGGGCGTTGCCGCGGATGCCGCCGCGATCCTGGAAGTGCGCTATCCGGGGTTGCGGGTCGCGGGTACGCGCTGCGGCTACTTCGCGGAGGGTGAGAGCGATCGAATCGCCGCTGCGATCGCCGAAAGCGGCGCAAAGTTGCTCTTCGTCGGTCTGGGATCGCCGCGCCAGGAGCTGTGGCTTGCCGAGCATCTCGGGGCGAGCGGCGTGGGGGCCGGGCTCGGCGTCGGCGGTTCGTTCGACGTCCTCAGCGGGCGCTTACGGCGTGCGCCGCGCTTCGTCCGGCGTTTCGGTTTGGAGTGGCTCTACCGGCTGGTCAACGAGCCGCACCGTTGGCGGCGTCAACTTGCGCTGCCGCGTTTCGTGTGGTTGATCGCGCTCGACACGCTGCGCGCTCCGCGCCGCCGAACGGGAGCTTCGGCGTGAAGGCGATGATTTTGGCCGGCGGTCTCTCGACGCGCCTCTACCCGCTGACCAAGGAAGTCCCCAAACCGCTGGTGCCGGTGGCCGGGGTGCCCAACGCGGTGCACGTGATCCGTTACCTCCACGCGCACGGCTTTGACGAAATCGCGATCAACGTGCACTATCTCGCCGAAGCGATCGTCGATGCGCTCGGCGACGGCAGTCGTTTCGGCGTTCGTATCGAGTATCTGCACGAGCCGGTTCTGCTCGGGAGCGCGGGCGCGCTCAAACAACTCGAAGGATTTTTCGGCGACGCGACCTTCGTGGTCGTCGGCTGCGACGATCTCACCGATCTTCCACTCGATCGCGCGCTGGCGTTTCATCGCGAGCGATCGGCGCTCGCCACCATCGCATTGGTGGAGCGCGAGGACGTCGAGCAGTACGGCGTGGTCGTGCTCGACGCGCACGGAAAGATCGTCGGGTTTCAGGAGAAGCCGGCGCGCGGCACCGAGCTGAGCAAGCTCGCCAACACCGGTATCTACATCTTCGAGCCGGAGATCTTCGCACACATTCCTGCGCACGTGTTTTTCGATTTCGGCAAGCAGGTCTTTCCGCGGTTGCAGGCGGCCGGCGCGCCCTTCTATGGGTTCGACGCGCGCGGCGCGTACTGGTGCGACATCGGGACGCTCGATGAGTACCGGCGTGCCAGCTTCGACGTGGTCGAGCGCGCGTTCACGATCCCCGAGAGTGGCGGCGCCGGAATCGACCCCACGGCATCGATTGCGCCCGGGGCGACCATCGAAGGTGACGCGTGGATCGGTCCGGGTGCGCGCGTCGGCGCGGGCGTGCGGCTGATCGGACCGGTGGTGGTGGGCGCCGGCGCCACGCTCGAAGCCGGCGCGCGGGTCGAGCGCAGCATCCTTTGGGACGGAGCACGTATCGGCGTCAACGCCGAGTTGCGCGGGGCGATCGTGGGGAAAAACTTCCGCGTCGCAGACGGAGAGCGGCTCGACGGGATCGCCGTGGCGAACGAACCGGCGCCGAGCGGCTAGCCGCGGTGCTACGGCGACGTGAACGGCGCGTACGATGTGGTACGCGCTTCTCGACTTCCTCTTTCCGCCGCAGTGCGCGGCCTGCGGCGTGCCCGGCGACGGACTCTGCGCGATCTGCCATCCGCCGAGCGCCGGCATCGACACGCCGTTCGCCGGCACGCGGCTGTACGCACTGGGGAACTACGCCGGCGCCCTGCGCGTTGCGATCCTGGCGCTCAAGGACGGACGGCGCGACGTGGCGAGCGCGCTCGGGCGGCGGTTGGCCGCTCTGCTGCCCTGCGATGCGACGCTCGTCCCGGTTCCAACCACCGCGCGGCGGCGACGCCTGCGCGGCATTGACGGCGTAGTCGTGCTGGCGGAAACGGCGGCTTCGCTGCGGGGATTGCCGCTGCTCAATGCCTTGGAGCAGGTCGCCGGCGACGCGCAGCGCGGCCGCGACCGCCGGGCGCGCCTGGCAGCGCAGCACCGCTTTCGCTGCGTCGAACCGGCGGTTCGCGGCCGGCGCATCGTGCTGGTCGACGACGTCTGCACGACCGGCGCAACGCTCCGCGACGCGATGCGCGCGCTGCGCGGCAGCGGCGCGTCGATTGAAGCCGCGGCCGTCGCCGCACTGACGCCGGCCGGATGAGCGCCATGCAACGGGCGCTGGCCGAGGCGCGGCACGCACGCGGATCGACGGCCCCCAATCCGCTGGTGGGGGCGGTCGTCGAGCGCGACGGCATCGTGCTCGCATCGGCGCATCACGCAGAAGCCGGCACCGCGCACGCCGAAGCGATCGCGCTGCAGGCGTGCGCCGATCCGCGCGGGGCGACGCTCTACGTCACGCTTGAGCCGTGCGTCCATCACGGTCGTCAGCCGCCCTGCGTCGATGCGATCGTGCGTGCCGGAATCGCGCGCGTCGTGGTCGGTGCGATCGATCCCGATCCGCGCGTTTCGGGCAGGGGAATCGAGGCGCTACGGCAGCAGGGCGTCGCGGTGGAACTGCTCGACGATCCCGACGCGCGCCGTTTGATCGAAGATTTTGCGGTGTGGGTGCGCGCCGAACGCCCGTACGTGGCGCTGAAAATGGCCGTTGCGCTCGACGGTGCGATTACCTCGGAGCCGGGCGTGCAGCAGTGGATTACCAGCGACGCCGAGCGCGCCTACGTCCGCGAGTTGCGGATCGCGCACGACGCCGTGATGGTCGGCGCGGGAACGGTGCGCGTCGACGATCCGCTGCTCACGGTGCGTCCGGCGCACGACCGCGCGCGGCCGTATCGACGCATCGTCGCCTGCGAAACGGCGCCGGTCGACGCCGCCTGCCAGCTCTTTGCGCCACTTCCCGGGTACGCACCGACGCTGGTCTTGGCGCCGGCCGGCGCGCGCACGCGTTTTCGCGCGTTGGAAGCGGTGGCCGAGATGCTCTACGTGGGCGAGGCCGCCAGCGAGCGACTCGATCTGCCGGCGGCCATGCGCGCGTTACGCGCGCGTGAGGTCTACAGCATCCTGTGCGAAGGCGGACCGACGCTGGCCTCCCGGCTGCTCGCCGACGGGTTGGTCGACCGATTCTACTGGGCGATCGCGCCGATTTTTCTCAGCGGTCGCCAGGCGGTTCCGGTGTTGAGCGGATCGGAGCTGGCACCACTGGGCCTAAAGGGTGACTTCGACACGGTCGAGCGCGTCGGCGCCGACGTCGTGCTAAGCGGGAGAATGGAACGATAGATGTTTGGAGGATTGATCGCGTACGCAGGCCGCGTGGAAGCGATGTGCGAGGACCGGGGCGGCGCAAAGGTCGTGGTCCGATGCGAGGGCGTCGAGCGCGAGGTCCCGGCGGTGAAGGATTCGATCGCCATCGACGGCGTCTGCTTGACCGTGACCCGCGTCGACGGCGACGCGCTGACCTTCGATGTCGTTCCCGAGACGCTGGCTCGCAGCACGCTGGGCGACCGCGTGCCGGGCGACCGCGTGAACGTCGAGTATGCGCTGCGGGCGGGCGAGCGGATGGGCGGACACTTCGTCTACGGACACGTCGATGCCGCGGCCCGGATCATCGCACGCGTTACCGAGGGCCAAGGCGCGCGCGTTCGCATCGAGCGCCCGAGCGACCTCGCGTTTGGACTGGTGCCCAAGGCGTTCGTGGCGCTCGACGGCGTGAGCCTGACGGTCGCTTCCGCGGATGGTGCTTGGTTTGAGGTGGCGTTGATCCCGGAAACGCTGGCGCGCACCGGGCTGGGACAGCGGGCGGCGGGAAGCCGCGTAAACGTTGAGATCGATCCGATGGCGCGTTACGCCTACGCGGCGGTCGCGGCGCAGCGCGACGCGGTGCGATGAGCCGCTTTCGCGATCGGCTGCCATCCGGCGCGCGCACCTTTACGAGTTGTGCCGAGGTGCAATGGTGCGACGTCGATCTGGCCGGGATTACGTACTTTGCCGCCTACTGGCGCTTTGCCGAGCGCGCCGAGATGCAACTGTTCGAGGATCTCGGATTCCCGTATGCGCGTGCGTTCGACCAGTTCGACATCTGGATTCCGCGCGTGCGCGCCGAAGCCACCTACCACGCCCCGTCGCGCATGAGCGATCGCCTGCGCCTGCGCACGCACGTCGAACGCGTCGGCGGCAGCAGCATTGCATGGCGCACGGCCATCTTCAGCGAGCGTACGTCCGAGGCGTTGGCGGATCTGGCGCTGACGGTTGCGTGCGTCGATCGCGCGAGCGGAAAGAGCTGCCCGATTCCGCCGCCGATGCGCGCGGCGCTGGTCGCCGTGCTCGCACGGTGACGACGTCCAACGCGCGCGTCGCCGTGCTGCTCGCGCCGGGACGGGTCGAACTGCGCGAGGAGCCGGTTCCGGAGGTGCCGGCGGGTGGCTTGGTCGTGCGCGTTCGCTGCGCGCTCACCGACGGTACCGACCTCAAGGCCTATCGGCGCGGGCACCCGCAGATGCCGCCCCCGACGCGCTTTGGCCACGAGTTCGCGGGCGACGTCGTGGCGGTCGGCAGCGGCGTCACCGGGTTTGCCGTCGGGGATGCGGTGGCGTGCGTGCATTCGGCGCCGTGCGCGACCTGCTTCTGGTGCCTGCGCGGCGAAGAAGAGTTGTGCGCGACCGTGATGGAGACCAAGATCCTGGGTGCCTATGCCGACTATGTCGCCGTTCCAGCGCATATCGTCGCACGCAACTGCTATCGCAAGCCGCCCGATCTGTCGTATCGCGAGGCGGCCTTTCTGGAACCGCTCGCCTGCGTGTGCCACTCGCGTACGGTGCTTGAGAAGACGGGCGCGCTCGCATCGTCCGCACGCCCGCCGCTGGTGGCAATCGTCGGGGACGGCGCCTTCGGCATCCTGCACGCGCTGATGCTGCGCGCCGCCGGCGCGGAGGTCGTGCTGATCGGTCGGCGACCGGCACGCCTGGCGATTGCGCGCGGGTACGGGCTCGCGATCGTCGATGCCGGACGCGAGGCTCCGGCGGCGCGCATCGCTGCGGCAACCGACGGGCGCGGGGCCGACGCGGCCGTCGAGTGTACCGGAAACCGCGAGGCGTGGGAGTCGGCGCCGGCGTTGGTGCGGCGCGGTGGGACCGTGTCGTTCTTCGGCGGGCTGCCCAGCGGCACGCAGGTTGCCTTCGACGCAGCGCGTCTGCACTACGATGAAGTGCGTTTGATCGCGCCGTTCCACTTCACCCCGCGCGCCGTTCGCCAGGCGTACGATCACTTGGCCGCGCGCGCATTCGACCTCGCACCGCTGGTCGATCCGATCGCGCCGTTGGCCGCGATTGCGGAGGTCTTCGCCCGGCTCGACCGCGGCGAAGGCATGAAGGCGGCGATCGAACCGTGATGCGCGCAGCCGTGCTGTACGACGTCGACGACGTGCGGATCGAATCGCGTGCGATTCCTCGCCCGGCGCCGGGTGAACTGCTGATCAAGACGGGTGCGAGCGGAATCTGCAGCGGTGACGTGATGGGGTGGTACGTGCGCCGCAAGGCGCCCTTCGTGCTCGGCCACGAACCGGCCGGCACGGTGGCCGCGGTCGGCGCCGGCGCGCCGCCGTGCGACGATCGTGGGGTGCCGTTTCGCGAAGGCGACCGCGTGTTCGTCCACCATCACGCGCCCTGCTTCGCCTGTGCGGCGTGTGCGCGCAGTGACTACGTGCAGTGCGCGGCGTGGCGCTCGAGCGCGATCGATCCGGGCGGAATGGCGGAGTACTTTCGCGTGCCGGGCGGCAACCTGCGCGACACGCTGCGCCTGCCCGAAGCGGTGCCGCTGGTAGACGGTTCGCTGGTCGAACCCCTGGCGTGCGCGCTCAAGTCGCTGCGGCGCGGCGGACTGCGTGCCGGGGATCTCCTGTGCGTGATCGGGCTGGGCGTCATGGGGCTCTTACACGTGCTGGCCGGCGCGGCGCGCGGTGCCCGCGTGGTGGCAAGCGATCCGATTGCCGAACGGCGGGAACGCGCGCGAGCGTGTGGTGCGGAAGCGGTCGAACCGGCGGCACTCGCCGAGGCGATCGGGCGCGGCGCCGACGTTACGATTTGCGGTCCCGGCACGCCGGCCGCGATGGCCGACGCGCTCGCAGCGACTGCCCCCGGCGGAACGATCGTGATGTTTACGCCGTTCGAGCCCGGATCGAACCTGATCGTGGACGCGTCGCGACTCTACTTCGACGACCTACGCCTGGTTGCGAGCTACTCGTGCGGGCCGGACGACACGCGGGCGGCGTTGACGGCGATCGCCGATGGAATCGTTACCGCCGCGAAGCTCGGCGCGACGACGCTCGGGCTCGACGACGTCCCGCGCGCGTATGCCGATCTGGCGGCGTCGCGGGTGATCAAACCGATCGTCGTTTTTGCGTGAGCGCGGCGCCGTGCCGCTCGCTCAACCCTCCAGCACGGTCGGCGGCGCCGCTTGCGGGAGCGGAAGGACCACGTCGTCGGCGCGGTTGGTGACCTTGAAGGCAACCGCGAGTGCCGCGATCAGCATGAGGGCGGCGAGGTAGAACGGCGCACCGCGCAGGTTCAGCCCCTGCCAGGGTCCGGTGAACTGCGCGAAGGTAAGCGCGAAGATCGCGGGGCTTACCGACATCGCGACCCCGCGTAGCGAGCCGATCGCGCCCTGCAACTCGCCCTGTTCGCCGGGCGCTACGCGCTGCGACATCAGCGACTGCAGCGGTGCGTTGTAGATGGCCAGACAGAGTACCACGATCCCGCCGATCGCGATCCACACCTGCGTCGAGGCGAAGAGCGCGCAGCCGATCGCAAAGGTTGCCAGACCGGCCAAGAGCGTCCGCCGCTCGCCCAGGCGTTTGACCACCGGACCGACCAGCAACGCGGCATTGAGCGAGGAAACGACCCCGACGAGCGCGAGCGCCAAACCGATGGTGCGTTCGTTCCAGCGAAACTGCGCGATGCAGTAGAGGACCCATAGATTCGGCATGGCTTCATGCGCCACGAGCGCGATAAAGGTGACCCACGAAAGCCCGGAGAGTTCGGGATGACGGCGCAGAAGCGCGAGCGCGCCGAGCGGATTCGCGCGTTTCCAGGCGATCGCGCGGCTGCGCAGTTCGGGCGCAAGCGATTCGCGGAGCACGAAGAGCCCGTAGCACGTGTTGAGCAGGCTAAAGGCGGCGGCGATCCAGAACGGCAGGCGCGGATCGACGCTGCCCGCCAATCCGCCGATGGCCGGACCGATGATAAACCCCAATCCGAAGGCGCTGGCGAGCATGCCGTATGCGGCCGCACGCTGCGCGGGTGCGGTGACGTCGGCGATGTAGGCATACGCGGTCGAGATGCTGGCCGTCGCGACGCCGGAGAGCACCCGCCCGGCGAAGAGCCACCACAGGCTCGGCGCCAAGGCCATGATCGCGTAATCGACGACGGTCACCGCGTTGGAGAGCAGGATCACGGGACGGCGCCCGACGCGATCGGAGAGCATGCCGAGCAACGGCGCGCAGAAGAACTGGCCGATCGCCCAGACGGTGGCGAAGAGTCCGGTGTACTCCGCGGCGCGCGCCAGGTCGCCGCCCAGGAAGTTTGCGATCAGCTTAGGGAGGACCGGCGCGACGATGCCCAGGGCGATCATGTCGAGCGCGACGGTGATGAAGACGAAAACAAGGGCGCCGCGGCGCGTCGGTGCGGGCATGGTGCTCCTATCCTCGTGCAAGGGTGGCAGCGGAGGTCGGTAAGAGCGTGAGCCACAGCTCGACCGCACGGTCGATGCGCGGGCGATCGTGCGTCGCGCACAGGTCGAGCAGGAAGCCGCGAAAGGCGGCGATGAGGAGCGTGGCGTAGCTGCGCGCCGCTTCGCGCGTGAAACCCGGGAGCGTCGCGCACGGCTCGAGTGCGCCCAGCCACTCCTCGACCGCGCCGTCGAGGAAGCCGGGAAAGGCCGCTCGATCCTGCAGCGCCAGCGCGTAGACTTCAAAGAAGAGCTGCATCAGCGGCTCCCACTCCGGCGCGCTATACTGCCGCCACAGCCGAAGCGTGATCTCGGCGGGGGTGAGTCCCGGGGTCAGCTCCAGGCTGCTCATCGCGGCGCGCTGGCGCGCGCGGCCGGCGCGAATGATCTCGACCAGCAGCGCCTCCTTCGAGCCGAAGTGGTACAGCAGCCCGCGTGGGCTGGATCCGAGCGCCTTGGCGAGCGGGCGGAGCGAGAGGCGGCTCAAGCCCGTGGCGCAGACGTAGTCGACGGCCGCTTCGAGCAGCTCGCCGCGGTGCCGAAGGTCCTTGCGACGCGGCATGCGAGGAGCTTAGCATAAGTGAAACGTGCGTTTCAATAACGAAGAGTCTTGACATTTGTAAACCTAGAGCTAGGCTGAAGCCCATGAGCCCCTTTGCCGAGCAACTCAACGGCGCGCTCGAGCGGGCCGGAATATCGGCGGCCGAGTTGGCCGAGCGCTCCGGCCTCACCGAGTCGGCGATTTCGCTCCTGCGCGCCGGAAAGCGCGAGCCGTCGTTTCGCACCCTGGCGCGCCTGGCCAAGGTGCTTCCCGCGCTGGCCGGTGCGGTGACCGGCGATGCCGCCAGCGACTTCGACGACATCGCCGAAGCGATCGCCGACATCCGCGCCGGCAAGATGGTGGTGGTGCTGGACGACGAGGATCGCGAAAACGAAGGCGATCTCGTCATGGCCGCCGCGCTGGTAACACCCGAGGCGATCAACTTCATGCGCCGCGAAGCCGGCGGCCTGATCTGCGTACCGTTGCTCGGAAGCCGTCTCGACGAACTGCACATTCCCCAGATGGTGCGCGAGAATACCGCCGTGCACGAGACCGCCTTTACGGTCTCGGTCGAGGCGCGTGGCGTCACGACGACCGGCATCTCGGCCCACGATCGCGCGGCGACCATCGCCAAGTTGCTGGATCCGCAGGCGGTGGCGTCGGACTTCCTGCGACCCGGGCATACGTTTCCGTTGCGGGCGCGCGAAGGCGGCGTCTTGGTGCGCGCCGGTCAAACCGAGGCATCGATCGATCTGGCGCGCTTGGCCGGCCTCTATCCGGCCGGCGTCATTTGCGAAATCATGGCCGACGACGGAACCATGGAGCGTCGGGATGGTTTACGAGCTTTCGCCGACAGGCACGGCTTGCGGCTCATCACCGTCAAGGATTTGATTGCGTATCGCATGCGGACCGAAAAGCTGGTAAAGCGGATTGCGGAGTTCACGCTGCCGACCACGACCGGCACGTGGCGCGGAATCGCCTACGAGAACACCGTCGATGAGAATACCCACGTCGCGCTGATCATGGGTGAGGTGGGCGACGGTAAGGATATTCTCGTTCGGGTACATTCCGAGTGTCTGACCGGCGATGCGTTGCATTCGATCCGCTGCGACTGCGCCGCGCAGCGGGACCGTGCGATGAGCGCCATCGCCGCTGCAGGCCGCGGCGTATTCCTGTACTTGCGACAGGAAGGGCGCGGGATTGGCCTGGCCAACAAGCTGCGAGCCTACGAGCTTCAGGACCGCGGCGCCGACACCGTCGAGGCGAACCTCGCGCTCGGCTTACCGGTCGACAAGCGCGATTACGGCATCGGTTCACAGATCCTGGTCGACCTGGGCGTCAAGGAGATGCGCCTGATGACCAACAACCCGCGCAAGATTTTCGGACTCGAAGGGTATGGCCTGAAGATCGTCGGCAGGATGCCGATGCACACCGAGCCGACCGCCTATAACGAGCGCTACATTGCGACCAAGCGCGCCAAACTCGGGCACATGTTCGACGACACCGCGGCATCGTGAAGGGCTCCAAGAAAGCGCGGACGCCGATGCCGCGGTGCTCGGGTAAGCGCTTTGCACTGATCTCGGCACGCTTCTACGACGTCCTTGGCGATCGACTGCTCGACGGTGCGCAGCGCTGCTTGATCGACGCCGGCGTCGACCCGCGCGACATCGAGCGCTACGACGTTCCGGGCTGCTTCGAACTGCCGCTGGCAGCTCGAACGGCGATTGCCACCGGTCGCTACGATGGGATCGTGGCGCTGGGCGTGGTCGTGCGCGGCGAGACACCGCACTTCGATTTCGTCGCCGGCGAGTGCGCGCGCGGCCTCATGGACGTGCAACTGGCGACCGGGGTTCCGATCGGGTTCGGAGTACTGACGACCGAGAACTACGAGCAAGCCGAGGAACGAGCCGATCCCGCACGCGGCGACAAAGGTTACGAGGCGGCACTCGCCGCGGTAGCACTGGTCACACTCGCCGGCAACCCGGTAGCGCGCGCCGGCTTTCGCGCGTGATCGACGCGGCCGTCGCGGCGGTCAGTTGGGAGGACGAAGCCGTCGTCTACGTCGACCAGCGCCTGCTCCCGCACGAACTGCGGCGGGCTCACGCGCGCAACGTCGACGAGATCGAAGCCGCAATCCGTACGTTGGCCGTTCGCGGCGCGCCGTGCATCGGCGTCTTTGCGGCGTACGGTATCGCCCTGTTGCGCCGGAGTATTGCCGACGCTGGAGCGCTTGCGGAAGCCGTGGCGCGCGTGCGGTCGGCACGGCCGACGGCCGTCAACCTGGCGTGGGCGGTCGATCGCGTACTGGCGGCCGCCGACCCGCTCGCCGAAGCCCAGGCGATCGCCGACGAGCAGCGCGCCATCGACGCGGCAATCGCCGAGCACGGGCTCGCGTTGATCCCAAAGGGCGCGCGCATCCTGACGCACTGCAACACCGGTCCGCTTGCGACCGCCGGCGGTGGAACGGCGCTCGGCATCGTCTTGCACGCGCAGCGCGCCGGGAAGTGTCCGCGCGTCTACGTCGACGAAACGCGGCCGCTGTTGCAAGGAGCGCGTTTGACGTACTGGGAGCTACGCCGCGCCGGCGTCGATGCGGTGCTGCAGGTCGATGCGGCCGCTGCGGTGGCGATGGCCGAGCGTGCGATCGACTTGGTAGTGGTCGGCGCCGACCGGATCGCGCGCAACGGCGACACCGCCAATAAGATCGGAACCTACGGCTTGGCCATCCTGGCGGCGTATCACGGCATCCCGTTTTACGTCGCCGCACCGCTCTCGACGTTCGACTTCGCTGCCGAATCGGGGGCGCACATTCCGATCGAAGAACGCTCTGCGGGTGAGGTCAGGGAAGTTGCGGGTGTGGCGATCGCGCCTTCCGATGCCGCCGTCTTCAACCCGGCCTTCGACGTGACGCCCGCCCGGCTGATCGCAGCCTTCGTCACCGAGCGCGGGATCGTCACGCCACCGTACCCGAACGCGCTGACGGCCCTCGCCCCGCTCTAGTCCGCGCGCGGAGGTGCCGCTCGCACGGTTGCGAAGGCTCCGCTGGAGGAACGATGCGATGACCGTACGATATCCTGCGTTTGCGCTATTGTTGATACTCATGACCGGCTGCGGTGGCGGCTCGGTCGCCGGCGTCGCGTCGAATCAGTCACCGGCACCGCTGCCGACGCCGGTTCCGCCGATTGCCGGCAGCCCGATTCAACACGTGATCGTGGTGATTCAAGAGAATCGAACCTTCGATAACCTCTTCAACGGTTTTCCTTTCGCCGATACCGTGACGCAAGGGTTGGATCACGAGAATCGGATCGTGAATCTGCAACCCGAAGGGCTGGAGTGGCCGTTCGACCCCGACCATTCGCACGCGTCGTTGGTCAAAGAGTATAACGGCGGCAAGATGAACGGCTTCGATCTGGATAGCTGTGACATCAATCCGTACGCGTCGTCGTGTACCGGTCCCAACGGGCCGCCGCCCGATTTTGCGTATTCGTACGTGCCCGAGAGCGAGACGCAGTTCTACTGGATCCTTGCGGGTGCGTACCCGCCGCGCGGCTATGGGATCGCCGACCGTATGTTTTCGTCGCGCCAGGTGCCGACGTTCCCCGGACACCAGTATCTGATCGCCGGACGCGGCGGGGCCGACGATCCGATCGGTCCCGGGGAGTCGGCGCTGACGGGAATATGGGGCTGCGATGCCCCCAGCGGCGCGCGCGCGGCATCGTTCGGCGCGACCTACGGCGCCCCGCTAGTCTACTCGTACCCTTGTTACGACTACAAGACGATCGCCGATCTGATGGACGCTAAGGGCGTCAGTTGGAAGTACTATACCGGCACGATCGGGACGGTCGACGGAACGCTGAGTGCCTACGACGCGATCAAACACATCCGCTTCGGCGTGGACTGGAGCAAAGTGGTCACGCCGATGACGCAGATCTTCGACGATATCCAAAACGGCACGCTGCCGCAGGTCGCCTACGTGACGCCGCCCGGACCGGCCTCCGATCATGCCGGCTTTCTCACCGCCGGCGGTCCGGCCTGGGTCACCTCGATTTACATCTACCTGACCGAGAATCCGGCGCTGTACGCGCACACCGCGATGCTGGTCACCTGGGACGACTCGGGCGGCTGGTACGATCACGTCAAGCCGCCCAGCGACGCTTTCGGTCCGCTCGGTTTTCGGGTCCCGCTCTTGGTCATCTCGCCGTACGCCGTGCAGGGCGTGACGCACGGCACCCACGACTTTGGGAGCATCCTGCACTTCATCGAACACAACTGGAATCTGGGCACGCTGGGCGGCGATGACCTGACGGCCGACGATCTCAGTGACATGTTCGACTACAAACAGGCGCCGATTCCGCCGGTCGTCAACTTTGGGAAGTTCACCGCCAGGCAAATACTGCAACGATATCCTCCGGCGTACTTTCGGGCGATGCTCTCGAATCCACGCCCCGTCGACAACGAGTGAAGTTCTACGACTTTCTCGACAAGCAGCCCGCGATCGGCAAGCTGGTCATCGTCGAGGGTACGCAGCGTGCGCTTGCCGACCGTGCGTTGAGCGTTCTGCTCGAGCGTCTGCTGCCGCCCGACGTCCGCGATCTGAACGTCGAGCGCTTCGGCCCGGACGACGTCGGTGACGGGTCGCGCGTGCGCCAGGCGGTGACGGCGATGCCGTTCTTGGCCGACCGGCGGGTGGTCGTGGTGACCGATACCCAGTTGTTGAAAGCGCAGCCGCGCCGCGACCTGTGGGAGGTCGCGCAAGCCGTGCCGGACGGGAATACGTTGATCTTGCTCGACCTGCTCGCGCCGCGCTCGAAACGCCCCGAACCGTACGGCGCCTTGGCCGGACGCGTCGCCACGCGGATCGACGTCGAGGCCGACGACGGCGCACGCGAGCGGTTCGTGGGCGACGTGCTGGCCGAGCTGGGTGCGAGCGCCGAGCCGCGCGTCGTCGACGCGCTGGTGCGCAGCGCGGCCGACCTGGCCGCGGTTCGGAACGATCTCGAGAAACTCGCACTCGGCCAGAAGCGGATCACGCTGCGCGACCTGGAGCGGGAGACGCTCGCGGTCGAAGATCCCAAGGCCTACCGCTACGCCGGCGCCTTGGTTGATGGGCGCCTGGTCGAAGCGATCGGTATTGCGCACGAGTGCTTCGCGAACGACCCGCGAGGCGCCGGGATCGCCCTGCTGGCGGCGTTGGCCGGGGAGTGCCTGTGCCTGTGGGAGCTGGCGCGCGACGGCGGTTCGCTACCGGCTCGTTTGCGCTGGCGCGAG
>DAIDGS010000095.1 GCA_027459845.1 Vulcanimicrobiota bacterium | reverse complement strand
GGCGGCGACGCCCCGCTCACCAGCACCGTCGCCTGCTGCGCCGGATTGAGTTGCACTTGCGGCACCGAGAGCGTCAGTTGCGGGCCCGAGGGCGTCGGGCTCGGCGACGGGGTTACGGCCGGGGTCGCACCTGGGGCAACGCTCGGCCCGACGATCGGGATGATTCCGGGAATCTGACCCGCGGGCGACGCCGCGGCGCTCGGCGTCGCGACCGGCGTCAGCGGGGGCGGCGTCGGCGGTGGCGTCACCTGCGCGACGAGGGTGAAGATCAGGGCGTGCAACATCAGCGGCTCAACATACGGGTAAGTCGAGGAGGTCGCGTTCGGAGCGAGCGCGCAAACGTCCCGCCACGATGGAGCAGCAGTTACAGTATTTCGACGAGTTCCCGGTGGGCGCGACGTTTGAAACCGCCAGGCACACGCTCGATCGCGCCGAGTGCGTCGCCTTCGCGCAAGCCTACGACCCGCAGCCCTTTCACCTCGACGACGCGGCCGGCGCTCGTTCGGTTTTCGGCACGCTGGTCGCGAGCGGTTGGCTCACCGCCGCCGTGAGCATGCGCCTGCTGGTCACGTCGGGGACCGTGCGCAGCTTGGTCGGCACCGGCATCGACGATCTGCGCTGGCACGCGGTCGTGAAACCCGGCGATACCCTACGCGTGCGCGGCAAGGTCGTCGAGCTACGCGACTGGCCGGGCAGCACGCGTAGCGGCATCGTGCGCGTCGCGATGGAAACGCTCAACCAAGACGATCGCGTGGTGATGTCGCAAATCGCCAACGTGCTGGTTCCGCGCCGCCCGCCCGGGTAGTTGCGCGCGCCCACACGACATATCGGGAGTAAAGCCGGTCAGGTACGGGCTGTCGGCGTTATGAGACGGCGGCTTCGGTCGTGGGCGCCGCCGGCGGCTCGATCGACGGAATCTTGGTGTACTTCAGCTTCTCGGGATCGTTCGGATCGACGTCGCCGAGAATGTGATCGCCGCTCCCGAGCGTGCCCTTGAGCATCTCCTCGGCGAGTTCGTCCTCGACCATGCGCTGAATCGCGCGCCGCAACGGGCGCGCGCCGAACTGCGGGTCCCAGCCCTTCTTGGCCAAGACTGCCTTCGCCGCATCGGTGACTTTCAGCTCCATCTCCTGCGCGCGGACTTCGCGTGCCACCTTTTCGAGTTCGAGCGTGACGATCGCTTCGATCTCCGGGCGCGTGAGCTGGTGGAACACGACGACTTCGTCGACGCGGTTGAGAAACTCGGGGCGGAACGTCTGCTTGACCTCTTCCATCACCTTATTCTTCATGCGCTCGTAAGCGCGCGCTTCGTCGTCCTCACCCGTCTTCTGCATTCGAAAGCCGATGTCGGTGGTCGTTTGAATGCCGATCGCGCCGACGTTGCTGGTCATCACGATCACGGTGTTTTTAAAGTCGACTTGGCGACCTTGCGAGTCGGTGAGCCGGCCGTCGTCGAGCACCTGAAGCAGCAGGTTGAAGACGTCGGGATGGGCCTTCTCGATCTCGTCGAGGAGCACCACGGAGTACGGGCGCCGCCGAACGGCTTCGGTGAGCTGCCCGCCTTCTTCGTAGCCAACGTATCCCGGCGGGGCCCCGACCAATCGGCTGACCGAGTACTTCTCCATGTACTCCGACATATCGATGCGGATCATCGACTCTTCGTCGTCGAAGAGGAAACCCGCGACGCTGCGTGCGACCTCGGTTTTGCCGACGCCGGTCGGACCGAGGAAGATGAACGATCCAATCGGGCGGCTCGGGCTCTTGAGCCCGGCGCGCGAACGCCGAATCGCCCGCGTGATGACTTCGATCGCTTCGTCCTGACCGATCACGCGCTCGTGCAGCAAATCCTTCATCTTGAGGAGTTTTTCGGTCTCGGCCTGCGCGAGCTTGCTGACCGGAATCTTGGTCCACGCCGAAACGATCTCGGCGATGCTCTCTTCGGTGACGCGCAGGATACGCTCGGTACCCTTACGCTCGCGCCACTCCGACTCCAAGCGGGCCTTCTCCAGTCGCAGTTTCTCTTCGCGATCGCGGATCGAGGCGGCCTTGTCGAACTCTTGCGTCTTGACGACCAGTTCTTTGTCGGAGATGACCTTGCGCAACTGGTTTTCCAGATCGCGCAGTTCTTGAGGCGGAAGCGTCGCCTGCAGGCGGACGCGCGAACTGGCCTCGTCGATCAGGTCGACGGCCTTATCGGGTAGAAAGCGATCGGTGATGTAGCGATCCGAGAGCTTGGCGGCGGCGGCCAGCGCCTCGTCGGTGATCTGTACCTTGTGATGCGCCTCGTAGCGATCGCGCAGCCCGCGCAGGATCTCGATCGTCTCCTCGACGCTCGGCTCTCCGACCATGACCGGCTGGAAGCGCCGCTCCAGCGCCGAGTCCTTCTCGATGTGCTTGCGAAACTCGTTGAGCGTGGTCGCGCCGATGCACTGCAGTTCACCGCGCGCGAGCGCCGGCTTGATGATGTTGCTGGCGTCGATCGCGCCTTCGGCCGCGCCGGCCCCGACGAGCGTGTGCAGTTCGTCGATAAAGAGGATGATCTCGCCGGCCGCGCCGCGGATTTCGTCCATGACGCGCTTCATGCGCTCCTCGAACTCACCGCGGTATTTGGTACCGGCGACCAGCCCGGCCAGATCGAGCGTGATCACGCGCTTGTCGCGCAGCGGCTCGGGAATATCGCCCTTGATGACGCGTTGCGCCAGCCCCTCGGCGATCGCCGTCTTGCCGACGCCGGGCTCGCCGATCAGCGCCGGATTGTTCTTGGTGCGCCGCGCAAGGATTTGAATCACGCGTTCGATCTCGGTATTGCGCCCGATCACCGGATCGAGTTTGTTGTCGCGCGCTAGTTGCGTGAGGTCGCGGCCGTACGAGTCGAGCGTCGGCGTTTTGCTCTTCCCCTTGGGCGGCGCCGGCTGCCCTTCGGCACCGAGCAGCGAGGTGGTCTGCGTGCGCACCTTGGCCGGGTCGACGCCGAGGTTGGTGAGCACGCGCGCGGCGACGCCTTCGCCTTCGCGAATGAGCCCGAGCAACAGGTGCTCGGTTCCGATATAGTTGTGGTTGAGCTGGCGCGCCTCTTCGAAGGCCAACTCGATCACGCGCTTGGCGCGCGGGGTAAAGACCATCTCCTGCTGCACGGTCTGTCCGCCGCGCCCGACGATCGCTTCCACTTCCTGGCGGACCTTCGCAAGATTGACGCCCAGCGATTCGAGCACTTTGGCAGCCAAGCTCTCGCCTTCGGAGATGATCCCGAGTAAGATGTGCTCGGTTCCGATGTAGTTGTTCCCGAGACGCTGCGCCTCTTCTTGCGCCAGTACGATGCTGCGCCTGGCTCGCTCGGTGAACGGTTCCCACATTGACATGCTTTTTCGTGTTCCTTCGCTTTCGCGCTACGCGTCGGCTCCGCGACGCCGGTGACCCTACTAACTCCCCATGCTCCGGTCCGGTTTCGTGGCAGCACCGCGACTGCTCCCGGGAGGCTTATCCCTCGTCCGAGGGGTTTACCCTGCGTCGGGCGGAATCCCGGAGCATACCATGCCGACCACCGAACAAGTGCGCAGCGCGCTGACCGAGGTCAAGGACCCCGAGCTCAACCTGGGAATCCTCGAGCTCGGCTTGGTGTACGACGTCGCCGTCGAGGGCGATAGCGGGCAGCACGTGACCGTTACCATGACCCTGACCTCACCGATGTGCCCGGTCGGTCCGATGTTCAAGAAGTCGGTCGAAGACCACGTGCTCGCGGTCGATGGGGTCGAGACGGCCAACGTCGAGATCACCTTCAGCCCGCCTTGGGACCCGCGCACGATGGCCTCCGACGACGTCAAGGCGCTGCTGGGCATCTGGTAGTCCGGCACCGTGCCCACCCACCACGATAAGTACGCCGAGTTGGCGCGCAAGCGTGCGCTCGCCGACGCACCGGCCGGCCTTGCGGCAGTCGAACGCCAACATGCCCGCGGCAAACGCACGGCGCGCGAGCGGATCGCCGGCCTGGTCGACGCCGGATCGTTTGCCGAAATCGACCGCTTCGTGGTGCATCGCACCAATGCGTTCGGGCTGGACGAAAAGGAGTTTCTCGGCGACGGCGTCGTGACCGGACGCGCGACCATCGACGGGCGCCAGGTCTTCCTGTTCTCGCAAGACTTCACGGTGCTGGGCGGCTCGCTCGGCGAGGCCTTTGCCGAGAAGATCTGCAAGGTGATGGACCTCGCGCTGCGGACCGGCTCGCCGATGATCGGAATCAACGACTCCGGCGGCGCGCGCATTCAAGAGGGCGTCGTGTCGCTGGGCGGCTACGCGGAGATATTCTGGCGCAACGTCCAGGCCAGCGGCGTCATCCCGCAGATCAGCTTGATCGCCGGGCCGTGCGCCGGCGGCGCGGTCTACTCGCCGGCGATCACCGACTTCGTCGTGATGACCGAAGCCATCTCGCAGATGTTCATCACCGGCCCCGAGATCATCAAGACCGTGACCGGCGAAGACGTCACCTTCGAAGAACTGGGCGGCGCGACCACCCATGCCAGCCGCAGCGGCGTCGCGCACTTGGTCGCCGCCGACGAAGACGACCTCGCCGAGACGACGCGCACGCTGCTCGCCTTCCTTCCCCAGAATAACCTCGAAGATCCGCCGCGCCTTGCGAGCGACGACGATCCGCAGCGCGAAGCCCCCGAACTCGACGACGTCGTGCCCGATTCACCCAATAAGCCCTACGACATGCACGCCGTCATCGACGCCGTCATCGACGACGGTGACTTCCTCGAAATCCAACCGCTCTACGCCCCGAACATCCTGTGCGGGTTCGGACGCATCGACGGTCGCTCGGTGGGCGTGGTCGCCAACCAACCCAGCGTGCTGGCCGGCGTGCTCGACATCAAGTCCTCGATCAAAGCCGCGCGCTTCGTCCGCTTCTGCGACGCGTTTAACATCCCGTTGCTCACCTTGGTCGACGTCCCCGGGTTTCTGCCCGGGACCGATCAGGAGTACGGCGGCATCATCCTGCACGGCGCCAAGCTGCTCTACGCCTACGCCGAAGCGACCGTCCCCAAGATCACCGTGATCACCCGCAAGGCCTACGGCGGTGCCTACGACGTCATGGCGAGCAAACACATCCGCGCCGACTACAACGTCGCCTGGCCGACCGCCGAGATCGCCGTCATGGGCGCCGAGGGTGCCGTCAAGACGATCTTCCGCCGCGACATCGCTGCGGCGGACGATCCAGCGGCAAAGATGCGCGAACTAATCGCCGACTACACCGATCGTTTCGCCAATCCGTACATCGCGGCGCAGCGCGGCTACGTCGACGACGTGATCGAGGCGCGCCGCACGCGCGCCGTGGTTGCCGAGGCGCTCGCCATGCTCGCCGACAAGCGCGTCGAGCGCCCGCGCCGCAAGCACGGCAACATTCCGCTCTAAACGCCCATCGCGACCGGATCGCGTTCGAGCAGCTCGCGCAGCTTGCGCTCCGACGCGGAGCCGGGCGCGGCGGTGTAGATCGTCATGCGCACGTCGGCGTGGCCGGCCAGCGCGAAGGTGGTGTGATCGAGCTGCAGCTCGCCGACGACCGGATGATCGTAGACCTTGACGCCTTCGAGGTTCTCCAACACGTCGTGGGCGTTCCAGAGCCGCCGAAACTCGCCGGAGCGCTCGCGTAAATCCCCGATGAGCTCCGCGAATGACGGGTCGTCGGGGTAGCGCGCGGCGACCGCGCGCAGTTGTGCGACGACCTTCCGCGCGACGCAATCGGCATCGCGCATGCGCGCGCGATAGGCAGCGTCGACGAAAAACCGCCACACCAGATTGCGCTCGTTGGCGTCGGCCCGCTCGAAGTCACCGAAGAACGCCGCCGCCGCGCGGTTCCAGGCGAGCACGTCGAAGCGCCGGCCGCAGACGATCGCCGGGAACAGCTCGATCGCGTGCACCACGCGCAGCACCGCGTCGCTCACGATCTCTTCGGCCGCGGGAGGCGGGCAGTTGGCCGGCTGATCGGCCAGGATGTAGAGGTGGCGCCGCTCGTCGCGCGTCAGTTGCAGCGCGCGCGCAACCGCGTCGAGGACGTCGGGCGAGACGTTGATCGGAAGACCCTGTTCGAGCCGGGTATACCAGGTGGTCCCGATGTTGGCGAGTAGCGCGACTTCCTCGCGCCGCAGGCCGGGGGTCCGACGGCGACGGCTCTCGGCCAGACCCACCTCGCTCGGGCGCAATCGGGCCCGGCGCGTGCGCAGAAAATCGGCGAGTTCGGCCCGGCGGGCCTCCGGTTGCACGGTTGGCACCTAAGCCGGCAGTTTCAGTACTAGGATAAAGCGTGTACTAGTCATAGGATGATACTAGCGCTATCGTGCGGTTACGGTCAACAGGACACCATTCATGACGACAGCGTTGCAGCCCACGATTCCGCCGCCTATCCCGCCCGCCGGCCGCCGCCGGCAGCCGCCGCCGGTGGTGCCGGCGTCGCTGATCGAGTTCGGCAGCCGGCGTGCCTTCGTCGTTGCCGGCGTGATGCTCGCCGCGCTGCTGCAGACGGTCGATCTGACGATCGTCAACGTGGCGCTTCCCACCATCCAGGGAAGCCTCGGCGCGACCGTCGACGAGGGTGCCTGGGTCGTGACGGCCTACGTGATCGCCAACGTCGTGGTGCTTCCGATGACGCCCTGGCTCCAGGCACGCTTCGGCCGCAAGAACTACTTCATCGTCTCGATCCTCGGCTTTACGCTGGCGTCGCTGCTCTGCGGATTTGCCGGGACATTGCAGAGTCTGATTCTCTTTCGCATCGTGCAAGGTGCCTTTGGCGGCGGCCTGCTGGCGACGGCCCAGGTAATCCTGCGTCAAACCTTTAGCCCCGAGGAGCTCGGGACGAGTCAGTCGATCTTCGCGCTCGGCACGATTCTGGGCCCGTCGCTCGGGCCGACGCTGGGTGGCGTCATCACCGATCAGCTCTCGTGGCAGTGGATCTTCGACATCAACGTGCTCCCCGGAGTGCTCGCCGTCGCGATCCTCTGGATGTTTCTTCGCGACGACGGCCGGCGCGAGCGCGCGCCGATCGACGTTGCCGGGATCGTGCTGCTGATCCTGACCGTCGGCACGCTGCAGTACGTGCTCGATCAAGGGCAGCGCGACGACTGGTTTTCGAGCGCAACGATCGTGAGTTGCACGCTGATCTGCCTGGTGGCGCTGACGAGCTTCATCGTGTGGGAGCTACGCACGCCCAACCCGATCGTCGATCTGCGCGTGCTCGGCCGGCGGGCGGTTGCGGCCGGCGCGTTCGTGATGATGGCCAGTGCCGGGGTGATCTTTTCAGCACTCTTGCTCTTGCCGCAGTTTACGATCGAGCAGCTCGGGTTTACCAATACCGCCGCCGGCCTGCTGATCGGTATCCGCGCGCTCCCGGTGGCGCTGCTCACCTTGCCGATCGGCCGGTTGGCCAACCTACGACGGCTCGACCTGCGCTACGTGATTGCCGGCGGTCTTGCGATCGCCGCGCTGGGGACGTTCGCGCTCGCGCGCAACACCACTACCGTCAGCGACTTCGCAGCCTTTGCGATTGCACTGCTGATCGTCGGCACCGGCATCGCATTCGTCTACTCGCCGTTGTTGGTCGCGATCCTACGCGCGGTCCCGGCGGCCGATGGAGCGAAGGCCTCGGCCTTTATCGTGCTGTTCTTTCAGCTCGGCGGCTCGTTTGCGTCGGCGGCCTTTGTGACGATCTTCGAGCGCCGCGAACAGTTCTATCAAAGCGTCCTGGCCGGGTCGGAGACGCTCGCGCGACCGGTGGTACGCGATTTCCTCGCGCACCACTCGCTGGCCGTGCTGGCCGGATTGGTCGGCGCACAGGCCGAGGCGCTCGCCTATGCCGACGCCTATCGCGCAGCCGGCATCGTCGCACTGCTCGCGGTGCCGCTGGCGCTCCTGATCGGACGCGGTCAGGGCAGTTGGAAGCGCAGCCCCGCGAAGAACGTGCCGCCGCCGATCGAGTCGGGCTCGATGTAGTAGCGCGCCTCAAGCGAGGTCATCGGGAAGATGTTGACGCCGGCCAGCAGATCGGGCACGAAGTTGGTCTGCGCGGGATGCGCGCCGGTGAACGAGGCGTTGCTGAAAAAGACGTTGGCGCCGCCCCCCAGATAGCCGCGCCCGACCAGACCGACGAAGTCGGCGCCCAGGCCCAACTGCGTCAGGGAGACGCCCGCCTTCGAGAAGACCGCCACCGTTCCAACCGCGCGCAAGCGCAGCGGTCCGAAGCCGATCAGCCCGGCGCTGACGTTGCCGCCGAAGCCGGTCGCTCCGGCCGGAAGCACGACGCCGGCCGAGACCGAGGTACTCGCCGCCGCCGGCGCGGCCAGCGCGGCGGTCAGCGCGAGCGCGCCGAGCAGCGAACCGATCCACAGACGCATCATGTCGCTCCGGTTAGTGATGCCGGCACCCCAAGCCTTCAGTCGGCAAAAACCGCATCGAGAACGGCGTGACGCTTGGTCGGGCGGAGTTCGACGAGTTGATACGCACTCACGCCCTCGCGCACGAACGGGTCCTCGGCCAGGATCGCTTCGGCGCGAGCGCGCGTCATCGGAAAGGTCACGATCGCGCCGCCGGTCCGCGGCTCCAGCGGTCCCGAGACCAAGAACTCGCCCGCGGCATAGTGGCGATCGAGGAAGGCGCGATGCTCGGGGAGCCAGCGCTCGACCTCGTCGAGCGGTTTGAGGTAACGCGAGAGCAGCAGAAACATGGGCCGGCGCATTCGGATCGAGAGGACGCCGCCCCTCGCGCTGGTATCTAACCCCGCGTGAAGCTGCTCGAAGGGAAGCGCGCCCTGGTGACCGGGGTCGCCAATCGCTGGTCGATCGCGACCGGAATCGCACGCGCCTTGCACCATCACGGAGCCGCGGTTGCGCTCACCTATCAGGGCGAACGCGTCAAGGACGAGGTCGTCAAGCTCGCCGCCGACCTGGGGGGCGGCCCGGTACTGGAGTGCGACGTGGCCAGCGACGCATCGCTGGCCGCGCTGCGCGAGGCGATCGCCGGATTCGGCGCGCTCGACGTCCTGGTCCACTGCATCGCGTTCGCCAACAAGGACGACCTCGGCGGCCAGGTCTACGACACCAGCCGCGCCGGATTCGCGCTGTCGCTCGACGTTTCGGCGTACTCGCTCATCGCGCTGGTCGGCAGCTTACGGGAGCGGCTCGCCGACGGCGCATCGGTGATGGCGCTCACGTATCTCGGGGCGACGCAGATCGTTCCCAACTACAACCTAATGGGGATCGCCAAGGCCGCACTCGAGTCGAGCATGCGCTACCTGGCCTATGACTTAGGCGACCGCGGGATTCGCGTCAACGCCATTTCGGCCGGGCCGATCAAGACCGCCAGCATGCGCCAGGTCGGCGGCGCGACGCGCATGCTCGACGTGGTTCCCAAAGTGGCGCCGTTGCGGCGCAACGTCACCGCCGACGACGTCGGCAACACCGCGGTATACCTCGCCTCCGATCTCTCGCGCGCGATCACCGCCGACGTGCACTTCGTCGATGCCGGCTATCACGCCATGGGCTTCTACCCGCCCGACTTCGAGCAGCGATGAGCGCGCCCGCGCAACCATCCGATCCGCGCGCGGTCGCAGCGCTGGTCGTCGTCGCGACGCGCTACGCGCATACGAACGCCGGCGCGCCGACGGTGACGACGCCGGTGCGCTCGGCGTGGCGCTGCGCCGCCGACGGCGACGACGGTTACGACGCCGCCCGTGCGGCGGCACAGGCGAGCCGCCGTGTTCGATAAGCTGCTCATCGCCAATCGCGGCGAAATCGCGGTGCGCGTGATCCGTACCGCGCGCGAGATGTCCATCGCGACCGTCGCGGTCTACTCCGAACCCGACCGCGACGCGCTTCACGTCCGCATGGCCGACGAAGCGTATCTGATTGGACCGGCGTCGCCCGCACACAGTTACCTCGCCATCGAGCGGCTGATCGAGGTCGCGCGGCGGAGCGGTGCCCAGGCGATCCACCCCGGCTACGGCTTTCTGGCCGAGAACGCCGGGTTCGCACGTGCTACCGTCGATGCCGGCCTGGTCTGGGTCGGACCGCATGCCGACGCGATCGACGCGATGGGCGACAAACTGCGCGCCCGCGCGGCGATGCGACAGGCCGGCGTCCCGTGCGTGCCGGGCGGCATCGAGCCGATTCCCGACGTCGCCGCGGCGCGCGAGGCGGCCCGTGCCTACGGCCTCCCGCTCGCGCTCAAAGCCTCGGGCGGCGGCGGCGGCAAGGGATTGAAAGTCGCGCACACGCTTGACGAGATCGAGTCGGCGTTCGTCACCGCGCAGCGCGAAGCCGAGGCCTACTTCAAGAACCCGACGATCTACGCCGAGCGCTACCTGCTCAACCCCAAGCACGTCGAACTGCAGGTGCTCGCCGATAAACACGGGCACGCGCTGCACGTCGGCGAACGCGACTGCTCGCTGCAGCGACGCCACCA
>DAIDGS010000094.1 GCA_027459845.1 Vulcanimicrobiota bacterium | reverse complement strand
ACTCTTCGAGCAGGTCACCGAACGACCCGAGCGTAACGACCGGACTTCGCTTCTACGGCTCCTCGAGCACCATCTCGACACCCAGGTGGGCGGCGCGAGCACGTAGTCACTTTCGGAGACACCCATCCTGGGCCGCATCATCGCGCTGGTCAATCAGAAGGGCGGCGTCGGCAAGAGCACGACCGCCGTCAATCTCGGCGCGGCCTTGGCCATGCTCGGTCGCCGCGTGCTGGTCGTCGACATCGATCCGCAGGGCAACACCACGACCGGCTTGGGAATCGACAAGCGCACGCTGACGCGCGACGTCTATCACGTGCTGATGCAGGAGACGGCGCTGCGCGACGCCACGGTGCGCACCGAGATCGAGCTGCTCGATCTCGTTCCCGCGACGATCAATCTTGCCGGCGCCGACATCGAGCTGGTTTCGGCGCTCTCGCGCGAAACGCGGCTGCGCCAGGCGCTGACGCCGGTCGCGCCCGACTACGACTACGTGCTGATCGATTGCCCGCCGTCGCTGGGATTGCTCACGATCAACGCGCTCACGGCCGCCGACGAGTGCATCATTCCGGTGCAAGCCGAATACTATGCGCTCGAAGGGCTCGCGCAGCTCACCACGGTGGTATGGCGGGTACGCGACGCCCTCAACCCGCAGTTGCACGTGAGCGGGGTGCTGGTGACGATGTTCGACGGGCGCACGCGCCTGGCGCTCGAAGTGATCGCCGAACTCGAACGGCACTTTCCGCAACAGATCTTCAAGACGCAGATACCGCGCAACGTACGGATCTCCGAGGCACCGTCGTACGGCAAACCGGTCATCCTCTTCGATCTCAAGAGCCGCGGCGCGCAAGCCTACCTCTCGGTCGCGCGCGAGATGCTCGAACCAGCGATCGCACAATGAGCCAACCGCGACGCGGCCTCGGGCGCGGACTCGATGCGTTGCTGGGCGACGCGCCGGTACCGGTTGCGGCGAGCGGCGCTGCGCTTCGCGAGATCGCGGTCGGCGCCATCGTCCCCAACCCATTTCAGCCGCGCAAAACTTTCGACGACGCGACCCTCGGCGAGCTGCAAACCTCGATCGCACAGCACGGCGTGCTGGTGCCGATCATCGTTCGCCGCCGCGGCGATCGCTTCGAACTGATCGCGGGCGAGCGGCGTTGGCGCGCTAGCGCCGCGCTCCAACGCCCAACGATTCCCGCCATCGTGCGCGAAAGCGACGATCGCACGTCGCTGGAAGTCGCGATCGTCGAGAACCTCCAGCGCGAAGATCTCAACCCGATCGAAGAGGCCGCCGGATTGAAGGCGCTGATCGACGAGGGTGCGCTCACGCAGGACGACGTGGCACGCCGGGTCGGCAAGAGCCGCTCGGCGGTCGCCAACGCATTGCGCCTGCTCGCGCTTCCGGATGCGATTGCGGCGCGCCTGGTCGATGGCACGCTGAGCGCCGGTCACGCCCGCGCGCTGCTGAGCGCCCCGGCCGAGCGGCGCGGTGCGCTGGCCGAGCGCGCCGTCGCCGAAGGTTTGAGCGTGCGCGCGCTCGAGCGGCTGGCTCACGCCGCCGGCGCGGCCGGCGCGCCGGCGCACGCACCGGCCGTGCGCGCGCGGTCACCCGAAGTGCGTGCGTTCGAAGATCGCCTGCGCGAGCGCTTTGCCACCCACGTGACGGTGGTGCGCAGCGGCCGCGGCGGACGCATCGAGTTGCGCTTCAGCGACGATGCGGACCTCACGCGCATCGGCGATCTGCTCCTCCCGGAGTCGTGATGTTCGTCGCATTCTCGCGCACGATGACGGTATTGATGGGTGCGGTGGTCGCATTCGGTCTGCTGTTGCCGATCGCGCTGCGCGATCATCGCCTCTGGCTCGCGGTCGTCATCGCGGTCTGTTACGCCGCCTACCTGGCGGTCAACGTGACGATTTGGCTGCGCACGCAGCGGCGGACGTGAGCGCCGCCCGCGCGGCGCGGGCGCAACGGCTGCGCGGAATCTACGCGATCGTCAACGACGGTCCGCCGGGCGTCCCGCTGGCCCGCGCGCGGGCCGCGCTCGACGGCGGGGTGCGCATCCTGCAGTATCGCGCGAAGGCGCACTTCGATCCCGCTGCGCTGCGGGCGCTGGTCGCGCTGGCGCGCGAACGCGACGCGTTGTTGATCCTCAACGATCGCGCCGAGGCGGTGCGCGCGTTCGATTGCGACGGCGTGCATCTCGGGCCCGACGACGCCGGCTTTCACGATCTCACCGCGATCCGCGCCGCGCTCCCGGATCGCCTGATCGGACTCTCGTGCGGAACGCCGGCCGAGGCGCGCGCGGCCGGCGACGCCGACTACCTGGGCGTCGGCGCGATCTACGCCACCGCATCGAAGTCCGACGCCGGCGCGCCGATCGGGATCGACGGGCTGCGCGCGACGCTGGCCGCGACCGCACTCCCGGTGGCGGCGATCGGCGGCATCACCCTCGAGCGCCTGCCGGCGATCCGCGCGAGCGGCGCCGCCATGGCGGCCGTCATCGGCGCGATCTTCGCGGCCGCCGATCCGGCGCGCGCGGCGCGCGCCTTGGTCGATCGCTGGGAGGCACCCGCCGGATGAGCGCGCCGATCGTGATCTCGATCGGAACGACCCATCCTTGGAACGTGGCCGGGGTCGGGCGCGACCTGCTGGTCGGCGAGCGCCTGGGGGCACGCGTCTTCACGGCGGTGGCCGCGGTCAGCGCCCAGGATGCCGGTGGGGTCCGCGCGCTCGCGCCGGTCGAGCCCGCCGTGCTCGAAGCCCAACTTGCGGCACTTCCGTGGAGCGCGGCCCGCGCGGTGCGCGTCGGCGCGCTCGGCTGTCGCGCCAACGTCGACCTGGTCGGCGCCGCGCTGGCCGCGCATCCGGAGCTGCCGCTCGTGCTCGACCCGGTCCGCTCGGCGAGTGCCGGCGGCCGGCTCGCCGATGCCGACGCCTGGACGGCGCTGCGCGATGGACCGGCCCGCGCACCCGGCGTCATCCTCACCCCCAATCTCGACGAGGCCGCCGCCCTGCTCGAACGCGCCGCGATCCCGCCCGAGGCACTCGACGAGGCGGCAGCCGCGCTGCGCGATCGCGGAGCTCGTGCCGTGCTGCTCAAGGGCGGTCACCTGGCGGGCGATCCGGTCGACGTGCTGGCCGACGCGGCCGGCATCGAACGGTTTTTGGGCAGCCGGATTGCAGCCCAGATGCGCGGCACCGGCTGCACCCTCGCGATGGCGCTGGCCTGCGAGCTTGCGTTCGGCGCGGAGCTCCACGCGGCCGTACGCGCGGCGCGCAGTTTCGTGCGCGCCGAGCTAAGCGCGCACTAGGCGAGGCACCGCGCTTGACATCCCAACCACGCTCGCGGATACTCGAGTCTTTAGCATGAGTACGCACCGCATCGTCGTTCAGGAGCAAGCATGACGCGCAAACCCCGCGTGATGTCGGGCATGCGCCCGACCGGCGGTCTCCACCTCGGCCACCTCTTCGGCGTCCTGACCCAGTGGGTGCGCTACTGCGATGAGGCCGAGGCCTACTTTGAAATCGCGGACATGCACGCATACACCACCGAGTTCGACGATCCGGAGCGCATTCGCGACGCCCGCGACGACATGGTCGCGGGGTGGTTGGCCGCCGGAGTCGATCCACAGAAAGCGACCATCTTCCTGCAGTCGGGCGTACCCGAAATCAGCGAGCTGCACGTGCTCCTCTCGATGATCACGCCGCTCTCGTGGCTCGAGCGCGTTCCAACGTTCAAAGGGCAAATCGATGCCTTAGGTGCGCACATCGCGACCTACGGTTTTTTGGGCTATCCGCTGCTGCAGCTCTGCGACATCGCAATCGTGCGCGGCGAGTTCGTGCCGGTCGGACGCGATCAAGTGGCGCACCTCGAACTCGGCCGCGAGATCGTTCGGCGCTTCAACCATCGGTACGGCGACGGCCGCGAGATTCTCGTCGAACCGCAACCGACGCTCTCGGAGTTTCCCGAAGTCCCCGGCACCGACGGCCGCAAGATGAGCAAGTCGTACGGTAACGCGATCCTCATCGCCGACGACGCCGACACCACCGCGAAGAAAATTCGCGCGATGATTACCGATCCGCAAAAAGTACGCCGCGGCGATCCGGGTCATCCCGAGATTTGTCCGGTCTTCGCGCTCTGGAAGCTCCTCGCACCGGGGACGCAGATCGACACGATCGCCGCCGGTTGCCGCGCGGGTACGCTCGGCTGCGCCGACGATAAGCGCGACTTTACCGACGCACTCAACGCGCGACTGGCGCCGATTCGCGAGCGCTATCGTATTTATCGCGACGATCCGGCGCAGGTCGCACGCGTCGTCGAAGAAGGCACCGCGCGAACGCGCGCAATCGCGGCGTCGGTGCTCGCCGACGTCAAACGCGCGCTCAAGCTGCTCTAACGCGCGTCCGCGTCGCTACCCTTTGAACTTCGGAAGCGTCTTGGCGATCGAGTCCAGCGCCCAATCGATATCTTCCAGCGACGCGGCGTAGGAAAAGCGCAGGTAGCCCTTGCCGGCCTTTCCGAACGACGAGCCGCCGCCGCAGGCGACGCCGCCCTCCTCGAGCAAAAACTTCGCGAGGGCTTTGTCGTCGTGCGTGATCGCGCTGACGTTGGGGAACGCGTAGAATGCGCCTTCGGGCAGCGTGCAGGAGACGTTGGCGATCGCATTGAGTCCCGCAACCAAACGATCGCGCCGCTGGCGGAAGATTTCGTTCATGCGTAGCACCGGCTCGTCGGTGCCTTTCAGCGCCGCAATCCCGGCCATCTGCACGAACGTGGCCACGCAGCTGAACGTGTTGTTGTTGAAGAGTGCAACGGTTTTGGCGATGCGCTCCGGCGCGATTGCGTAGCCCAAGCGCCAGCCGGTCATCGCGTAGGCTTTGGAAAAGCCGTCCACCACGATCGTGCGCTCGCGCATCCCGGGCAGGGCGGCGATCGAGACGTACTCGGCGTCGAGGTAGAAGTTGCGACTGTAGATCTCGTCGGCGATCACCAAGAAGTCGTGCCGCACCGCCAGCTCGGCGATGCGCTCCAAGTCGCCCCGCGTCAAAACCCCGCCGGTCGGGTTGTGCGGCGAGTTGATCACGACGGCTTTGGTTTTGGCCGAGACGCGGCGCTCCAGCTCGTCGAGATCCATGCGCCAGTTGCGCGATTCCAGCAATGGAATGGCATGCACGTTGGCTTGCAGGTAGCTGGCCGCGGAGGCATACGCCGGGTAGGCCGGATCGAAATACACGAAGTCGTCACCCGGGTCGAGCAATGCCGAAAGGATGTTCCAGATGATCGGCTTGGCGCCCGGCGAGATCACCACGTTGTCGGCATGCCAGGCCGGATCGATGCCCCGAAAGCGACTCGCGTAGTCGGCGATCGTCTCGCGCAACGACAGCAGGCCGTTGGACGGCGAATAGTGCGTGTGGTTGTCGTAGAGCGCGTCGATCGCTGCCTTCTTGATGTGCTCCGGCGTATCGAAGTCGGGCTCGCCGATCTCCATGTGCACCACGCGACGGCCCGCAGCTTCGAGCTGACGCGCGCGTGCGAGCACTTCGAACGCGTTCTCCGACCCCAGCCGAGCGACGGCGTGTGCGAGACGATCTTCGTGAACGGCGAGCATGGCGACACCTTTCTGAACGGCGCGGGAGGGTGAGGGCGGCTGGCGAAACTCGACGGCGCTATGCGCACCCTCTCCGAAGTTTTTGCGCCCGGCGCACCGACGTTGCCGGAGGGACTCCGGACGCTCGTCGTTTCGCCCGAGCGCGAACTGGAACCTGGAATGACGGTCCGCGCGGCATTCACCTTTCGCAATCAAGGCGGTGCGCCGGCAACCGGCGTGCGCGTGCGCTTCAACCTTCCCGACGGCTTGGTCTACCTGGTGGGCAGCGGCCAGTTGGACGGGAACGACCTCGACGACGACCTCGGCAACTCACCGCTGTTGGCGCGCTCGGGGGCGCACATCGGCGACGTCGCGCCCGGCGACGAGCGGCGCATCGAGCTGGCCTATAGCGTCGCCGGCGCAATCGAGAACGGCACCACCGTCGAGCTGCAAGCCGCGGTCGCCTCGTTCGAGTTGGCTCCGGTCGGCTCGAACGTCGTTCGGTTGGTTGCACGCAGCCGGCCGCAGTTGGCCAACGCCCTGACCAACGTCACGATCGAGGCGCGGCAAGCGCCGGCCCCCGGCAGCGAGGCGCAAGTGACCGTGCGCCTACACAACGCCGGCGAGTCGAGCGCGCACGACGTGGTCGTGGTCGCCCCGATTCCCGAGCATACCGCCTACGTCCCCGGCTCGGCGCGCGTCAACGGCCGCGAGCTCGAGCGGGACGGATCGCTGCCGTTCGACCGGCGCTACGCGCCGACGATCGTGCCGGTCCTCGCCGCCAGTGCCTCGGCAACGCTGGTCTTTCGCGTCCGCATCGATCGGCCGCTCGACGACGACACGCGCATCGTGGCCAGCGCCCGCGTCGCCTCGCAGGAGACGCCGGCCTTTGCGCTCGAGCCGTCGGCGCTGATCGTGCGGGCCGCGCCGGACTTCGGCGACGACCGGACCAGCTTTTCGGTCGAACCGTCGCACGACGTGCGGCCCGGGCAGCACGTGGCGCTCGCCTTCGAGGCCTGCAACGCCGGCACCGCCGCCGCCGAGAGCGCGGCGGTGACGCTCGAACTGCCCGAGAGCCTCATCCCGATCCGCGGCGCGAGCAGCATCGACGGCCGGCCGCTGCGCGAGCGCCGTCGCGACTCGCTCTCATTCGAACTCGGACGCATCGATGCCGGCGACGCGGTGACGCTGCGCTGCGAAGCGGTCGTGGCGTCGCCGCTGCCCGACGGCAGCACGCTCGAGGTCGCCGCGCAGCTGGCCTGGCAACCCGGTGGCGAGTCGGCCGAACGCCGTTTCGAACGCAGCCTCGCGATCCGTTCGCTGCCGGCGCTGGCGGCCCGGCGCAACGCGATCGCGCGTACCGGTAGCGCGCTCGCCCATCCGGGCGACGACGTCGAAGCGACGATCGCGATCGCCAACGACGGCAGCGCCGCCGCCCACGACGCCGTGGTGCATCTGCGCCTGGATCCCGCGCTCGAGGAAGTCCGCATCTTCGAACGCAGCGCGCGCGTTCCGCTCGACGGCGACACGATCGAACTCGGCACCCTCGACGCCTATGCGTCGCGCAAGCTGGCGCTGCGCGCCCGGATCGTCGCGCCCTATCCCGACCGCGGCGAAGTGCGCGTCGCGGCGGCGCTGCACACCCGCGAGCTGGGCGAAACCCCGCTGGGTGAGGCGCTCTGGACGATCGACTCGCACCCGCTCTTCGATCCGGTGCGCTCCAAACTCGAACTCCCCAGCGATACCGCGTTGCGGCCGAATCAACTCGCCGACGTGGACATCACGCTGGTGAACGTCGGCAGCGACGCCGCCCACAACGTCCGCGCGCGCCTCTACGTCTCGCCGGAGGCACGCCTCGAAACCGTCGACGGCGCGATTCGCGAAAAGAGTTCGCTCGCATTCGGCGAGATCGCACCCGGTGCGACGGCGAGCGCGCGGCTCGGACTGCGGCTGCTGCGCAGCCTCGCCAAGGATTACCCGGTCACCATCGACGCGGTGCTCACCGCCGATGCCATGCTCCCGATGCCGCTCGAGCGCCTGACGATCGTCACGACCGCCGAACCCGACTTTTCGGTCGGAGCGTTTCGCAGCGAACCGATCGACGCGGTCGACGTCGGCGAAACGGTGGAGTGGGTGTTGCACGTACGCAACGGCGGCGACGGCCCGGCGCGGCGCGTGCACATCGCGATCGCACCGCCGCCCTCGCTCATCTACGTTCCCAACTCGACCACCGTCAACGACGTTCCGGTTCGCGACGTCGGCGCGCTGCCACCGTTTTCGAGCGAGCGCGGGCTGGTGCTCAACGACGTCGACCCGGGGGTCGAGGCGACGGTGCGCTGGCGCGCGGTCGTCCACAACGGGTTGCCGGCCGGTGAGACGATCCATCAAACCGCGCGCGTGCGCTACGATGGCGAGCGCGTCGACGACATCGCCTCGAACGAGCTCAAGGTACGCGCCGTGCCGGTCTTTGCCAACGCCATTCCGGGCCTACCCTTTGGGTTGGACGGGATGCTCGGCCCGGCGTTCGGGGCCGGTCAGCGCGCGCTCACCGAGGAGCGCGTGCTCCAGCTGCCGCCGGCGACGCCGGTCGGCGACGGCGCCGAGCGCACCTATCCCGCCCGGGCGTACGCCGCGCTGAGCGACGGCAGCACCGCCGCCGAACCACCGGGCGGCGATGCCGCGGCTGCAGGCATCGTCGATGCCGCGCTGATCGGCGACGGCGCCGGAACCGCGCTGGCGTTCTCGGCCGAGCGGCTGACGCGCACCCTGCGATTCCTCGACGAGGCGCGTTTCGACGGATTGGTGACGCAGCTCTTTGCGCTGCGCGCGTTTCTCCCCGACGCGTTCGGCGACACGCATGCCGGCGCGCTGGCCATCTTGCGCGACGGTTTGCGCGACGAACTCGACCGGCTCTTCATCAAGCTGCGCGTTCCCAACTATGCCATCGCCGCGCGCGACGTCGAGACGCCGTCCTTGCGCGCCACGATCGAGCGCGTGATCCACGACGCGGCCGCCGCGCGCGGCGTACCCAGCGAGCCGCCGACCGCGGCGGTCGTCCTGCGCGGAACCTTCGATCCGCGCGAACTCGCGGTGCTGGCCGAGCGACTCCACGATGCCGATCTGGCAACGGCGACGCCGTGGGCGACGCTCGCGCGACTGTTGCCCGACGCAACCGCGCAGTTCGCCCACTACCGCACGCTGCTGGTCGGCGCGCTCGACGATTTGGCCGATGCCGACGCCGGCGAGTTTCTCGACGCATTGGCGCGGCGGCGCGACGGCGTGCTCGACGCCGCGCTCGATGTCGTGCGCACCGCCCTCCACGTGCACGCGGGCCCGTGAGTTTCCTCGATCTCGCGCTGATCGCTCTCGCGGTGCTCGGTATCGCGGTCGCGGTTGCGGCGGCGATGGCGCCGCGGGCAACGCGTCGCCCCGCGCTGCCGGCAACGCGACCGACCGACGACGACGGCTGGACGCGCGCCGCGGGCGCGGAGTTTGCCAACCTCAGCGAGTCGGCGCGCTGCGAGATGGTCTTCGCCGTCGGTGCGCTCGACGACGAACGCGCGCAGCAGTTGCTCGAGCACGCGCTCGGCGACCCCTCCGAGGCGGTGGCGCTGGCCGCGGCACACACGCTGGTCGGCGGTGGACGCGCCGCGGTCGTCGAAGCATTCCTACGCGCGCATCCGGGCGAGCACGCGGAGCGCATCGCACAGACACTCGATCTGCTCGGCTCGAGAAAGGACTGACGTGGCAAGCACCTCGCTAACCGGCACCTTCGCTCCCGGCTCGCCGGCCCTGGTCGAAAACCTGCGCACGCTGGTGCTCGAGCCGCGCCGCACCGCCGCGCCCGGCGAGATCGTCCGCGCCGAGTTTACCTTCTCGAACTTCGGTGGCGCCAAGGCGACCGGCGTGCGCGTCCGCTTTTCGCACCCGCAAGGCGCACTCCACGTCGCCGAGGCCGACCGGCTCGACGAACGACCGCTGCTCGAAGGCTCGCTGACCGATACGATCGGCGCACCGGTCGGCGACGTCGAACCCGGCGGCGCGCGGCGCGTCAGCGCCAGCTTTCGCGTCAACGACACCATCGAAGACGGCTCCGAGTTGGTCTTTCAGGCGGCGCTGGTCAGCGACCAGACCCCGCTGCTGGCGACCAACCTGGAGCGCATCGTGGTGCGCAGCCGCCCGGTCCTCGACCAACCGCCGACGACGCTGACGCTCTCGGCGCCCGAGCATCCGCATCCGGGCGATCTGTTGACGATTGCGGCAACCGTCGCCAATACCGGATCGTCGAGTGCCAATGACGTCGTGGTGCTGCTCCCGGCTCCGGAGTTCACCACCTACGTCGCCCGCAGCGCGCGCATCGACGGCCGCGTCGTTCCAGGCGTCGAAGGCGATCCGTTCGATTACGACAGCGCGGTGGTGGTCAGCCCGCGCCTGGCACCCGGCCAGTCGGCCTCGATCGAGTACCAGGTCACGATCGACGCGCCGCTGGCGGATGCCACCGCGATCGTGGCGCGCGGCACGGTCGGCTCGCGCGAGGTCGGCGAGTTTCCGATCGCTTCGCAGGCGATCGCGGTCGAGTCGCCTGTCGATTTCGGGGGCGAGGAGACCGCGCTCACGTTGCTCTGCGACGACGCGGTCGCGCCCGGCATGCGCATCCCGATGACGCTGCGCGCGGTGAATGCCGGCACCGGTGCGGCCGAGGCCGTCTCGATCGCCTTTGCGCTGCCTCCGGGACTCCGCTACGCGCCGGGCTCGGCGTTCTTGGACGGCGCCCCGGTGGCCGACGAGAACGTTGCCGGGCTGACCTTCTCGGTCGGCCGGCTGCGCGCCGGCGGGAGCATCGAAGCCGGAATCACCGTCACGGTCGCGGTTCCGCCGGCGGGCGAGGATCCGGCGCTGCCGGTCGAGGCCGCACTGCGCTGGAAGGGCGGCGAGCGGGACTTCTCGCGCCGTCTCGCCGCCCGCGTCGCGCCGCGGTTCAGCCGCGCGCGCAACTTCGTCGAGGCGGATCGCGGATCGGCGCACGCGCGTGAGGAGCTCCGCTTTCTCGTGCACGTCTATAACGACGGCACCGCGCCGGAGCGCGGCGTGCGGTTGCGCGTGATTCCCGGTGTGCACCTGGAAGCGGTGCGCGTCGGCGAGTCGAGCGACGAAGCCGCGCCGTACCGCGAGCCGATCGAACTCGGGATCGTGGAACCGCATCACGCGCGCACGTTCACGATCGCCGCGCGAGTCGCATCGAAAGTCCCGGATCGCTCGAACGTCACGCTCGGTGCCGTGTTGGAACACGAGGGCGGCGCGATCGATTTGGGCACCGCGACGGTCGTCGTGCGCTCGCGCCCGCAAGTCGCTCCCGAGAGCGTGGTGTGGGAAGTCGCCACCACCGAACCGCTGCGTCCGCATCGCTTCGCCGACGTCGTGCTGCGCCTACGCAACAGCGGATCGGACGTGCTGCGCGACGCGCGCGTCACCCTGCTCTTGCCGCCCGAACTCTCGGTCGAGCGCGCGATCGACGCGCGCCGCGAGCGCGATGGTCTCGCACTCGGCGACATTCCGGCCGAAACCGAGCACATCTCGCGCCTGACCGTGCGGCTGCTGCGTCCGGTTCCCGCCGATCGCCCGCTGGTGCTCGAAGGCTGGCTGCACGGCAAAGGCATCAGCCCGGTGCAGCTCGCGCCGCTCGACCTCGCCACCTACGCCGAGCCGGAGTTCGCGCGCACCGCGCAGTTCCTGGTTGCGCCGACCGAAACGGTCAACGCCGGCGAACGGGTGTACTACGAAGTGCGCCTGCGCAACGACGGCGACGGCCCGGCCGATCGCTTGATCGTGCGCGTCGTGCCGACCAACTTGGCCGTCTACGTGCCCGGCAGCACCACGCTCAACGGCCTGGCCATCGGCGACGACACCGGAACGTCCTCGCTCTGGTCGCAACGCGGCCTGGTCCTCTCCGACGTCTATCCGGGCGTCGAGTTGCGGATCCGCTGGGAGATGAGCGTGATGTCCCCGCTCGCCGAAGGGACTCCGCTGGAGACGCGCGCCGTCTTGGAGTGGGGCGAGGGCGCGACGCTGGCGCTGGCCGCGCCGACGGTCAAGGTACAGTCGCAGGCGACGCTGGGCGAGAGTGCGCTCGGCGTCACGCCGATTTCGATCGCGCGCATCTTTCCGGAAGACGTGCAGGCCTACGCACCGCCCCCCCTGCCGCCCGACGAACCGACCTTCCCGCCGGCCACACCGACGCCACTCGAAGCACCGCCGCGCGCGATTGCCGAGATGATCGCCACGCAACCGCTGGCCGCGGCGGCCACGCCAACGGTTGAGGCCGAAGCGATCGTGGCGGCAGCACCGACGCTGTACCTCGACTTCGCCGCCGATCGGCTCGAGAGCGTGCTGCGCATGTTGGAGCGCGCCGACGCGGGCGGCCTGGTGCAGCATCTCTTTGCCCTACGCCTGCTCTTTCCGGAAAACGCGGTCGCGAGCAGTCCGACGCTGGCAGCCGCCTTTACCAGCGCGACCCGAGCGCTGCGCGCCCCGCTGGAGCGCTTCTTCGTTCGGCTGCGCATGCCGCGTCTGGCCATCACCGGCAAGGATCTCGAAGACCGCGACGGGCGGTTCGCGCTACGCGCGCTCCTGAGCGAGTTGCTGGCGGCACCGGCGGCTCTGCCGACGCCGCCACCGCCGGGCATCGTGCGCGTCGAAGGTCCGGTCGATCTGGATTTGCTGCGCGCGCTTGCCACCGAACTCGAAGGCGCGCCGCTGGGCGCGGTGACGCCGTGGGTCGTCAACGCGCAGATGCTCGGCACCTACGTGCTCCACGACGGCGAACGCCACGATGCGCTGGCCGCCTACCGCGAAGGTGTTCTCAAGGTCTTTTCGCTGCTCTCCGAACTGCCGATCGACGAGTTCCATCGCGTGCTGACGACCAGCGTGAATCGCGGCCTCGACGCGGCCCTCGCCGACGCGATCGAGTCGCTACGCGGCGCCGCGCATCTCAGCGTCGACTGACGGCGATGCCCGGCGGCGCGGGCTAGCCGTTGGGGTTTTTGATGCGAAAGTATTTGATCATGATCTGGCGCGCGATCGGCGCCGCCACGTTGGCGCCGTAGCCGCCGCTACGCCCGACGAAGACCGCGATCGCGATCTTGGGATGGTCGGTCGGCGCCCAGCAGACGAACCAGGTCGTGTTTGGCCCGTTGCCGTTATCGGTCTCGACGGTGCCGGTCTTGCCGGAGTATGGAAAGCCGTGGATTCCCTCGCCGTAGGCGGTGCCGATCGGAAGCGTCACTTCGGCCATGCCCTTGCGCACCGCCGCAAGCGCAGCCTGGGTCACCGGAACGTGGCGAATGACCGTCGGAGTAAAGCGCTTGACCACGTGCCCGTCCGGCGCCACGATCTCGCGGACGATATACGGCCGCCGCAGCGTACCACCGTTGATGACGGTCGAGGCAACGTTGACCATCTGCAGCGGCGTCGCTTGCATCGCGCCCTGTCCGATCGCCAAGAAACATGCGTCGCTCGGTTCTTGCGGAACGCCGTAGTTGGCCAGCTCCCACTTGTTGGTCGGCCAGTTGCCTTTGTTTTCACCCGGCAGGTCGATGCCGCTCTTCTTGTCTAGGCCAAAGAGCAGCGCGTACTTGCGGAGGCGCTTGAGTCCCAGCCCCCAACCCAGGCGGTAGAAGTACCCGTCGCTCGAGGCCGCCAGCGCCGGTACGAACGTGGTCTCGCCGAGTCCGCCCGAAACGATGTCGCGTGCGATGTACCCTCCGCAGTTCCAGGCTCCGCTATCGTACACGACCTGATTGGGACCGATCACGCCGGCGGTGATCGCCGCCGAACCGGTGACCATCTTGAACGTCGATCCGGTCGGGGTCGCCGCCGCGATCGCGCGATCCAGCATCACGTCGGTCGGACTGGTCAGGTCGTAGTCGATCGCGCGCCAGTTATCGGTGGCGAAGTCGTTGGGATTGTAGTTCGGATAACTCGCCAGCGCCATAATTCCGCCGGTCCACGGATCTTCGACCACGACCGCGCCGCCGAGCTTGCGCCCGTGTCCCCAACGCTCTATTCCCTGCGCGAGCGCGGCGTCGACAATCTTCTGCAGGCGCAGGCTGATGTTGGTCACCAACGCGTCGCCCGGCACCGGCGCCTTCGAAGGGAGTTTCATGCTCGGAACCACCGCGCCGGTCGCGTCGACGACGACGCGCTGCCCGCCGGGCTCGCCGCGTAGGTAGCGATCGTACCAGGCTTCGAGACCGTCTTTGCCGATCACGTCGTTGGGCAAATACCCTTGGCCCTTTAAACGCTTGTACTCACTCTCGGTGATCGCCCCGACGTACCCGAAGATGTGCGATCCGTCGCGCCCCAACGGATAGTCGCGAATCGGCTGCACCTCGAGATCGACGCCTGGAAGCGCCGCCAAGTACTCCGAGAGCTTGGCGACTTTCGCAACCGACAGCCGGCGCGCGAGAATCACCGGGCCGTACGGCTCGTAGGTCACGACTTCGTCGAACGAACGGTAGTTGACGCCACGATGGTGCAGCAGCCGGTACTCCAGCGCCGCGACCGGAACGCCGATGGTGCGCGCCAGCGTCTGCAGCTCGGCGTGTACGTGGGTGACCTCCGAAGGGATCAACCCGACGACGAACGACGGCCGGCTACGCACGAGGACCTTCCCGTGACGGTCGTAGATGATGCCGCGCGGTGCCGCGACCGGAATCAGCCGGATGCGATTGGCGAGCGCGGCCGCACGATAGATTGCGCCGTCGACGAGCTGTATCTCGATCAGACGGCCCACCAACACCGCCAGCGTCAACACGATCGCGATGACGAATGCGGCAATTCGCCAAGGGGGTCGCTGCCACGGCACGCGCCGGGCGGGAAGCCGATCGCCGGTCACGCGCGCTCGCCTTCAATGCGTCGCAGCACCAGCATGGCCAGGATACTCAGTCCGACGTTGAGTGCAGCCTGCACGAGCGCCTGGTGAAAGTGCAGCGTGCCCAAACCGCCCGGATAGCCTTGGAGCGCCATGACCGTCCAAAAGATCAGCGAGCGCGCGAGACTCGCGACCAACGTGATCGACGCAACCAGCGGGATCGAATCCGCGAAGAAGCCGCGCGAGAGCACGCCGGCCGCGATCGCCACGAGCGTCGTCGAGATCGTCCACGCTCCACCGGTCTGCGTCGCCAGCACATCTTCGCATAACCCGGCCGCCAGGCCGAATGCGGCGGCGCGCCACGTGTCGACGCGAATCGCATACCACACCACCACGACCAGCACGACGCTGGGCACGGCGTCACGGACCGCCAGCGCGTGCACGACGGTCGCCTGCGCGAGCAGCGCCGCCGCCAGCCAGGCCGCGGCGACATACCAGCGCGGACCGACGTAGGGTGCGATATGGGTCCGCAAACTACGCGGGCTGGGATGCATCGCGCTCAGCGCCGCAGCACGACGACGCGGTCGAGCGCCCCCAGGTCGGCCGCCGGTCTGACGATCGCCGTTTGATAGAGCGTCGTGGCGCCGCGCTGGATTGCGGTGATCGTCCCGATCGGCACGCCGGCATGGAACGATCGTCCTTCGCCGGTCACCACGACCTCGCCGACCCGCAGCGGTGCGTCCTGCGAAATGTACTCCACGCGAATGCTGCCGAGGTTACCCCGCGCGATGCCCCACCACCGCCCGCGCCGCACGATCGCCGGCACGCGGCTGGTGTAATCCGTGAGCAACACGACCTGGCTCGAGAGCGGGCCGACCGCGACGACGCGACCGACCGCACCGCTGGGCGCGACGACGCCGTCCTGGGGCTTCACGCCGGCATCGCTCCCGCGATCGATCGTGATCGAACGCGACTCGTTCTCCGGCGGAAAGCCGATGACGCGCGCTTCGATCCCACCGTAGAGGTGCAGTACCGGGCGCACCTGCGTCAGCGCGGCATAGGTCGCGGCGAGTTGATGCAGCCGCGCGTTGGCCTCGCGTAGCGCTGCATTCTCGGCACGCAGGCGTGCGTCGTCGCGCGCCAATCCGGGAAGCGCGACGATCCCGTGCACGAACGATCCCACCGCCGAAGCTGCCGTGGATGCACCGTCCTCCGCGACCGCGAGCACGGTGGTACCGGCGACCGCAATCGGCGACTCACTTCCGGTGCGCAGCGCCGCGATTTGCACCAACGCCAAAACCGCCGCGACGATGATGATCGCGATGAGGGCAAAGAGACGACGTTCGTCGCGGTACGTAAAGATCGCTGGCTCCTCGCTGCGCTTACCGGTCCGGATGGGGGTGGGAGCAAGCCTTCGCGCCCGGCACGCTCAATCCCAACCGGCGTAGCGCCCGAACGAACCGCGCCAGCGGAAAGCCCATAACGGTGTAAAAGTCGCCCTCGATCGCCTCGACCATCGCGGCGGCGGCCCCTTGGATGCCGTAGCCGCCGGCCTTATCGAACGGCTCGCCGGTGGCAACGTAGGCGGCAATTTCCTGGCGCGAGAGCCGGTAGAACCGGACCCGAGTGGACGCGACCTCTTCGAGCCGGCGGCCGCCGGCAGCGAGCGCAAAGGCGGTGTGGACCACATGCTCCCGACCCGAGAGCGCCTGCAGCATCGCGGTCGCCTCCGCGACGTCGCACGGCTTACCCAGCGCCACGCCGTCCAGATCGACGACGGTGTCGGCCGCCACCACCAGGCGCTCGCCGACCTGCGGCAACACCGCCTCCAGCTTGGCGCGCGCGTGGCGCACCGCCAGCTCGCGCGGCCCGCACTCCGGCAGCGGTGGCTCGGCGTAGCCGCTGGGGAGCGTCTCGACCGCCAAACCAAGCGAGCCGAGCAGCGTTCGGCGGCGCGGGGAGGCGCTCGCCAACACGATCGTCGCGATCTCCCGGTCAACCATACCAGTGGCCGCCGACTTCAACGTACCCACCCTGGTGGCGCAGGCGTGGATCGCGGTGCGTCCAGTGAATCACCCCGCCGCGCGGATAGTACTCGTACTCGCCCTTGACCTGCACGCGCTCGCCGCGCGCGATCGGGAAGCGGCCGGTGAAGAAGACGTTCGACTCGACGCGCACGGTCAGGTCGCAGCGCGCGCGCACGCGCATCAGGAAGCCCTCGTGGGGACTCACGCGGCCCGGCGCCACGCCGAGCACGCGCGTCACCGGACCGCGCACGATCACTTCGACGTGCGACCGTGCGGCCGCATAGGCGTCGCACACCGCCTGATTGTCGGGCGTCGTCGCCACCGCGCAGCCGCCGAGCAGCAGGAACAGCAGCGCGCTCGACCGCGCGCTACGCATTGCGCGGCGGAGCGTACAGAGCGTGCGTGACGATGTACTGCCAGACCGGCTCCGGGACGAGGTAGCGCGCGCTGCGTCCGGCCGCCAGCAAGGCCCGAATCTGCGTCGACGACTCGAGCACTTCGGGAATGTTGAGCGTACGGACGCGCTCGCGCAGGCGTGCCGGCACGGCGCCGATCACGCGCGTCAGCGCGTCGGCGAGCACGCCCGGACGCGGTGCGATCGCAAAGCGTTCGAGCGCGTCGAGCACCTCGTCGAACCGCACCCACTCCGAGTTGACGAGCGAGTCGGCGCCGATGAGAAAGGTCATGCGCGCGTCGGGGTACTTCGCGTGCAGGCGGGGAAGCAGGTCGGCGGTATAGCCGCTGGCGTCGGCGCGCAGGTCGGCATCGTCGAGCGCGAACGCCGCGTTGCCGGCGATCGCGCCGAGCACCATCGCGCAGCGATGCTCGATCGCCGCCGACGCGCGGGTGCGATAGCGCTGATGGTTGGCCGGGACGAAGAGCACCCGGTCAAGGCCCTCGGCCAGGCGCGCCGACTCCGCGACGAAGAGATGGCCGTTGTGAATCGGATCGAAGGTGCCGCCGAAGATCCCCAGCCTCACGAGTGCGTGAACTCGTAGGGTCCGATGCGCACCGTGTCGCCCTCGGCAATGCCCATCGCGCGCAGCCGCTTATCGACGCCCAGCTTGTCGAGCGCGCGTTCGAACCGCGCCAGCGCCTCGTCGGAATCGAAGTCGGTCATCGCCGCAAGGCGTTCGATCCGGTCGCTCGCGATCACGAAAGCACCGTCGGCATCACGTTCGATCGCGTAGTCGTCCTTGGGGCGCAACTCGATGCGTACCGGTTCGCGCACGACCGCCGGCGGCGGCGGAGCCTCGCGGATGGCGCGATCGATCGCATAGATCAGGTCGCCCACGCCTTCCATGGTCGCGGCGCTGATCGCGTGTACGTGCTCGAAACGCGCGCGCAGGTCGAGCAACCGCGCGCGCGCCTCGGGGAGATCGAGCTTCGCCAGCACCAGCAGTCGCGTGCGCTCGAGGAGGGCGGGATTCCAGGCCGCGAGTTCGGCCTCGATCATCGCCTTGTCATCCAGGATTTCCGCCAGCGGTTTGGCGCCGTCGAGCAGGTGGACCAAGACGCGCGTGCGCTCGACGTGGCGCAGAAAGCGATCGCCCAGGCCGGCGCCGGCGTGCGCACCTTCGATCAACCCGGGAACGTCGACCATCACGAACGATCGCTCGTCGGAGACGCGGACGACGCCGAGTTGCGGTTCGAGCGTGGTGAACGGGTAGTCGGCGATCTTGGGACGCGCCGCCGAGACCACCGAGAGCAGGGTCGACTTCCCGGCGTTGGGGACGCCGACGACGCCGCAGTCGGCCAGCAGTCGAAGTTCCAGCCGCAGCGTCCCGCGTTCGCCCGGTTCGCCCTTTTCGGCAAACCGCGGCGCCTGGCGCACGCTGGTCGCGAAGTGCTGGTTGCCGAGGCCGCCGCGTCCCCCCTTGGCGACCAGCAAGCGGGCGCCCGGCGCGTCGAGATCGCCGAGAAAGGCTTCGGGCTTGCCCTCGAGCGCCCGGTAGACGATCGTCCCGACCGGCACCGGAATGACCAGATCTTCGCCCGCGCGACCGGACTTATTGGACGTGCCGCCGGCCTTGCCGGAATCGGCCGTGAAGGCGCGCTTGAAGCGAAACTCGACCAGGGTCGAGCGTTCCGGGGTCGCCTCGAGGTAGATGCTCGCGCCGTGCCCGCCATCGCCGCCGGCCGGACCACCCTTGGGGATATACTTCTCGCGGCGCCACGCGACGATGCCGTCGCCGCCGTCGCCGGCTACGATGTCGACCGTCGCTTCGTCGATGAACTTCACGCGCGAAAGCCCTTTCGCTGGGGGTTGAAGCGCTCCCTGAGCGGCCGACGAAAAAAGGCGCGGCCATGTGGCCACGCCTTCAAGCCGCTGCGCGCGGCGCGGATCAGGCCGCCGATCGAACGTGGACTTCCTTGCGGTTGCGCCGCGATCCGAACTCGACCGTGCCGTCGACCAGCGCGAAGAGCGTGTGGTCGCGCCCGAGCCCGACGTTCTCGCCGGGATAGAACTTGGTACCGCGCTGGCGCACCAGGATGTTCCCGGCAATCACGCGCTCGCCGCCGAATCGCTTGACGCCCAGACGCTGGGCGTTCGAGTCGCGGCCGTTGCGGGTCGAGCCGGCACCCTTCTTGGAGGCGAACAGCTGCAGGTCAAACTGGAACATAGCCGCGAGAGTATAGCAGAGGCGCTCCAGCCTGACAAGCCGCGACCGAGCCCATGGTAGGGCCGAGCGTCGTCATCGCTTTGAGCGCGACGTCGGCGGGTGCGGCCGGGCGGACCGGTCGCATCCGGACGCTTCGCAACCTTGCGAACTTGCCGGCCTTACGGGAGGGGGCCTAGCCGCCTGATTTTTGGAGCGCCGGCCAATCAGCGAATGCGAGGATGCCCAGGACGACAAGGGCGCCAAAGGGCACCATGTAGAGCAACGCGAGTGGCCCCGCCAGACCCGCCCGCTCCAGTGCGCGCCACAGGAACCATGTCGGCACAATCGCAAGGGGAATAAGGGCGATGAACAACCCGAGGATAACCGGCGCGTCGATGAACGCGAGCAGCATCGGCCTCGAGTCTTCGCAATCAGGTCCTTTGTTGCCTCGGCGCGCTATGACGGCCCTGATTCAAAAGGGACCACTACCCGGGTCTATCGGCGGCCACAAGGACGCTCCTCCCGGCTTGATGTCCACATGTGTGGACAACCCTGTGGAGAAGGCCGCTCTGCCAGCCTTCAAAATCGGCCTCAAAGCGAGCATTCATGCCGGTTTGCGGTGCACCCGCCGTAGCTGCGCGATGGCGTGAATTGCCGCGGAAAACCGTCCGGCTTCGGCTGTGGATAAGTGGATAGATTCGTGGATGTTTTGCGCAGGAGCAGTGCTTCATTAAGCCAAGATTCAGCGCCCTCACGGGGTCCGCGGTTCCCCAAATCCGAGCTATGAGGACGTAGAGGATGGCGCTGGCAATCGGTAATTCCGAGGTCTCGAACGAACTTTGGCAGGCGGCGCTCGGAGCCTTCGAACGCAAGTTTACCAAGCCGGTCTTCCAGATGTGGATCAAGCCGATGCGCTTCGTGGGGATCGACGAGCATGCGCTCTACGTCAAGGTCCACAGCAAGTTCGCCAAGGAGTGGGTCGAGACCAAGCTCCAGACCCAGCTCCGCGAGGTGCTCGACGAGCTCTTCGGGACGGGGTTCGCCATGCACGTCGCGATCGCCGAGCCGGGTGAGGCCTCGGCCGCTCCCGAAGCGCCGGCCGCGGTGGCGCCGCTCGAGGGCCTGCGCGGGACCAACCTCAACGTGCGCTACACGTTCGACGAGTTCGTCATCGGCAACTCGAACCGGTTTGCCCATGCCGCCGCCCAGGCGGTCGCAAGTGCGCCGGCGCGGGCCTACAATCCGCTCTTCCTGTACGGCGGGGTCGGTCTCGGCAAGACCCACCTGATGCACGCCATCGGGCACCGCGTGATGCTCGACAACCCGAGCGCCAACGTCGTCTACCTGACCTGCGAAAAGTTCACCAACGAGTTCATCATCGCGTTGCAAAACAACCGCACCCCCGAGTTTCGCAATCGCTACCGGCAAGTCGACGTGCTGCTCATCGACGACATTCAATTTCTCGCCGGTAAGGAAACCACGCAAGAAGAGTTCTTCCACACCTTCAATGCGCTGCACGAGTCGGGCCGCCAGCTCATCATTTCGTCCGACCGGCCGCCCAAGGAAATTCAAACGCTCGAGTCGCGGTTGCGCTCGCGTTTCGAATGGGGACTCCTGACCGACATTCAGGCACCCGACCTGGAAACGCGCGAAGCGATCCTACGGAAAAAGGCCGAGAGCGAGAAAATTCCGGTTCCCGACGACGTCACCTCGTTCATCGCCAAGGTCATTCCATCGAACATCCGCGAACTCGAGGGCGCGCTCATACGCGTCGTTGCCTTCGCCTCGTTGACCAAATCGGCGATCACCACCGACCTCGCCGCCGAAGTGCTCAAGAGTGCCCTGGCGCAGGTCCCGTTACAGCGCGTCACCATTCCAAAGATTAAGGAAACCGTCGCGCAGGCACACGGGCTGACCGTGCGCGAGATGGACAACGGGCGGCGCGATCAGCGCCTGGCGGCGCCGCGCCAGATTGCGATGTACATCGCGACCGAACTCACCAACTACTCCCTGCCGCAAATTGCGCGTGAGTTCGGGAAGAAGGATCACACCACCGTCATGTACGCACGCGACAAGATCAAAGATCAGTTGCAACGCGACGAGGCGTATCGCAACAAAATTCATCACCTGCTCAAACTCTGCCAGAGTCCGGCCTGAGCACGCGACCCCACATTTTCCTCACAAGGCACGACCTCTCGCCCCCGCCGACGGGGTACTGCCAGGAATTTGCGGGGAGCGGGGATGAGCGCCGACAACCATCCACATTCCGCCCACCGAAAAAATCCGCGCCCTGACAAGAAAAGCGGCACCTGTTCGCAGAATACACCGCCCTACTGCTGGTACGACTCATTTTAGATATCCCTAAGGCCCGATGAGGCACGCTACGATCGGTGGAATATGAAGTTTAGCTGCTCGACCAAGGACATCGCGACGGCCGTCGGCGCCGCCAGCAAAGTCGTCAACGCGCACACGACCGTACCGATCCTCTCGAACGTGCTCTTAGCCGCCGAAGACGGCAAGATCACGGTTCGCGCGACCGATCTCGAGTTAACGCTGGAACAGGCATTTCCGGCCGAGGTCGCCGACGCCGGCGCGGTCACCGTTCCGGCCCGGCTGTTTTCGAGCTATCTCGGGAACCTGCCGGCCGGCAGCCTCGACTTTAGCGCAACGCCGACGCGCGCCAGCGTAAAGTGCGGGCGCAGCAACTACGACTTCCACGCGTTGCCCGCCGACGAGTACCCGCCGTTACCGGCGACCGTGCGCGGCTCCGAACTCAGCATCGCCGGCAAGCGATTGCGCGACGGCATCGAGAGCACGATCTTTGCCGCCTCGAGCGAAGAGGCGCGCGGGGCGGTGCTGATGGGCACGCTGATCGAAATCGAGGGATCCTCGCTGACCATGGTCGGGACCGACGGCTACCGGTTGGCGAAGTTCGCGACCACGCTCGATCGTGGGATCGAGGGCAGCGAGAAGTACATCGTGCCCTCGCGCGCGCTGGCCGAGGCGGCGCGCAACCTCGGGTCGGCCGAGTCGATCGCGCTGAGCGCGCTCGGCGCGCAGAGCAATCAGCTCCACATGCACGCCGGCAACGCATCGATCACGGTGCGGCTGGTCGACGGGCAATATCCGAACTACCAACAGGTGATACCGGCGAAGTTCGATCGCTCGATCGTGGTGAACACCGCGGCGCTGATCGGGAGCCTGAAACGCGCCGAACTCGTCGCCGGGGACCGCGCCAGCATGGTGAAGTTGGCGGTTGCCGATTCGACGCTGGTGGTCACGGCCAGTTCCGATATCTCGGGCAACGCCTACGAGGAACTCGAAGTCGAGCAGAGCGGCGAAGACCTCACGATCGCGTTTAACGCGCGCTATTTGGTCGAGGTGCTCAATCACATCCGCTGCGAACGCACCGCGATCGAGTTCCTGGGGCCGCTTTCGCCGGCCGCGATTCGCCCGCTCGAACCCTTGGAGGCCGGGCAGCAGCTCTACGTGTTGATGCCGCTGCGCCAGTAGGTGATCCTCGCGCATCTGGCGCTCTCCAACGTCCGCAACTATCACACGCTCGATCTCGACCCCGAGCCGGGACTCAATCTCTTCATCGGAGCCAACGCACAAGGCAAAAGCAATTTGCTCGAAGCGCTCTCGATGTTGGGCACCGGAAAATCGTTTCGCGCCGCGCGCGACCGCGAGATCGTGCGCGAAGGGGTCGAGCTCGCGGTGATGCGCGGCAGCGCGGTCACGCGCAGCGGTAACGTGGAACTCGCCTGCAGCATCGCGCAGACCGAACGGGGCAGCCGCAAAACCTATACGCTCAACGGGCACGCCGTTCGCTACGCGCGCTACCTTGGAACGCTGCGCGTGGTGACGTTCGTCCCGTCGGATTTGCAGTTGGTGACGGGACCCCCGAGCCTGCGGCGCGGCTTTCTCAACGCCGCGCTGGCGCAAGATCGCAGCGACTACTACCGCGCGCTCGCCCAGTACCGCACCGCCCTGGCGCAAAAGAACGCGGTACTGCGCGCCGAGAGCGTGGACGCGGAGTTGCTGGAAATTTACGAGGAGCAACTGATCGAGAGCGGTACCACGATCGTGTTGGCGCGCGATCACTTCGTGCGCGAACTCGCGGTTGAGGCGGCCCGCGCGCACGGCCGTTTCGCGGCGGAGCGCGAGCGGCTGGACGTCGCGTACGCCGCGAACGCGCCGTACGAGGCGCCGACCGGCGACGCGGTGGCGGCCGGGTTGCGCGCGGCGCTGCGCGCGCAGGCACGCACGGAGCGCGTGCGACGGATCGCGTTGGTCGGGCCGCACCGAGACGATCTCGTGCTGCAGCTCGACGCGCGCCCGCTGGCGGCGTTCGGCTCCCAGGGGCAGCAGCGGACCGCCGTGCTGGCGCTCAAGGTCGCCGAGTATGCCGTGATGGAGCGACGCGCCGACGAAGCACCGCTGCTGCTGCTCGACGACGTCCTCTCCGAGTTGGATGCCGAGCGTGCCCGTGCGTTTCTCGCCGGCGTCGGCGCTTTCGAGCAAGCCTTCGTCACCAGCGCGCTGCCGATTGCCGGGCCGCTGCATCCGGCGCGGACCTGGAACATTCGCGCCGCACGGATCGAGGCGGTCGCGTGCTGACACTGACCGACGCGCTGCGCGCCTGGCGCCCCGGGAGCGGCGCGGGGAATGCCGATCCGGTGGTCCTGCTGGCCGCGGTCTGGAGCGAGATCGTCGGCGCCTCGAACGCGGCCAAGTCGGCTCCGAGCAAAATCGTCGGCGACGTGCTGGTCGTGACGACCGCCGCCGGGGTCTGGAGCCAGAGTCTGAGCCTCTTGCAGGAGCCGATCCTGGCCGCGATCGCGGCGCGCGTGCCGCAGCCGCCGGTGCGCGCGCTGCGCTTTCGGGTCGGCGTCCTGCCGCGTGCGCGTAGCGCGCCGGCGGCGCGCGCCGAGGTCGCGGCGGCGCGCCGGCCCTCCGCGGTGCGTCCGCCGAGCGCGACCGCCGAAGCCACCTTGGCGCGCTGGCGCGCGTCGGTCGAAGCGCAGCGGCGGGCAAAACGCCTCGCCGGGTGGAACCTATGCGATCGGTGCGAAGCGTTGGTCGCGCCCGGAACCGCGTGTGCGACTTGTGCGCGCACGCAGGCCGAAGCTCGGGCGGCGGCCACCGCGCGGGTGCTCTTCGAGGCTCCTTGGCTCGGGTTTGCCGGAACGGCTCGCCTGATCGAGGCTTTAACGCTCGAGGAGTACGCTGCGACGCGCCGGGCGTTGCTCGCGCGCTGGTGGGGCGAACTCAAGGCGGCCGCGCGGGCGAAGCGCATTTCGCGCAGCGGTCGCGAACGGTCGATTGCGGCGTCCTACGTCGTGCTCGAAAGCGGTCTCAACCCCGATCGAATCTCGCCGGCGACGGTGCGAAACGCGCTGGGAGACGAAATCTATCAACTCTTGTACGGAACGGAACGGTCCTAAGAACGAATGTCGAGCAATAACAACTACACCGGCGAACAGATCGAAGTCCTACGCGGGCTCGAAGCGGTGCGCAAGCGCCCCGGGATGTACATCGGAAACACCGCCGAGCGCGGCCTGCACCAGTTGGTCTACGAGGCGGTCGACAACGCCGTCGACGAAGCGCTGGCGGGGTTTGCCAAAAACGTCACCGTCACGCTCGGAAAAGACGGATCGTGTACGGTCGAAGACGACGGCCGCGGGATTCCGGTGGACATGCACGCCGAGGAGAAGCTGCCGGCCGTCGAAGTCGTGATGACGATCCTGCACGCCGGCGGCAAGTTCGGCAAGGGCGGGTATAAGGTTTCGGGCGGGCTGCACGGCGTCGGGATTTCGGTCGTCAACGCTCTCTCGGAGTGGATGGTCACCCGGGTCAAGCGCGACGGCACACTCTACGAGATGAAGTTCGAGCGCGGCATCACCGTGCAGAAACTCAAGAAAATCGGCAAGGCCGAAGGCACCGGAACGGTGCAGTCGTTCAAGCCCGACACCAGCATGTTCGAAGTCACCGAGTTTCACTGGGACGTCTTGCAAAAGCGCCTACGCGAACTGGCCTTCCTGAACCGCGGCCCCGCGATCGTCCTGCGCGACGAGCGCGGTGAAACGGTGCGCGAGCGTGCCTTCAAGTACGACGGCGGCATCGTTTCGTTCGTCGAGTGGCTCAACGAAAAGAAAGATCCCCTCCATCCAATCATCTCGACGCATAGCGAACGCGATGGCGTCGACGTCGAAGTCGCAATGCAGTACACCGACACGTATACCGAACTGATCTACTCCTTTGCGAACAATATCAACACCATCGAAGGCGGGATGCACCTGCAGGGCTTCCGCCAAGCCATTACCAACGCGATCAATGGGTACGCTCGCAAGCGCTCGATGCTCAAGGAAACCGACTCGTCGCTCTCGACCGACGACTGCATGGAAGGGTTGACGGCCGTCGTATCGGTGAAGCTGCAGGATCCGCAGTTCGAGGGTCAGACCAAGACGAAGTTGGGAAACGCACGCGTACGCAGCATCGTCTACGGGTTGCTGAACGAGCGCCTCGAGTTCTTCATGGAAGAAAACCCCAAGCAGGCGCGCACGATCGTCGAGAAGGTGATGCAGGCGCAGCGCGCGCGCGACGCCGCCAAAAAAGCGCGCGACCTGTCGCGGCGCAAGAACGCGCTCGAAGGCTCGGGGTTGCCCGGCAAGCTGGTCGACTGCAAAAACGGGAACCCGGCGGAGAGCGAGATCTTTCTGGTCGAGGGCGATTCGGCGGGCGGCACGGCCAAGGGGGGTCGCGATCCGAATACGCAAGCGATTCTGCCGCTGCGCGGAAAGATCCTCAACGTCGAGAAGGCGCGGCTCGACAAGGTGCTTGCGAACGAAGAAATTCGCACCATGATCACGGCCCTCGGAACGGGCTTCGGCGACGAGTTCAATCCGCAGAAGCTGCGCTATCACAAGATCATCATTATGACCGATGCCGACGTCGACGGATCGCACATTCGAACGCTCCTGCTGACGTTCTTCTACCGGCAAATGCGTCCGCTCGTGGAAGACGGCTACGTGTACATCGCGCAGCCGCCGCTGTACGGCATCAAAAAGGGCAAGAAGCAGTCGTGGGCGTTTAGCGAAGCCGACTTGAAGGCGATTCTGGGCGACGTCGATCCCAAAGAGTTCACGATACAGCAGTACAAGGGCTTGGGCGAGATGGACGCCGAGCAGTTGGCGCAGACCACCATGGAGGTCGGCAGCCGGCGCCTGAAGCAGATCACGGTCGAAGACGCGGTCGAGGCGGAGGCGATCTTTACCGATCTGATGGGCGACAAGGTCGAGCCGCGCAAGCAGTATATCTTCGAATATGCCAAGAGCGTAAAGAACCTCGATCTCTAGCACGCCGCCACGTCCAAAGGCGGGGCGCCGCAGGCGCATGGCCGCCTGAGGGGTATAGAGCATAGGTCGTGCGCACTAGGCTGCTCTTCGCGATCGCGACCACGGTGGTCGTGGCGACCCTGGCGTTTGCCTGGCGCCACGAACTGGTGCACGTTGCCGTCGAGCGGATCGGCAGTCTCGTCAGCGGATATACGATCCGCTATCGCGACCAGCGCATCGGAGGCGACGGCGCCGCGATCGACGATCTGCGCGTCTCACGCGACGGCTATCCGCTGTTGCGCGTCCGCCGGATCGCGGTCGCCTACCGCCTGCGCGACCTGCTTCCGGGAAGCGGCCATCGCTTCGGCCTGCGCGCGGTCCGCATCGACGGAGCCAAGATCACGCTCGTTCGCTTTCCCGACGGCAGCTTTAACCTTGTGCTTCCGAACGGCGCGCCGGCCGGGCCGCACCTGCCCTCGCCGGCCAATCCGGTCCCGATCCGGCTGGCCCTGAACGTGCGCGACGCGCAGGTCGACCTGCTCGAGCCGAAAGCGTACGATCCGAGTGCCAAGCGCATACGCATTCGCGACGTGCGCGTGAGCGCCGCGATCGATTCGATCGGCCGAACCCACTATCGCGCGACCGGCGCCTTCATCAGCGCCAAGGGCCGCAGCGAACCGTTCGCCATCAACGGCGTCGTCGACGTTGCACGCGGGTACGCGGAACATCGCGCGCGGGCGCGCCGATTCCCGCTGCGTGCGCTCGCCAACTATTTTGCCGATACGCCGAGTCTTCGCGTGCTCGCGGGGCGCGCGCGCGACTTCGACGCTCGCCTCTATTCCCTCGACGTTCACGCGCACCGCCCGATCGCCTATCACGCCAACCTGCAGGTCGATCTGGCTGGAACCAAGCTCGCGTTCGCATCGCTCGACGCGCCGATTGAGAACCTGCGCGGCCACCTGCAGCTGGTCGATAACGCCGTCTTCGTGCGCGGCTTGCGCGGCGATTTGGCCGGGATGCCGATGCGGGTCAACGGCGGCCTGTTCGATCTCACCGGCGACGTGCCGCCGCAACTGCGTATCGGCATCACCGGAAGCGGCGACCTCGCGCAACTGCGCACCGCCTTCCGCTTCACGCGCGACCAGCCGGTTCGCGGACGCATTACCCTGGGCATCCTGGTCGAGGGTGCGCTCGATAACCCGCAAATCGTCACCCACGCGGAGGCACCGCGGGCTGCGTACGATGCGATGCCGCTGCGCGGCCTCGACGCGACGGTCGTCTACCGCGACGGAACGGTGACGCTGGTTCCGCTCGCGGTACGTTACGGCGGGCTACAGATCGGCGTGCGCGGATCGTTCGACGTGGGCGGGCCGCAAGTGCGCTCGCGGCTGGCCGTCCACGTCGCGGGGCCGGCCGACCGCCTGCCCTATCTCGGCGAGATGCTCGGAACCGAGCCGCTGGTCTTCGATGCCGCCGCGCGCGGCGTCGATCTGAACTTTCGCGTCAACGGTGCGCTCGCGTCGGCGCGCGGAACCCAGCGCGTTGCCGCGTTGATCGCGCTCGATCCACACGGCAAGGCGCGCCTGGATCCCTTTTGGGTGCACACGCCGCGCGGTAGCCTCGATGCCGGGTACGTGCTCGACCGTCCGCGCAACGACTCGGTCTTCTGGGCCGGCGCGTACGGCTTGAAGTTGGCGGTGCCGCCGGTCACGGCGCTTCACGGCATCACGCTGCCGGCGATTCCGCCGATGAGCGGCGCGGTCGATGCGTTCAACGTGGCCGGCGGGTCGCGCGGCGCGAAGGTGCTGCTGGCGGGCGCGGTCGACGCGGGCGCGACCGAGATGGCGGGCGTCACGTTCAG
>DAIDGS010000093.1 GCA_027459845.1 Vulcanimicrobiota bacterium | reverse complement strand
CAGGATCAGGGCCGCGACCTGTGCCGCGCCCTGGATGAGCGCGATCCCCGCGGTCAAGATCGCGATCACTTGCCCGAGTGAGAAGAAGGCGGCGATCAACGAAAGCGATCCGATCGCGTAGAGCGCCACGTGCGGAATCTGTTTGCGCGGATGGATCGCCGCAAAGGCCGGCAGGAATGCGCCGTCGCACGCCGCTGCGAACGGGATGCGCGAGAATCCCAGGAGGTTTCCGTAGAGCGAAGCAAACGCCGTCACCAGCACCAGCAGCGTGACGATCGTGGCGGCCGTCCCGCCCCAGGCGCGCGCGACCACCAGCGCGCCGACGTACTGCGAAGCGGCGGTGGGATTACCGTGCGCATCCAAGAGCGAGCGCCACGGGATGGCGCCGAGAACGCCGAGTTGCAGCGCAACGTAGAGCGTGGCGACGATCGCGATCGAGATCACGATCGAGCGCGGAATCGTGCGTACCGGACGCACCACTTCATCGCCGAGCAGCGCCGCGTCGGCATAGCCCACGTAGTCGTAGAGCGTGATGTAGAGGGCGCTGGCGAAACCGGCCAGCAAACCCGCCCCGAAGTGCAGCGGCGCGGGGAGCGCCAGCGCGTGCGTGAAGTCGGCGTGCGTGAGGCCGGCCACGGCAACCAGCGCGACTGTCGCAACCGCCGCCGCCGCCAGCCACGCGGCCAGCGCGGCGACGCGCGCGGTCCGGCGTGCGAGCAGCAGAATCGTGGCGATACCGACCGCAATCGCGGTCGCGGCATGCGCGATCGGGCTATGGGCCAGCGCGGGAACGAGGTAGGCGGCGTAGTCGGTGAGCCCGATGTAGCCGCTGGCCAACAGGCACGGCGCGTAGAGCAGAAACTGCCAGTTGAAGAGAAACGCGAGCAGCTTGCCGAGCCCGTGCGCGCCGAAGGCCTCGCGCAGGTAGACGTACGTTCCGCCCGACCCTGGAAAGCGCGATGCGAGTTCGGCCCAAACCAGCCCGTCGCACAACGCGACGACGGCTCCGGCCAGCCAGCCGACCAACGCCAGCGGGCCACCCAGCGCGGCCAGCACCAGCGGAATCGTGACCAGCGGCCCGATGCCGATCATCGTGATCACGTTGATCGCGACGGCGCCACGCACGTCGATCGCTCGAGTCAAGCGCGCCATACGCAGAGGCTCGTTCGCCCGGGCCGTCGCAGTCTCCCATGATGCCCGAGCGCAGTCCGCACGCCCGCCTGCTCGCCATCGACGGCGACGTACGCCTCGACGTCGTTGCCGCTGCGAGCCTGCGCGGCAATCCGTTGGGCGATGCCTGGGAGCGTCCGCTCGCGATCTACCTTCCGCCCGGATACGACCCGCACGGTTCGCGTCGCTACCCGGTGCTCTACATGCTCCCGGGTTATACCGGCAACGTTGCCGCGATGCTGGCGAGCCGGCCGTGGGAAGTCAATACCTTCCAGTGGGCCGACCGGCTCATCCGCGAAGGTGCGATGGCTCCCGCGATCGTCGCAATCGTCGACGGCTGGACGCGTTTGGGCGGTTCGCAGTACGTCGATTCGATCCACAACGGCAACTACGCAACCTATGTGGTGCGCGATGTCGTCGGGCACGTCGACGCGCATTACCGCACCGTGGCGCACGAGGGCGGGCGCGCCGTGCTGGGGCGCTCGTCGGGGGGATTCGGCGCGCTGCATTTAACGCTCGAGCATCCGGGCGTCTTCGGTGCCTTCGCCGCGCATAGCGGCGATGCGTATTTCCGCTACGCGCACATCCCGGCATTCCCGACGGTGCAGCGCGCGCTCGAGGCTTGCGCCTTCTCGATCGAGGCCTTCGTCGCCGCCTTCGAGCAGAAAGCGAAGCGGACGCCGGCTGAGTATACGACCATGGAGATGCTGGGCTACGCGGCCGCCTACTCGCCGCACAGCGACCGCGCCTTCGATCTCGATCTGCCGTTCGAGCAGACGACCGGCGCGCTGATCGAAGCGACCTTTGCGCGTTGGCTGGCCTTCGATCCAGCCGAGCGCGTCTTCGAGCGGCGTGCCGAACTCGCGCGCTTGCGCTTGCGCTATCTCGACTGCGGGCGGCGCGACGAGTATGGCCTCGACGTCGGCTCGCGTGTCGTCGCCGAGCGCATCGGGGCGCTGGGGCTCACCGTCACCCACCAGGAATTCGACGACGATCACCGCAACGTCGGCTATCGACTGGCGGTATCGCTGCCGGCGCTCTCCGCCGTCTTGGATAGAGAATGAGATCGAAATCGCTCCTCGTCGGGCTCCTCGTGCTAGCCGCGCCGGCGATCGCGTCGGCGCAAAGCAGCCCTGCGCCACCGGCCGCGCCGGCGCCGGCCGCCTCGCCGACGCCCGACCCTCACCGTTACAGCGATCGCGCGATGACCTTCGTGGCTCCGCCGGGGTTTTATCTCGCGGGCATGCGGAAGGTTCCGCTGGCGGCGCTGGGCGAGAATCTGGAGCCGGTTGCGGTGTGGGTCATCAATCCCGGTAAGGAAGACACGCGCGTGATTCAGATCCAGATGGAGGCGTATACCGGGCCGCCCAATCAGTGGGAAGCGCAGTTCGAGAGTCAGACCCACAGCGCCGACAACTCGGCGCTCATCCGCAACAAGACCCCGATGTCGCTGCTCAACGGGATGCCGGCCTCGTTCGTGACGGTGAGCACCGGCTCGGGCTTTAGCTCGCGCAAGGAGTTCGCGGTCGTCTTTGCCGACAACCAACGCGGAATCGTGATCTCCGAGACGGGTCGGCTGGGCGAAATTTCGAGTCACCAGGCGCGCGCCGATCTGCGCGACGCCAAAGCGGTCGCCTACCCGATGGGCGAGCCCTAGCCGCGCTCGAGCGCGCCGGCCGAGGCTAGCTGCGCGCCATTGTGCTCAGCGCGTGCTCCAGGTCGGCGAGCAGATCGTCGAGGTCTTCGATGCCCACCGAGAGGCGCAGCAAGCCGTCGGTAATGCCGCGGCGCTCGCGGTCTTCCTTGGGAATCGATCCGTGGGTCATCCGCGCCGGGTGGCAGATCAACGACTCGACGCCGCCCAGGCTCTCCGCCAAGCTGAAGTAGCGCAAGCGATTGGCGAACGCGATCCCGCGCTCGGGCGAACCCTGCAGCACGAACGACAGCATGCCGCCGAATCCGCTCATCTGGCGCTTGGCCAGCGCGTGCTGCGGATGCGATGGCAGGCCCGGGTAGTACACCCGGGCGACCTCGCGATGGCCTTCGAGAAA
>DAIDGS010000092.1 GCA_027459845.1 Vulcanimicrobiota bacterium | reverse complement strand
CGATGGTCGGCGCGTCGGCCAATCCGCTGCGTCCCAGCTATACCGTCTTCTCCTACCTGCGCACGCAGAGTCGGTTCGACGTCTCCCCGATCAACCCGACGATTGCCGCCATCGACGGGGTGCGCGCGTATCCGTCGCTGCGCGCCTATGCCGCCGATCGGGGTGCCCCCGACATCGTCGACGTCTTTCGCAAGCCCAGCGAGCTCGTCGACGTCGTTCGCGAGGCGCTGGCGATCGGGGCAAAGGCGATCTGGTTTCAGTACGGCGTGGTCAACGACGAGGCGATCGCACTCGCCGATCGTGCCGGAATCGACGTCGTCGTCGATCGCTGCCTGAAAGTCGAGCACGCGCGGTTCTCCGGTGGATTGGCAACCGCCGGGCTCAACAGCGGCATCATCACGAGCCGTCGCCGCCGATGAGTTACGCGCGCGAATCGCGTGCCCTCGACGACGAGTTGCTCGCCGTCATCGCGCGGTGGCGCGCCGGCCGAACGCTGACGGACGGTGATTTCGACGACCTCGCGTTGCGCATCTTTGCCTATCAACTGCGCTACAACGCGCCGTTTGCGCAGTATGCGGCGAGCCTGGGCTACTCGTCACGCGCGCTTCCGGCATCCTGGCAAGCGATTCCGCCGGTGCCGGCGGCCGCGTTCAAGGAGGCAACCCTCGCAACCTTCGATCCCGCAACGTCGGTGCTCGCCTTCGAAACCAGCGGCACCACCCGCGGCGTCGGCGGCCGGCACTACTTCGATACCGCCGCGCTCTACGACGCCGCACTTCTGGCCGGGTTTGATGCCGGACTCCGGCGCGACGGTGCGCGGCTGCGCTACGCGAACTTCGTTCCGAACCCCGCGGAACGACCCCAATCCTCGCTCGGCTATATGATGGCGCGCGTCAGCTCGCAGTTCGGGGATGGGGAGACCGGCTGGTATCTGCGCGGCGACGAACTGCTGGTCGACGCGTTCGTACGCGACGCGTACGCCGCGTGCGCCGATCGTCAGCCGGTCTGCATCGCGACTACCGCCTTCGCGCTGCTACACCTCGTCGAGGCGCTTGCCGCACGCGGCATCGCGCTCCAACTTCCGCCCGGCTCGCGCGTCATGGAGACCGGCGGCTTCAAAGGCCGCACGCGTAGCGTCGCCCGCGCCGAACTCTACGCCGCGGCGACCGACCGGCTGGGAGTTGCGCCAGACGCGATACGTGCCGAGTACGGCATGACCGAACTGACCTCGCAGTACTACGACGCCGATGGCAGCCTGCCGATCGAGCGGCGCCGCAAGGTCGCTCCACCGTGGCTGCGCACCCGTGTGGTCGGACCCGACGGAACCACCCTCCCCGACGGCACGGTCGGTGCACTCGTTCACGTCGACCTCGCCAATCGTGGGTCGTGCGTCGCGATCGCGACCGACGACCTGGGCGTTCGCTTCGACGACGGACTGGTCTTGATCGGCCGCGACGCCGGCGCAAGCCTGCGCGGCTGCTCGCTCGACGCCGAAGATCTGCTCCCGCGCTGATCTACCGCGCGTCCAGCTTGGCGCGTTTCGCGCGGTACGTCGCCGCGTCGGCGACCAGCGGCAGCGCGCGCAGGTCGCGCCCGTCGCGAGGATAGCGGGCGACGCCGATCCTCGCCTGCGCGGCGCGGTAGCCTGGGGATTACAACGGGGCGCGCGCCGCGCCGGATGTTGGACTCGCGGTCGGACTCGCGCTCGCGGTCGGACTGGCGGTTGGCGAGGAGGTCGGCGCCACGTACGGTCCGACCACGACGCTGGCGCCGCGCGCACCCTTGGCGACCGTGACGTTACGCCCGGCCGTTCCCGGTCCGAACGTGTACTGCGTCTGATACTGCCCGCTGGCGTTCGCATTTTGAACGTTCGGATTCCAGGTGTCGTTGAACGCCGTCACGTTCGCCCCGGCGCGCGTGAGGTCGATTTCGGTCGCAGCTGCGCCCAAGAGGATGTTGCCGCCGGCCGAGCCGCTCGCGCTGCCGAAGTCGACGCTCGCAGGCGTCACGCTGACGCCCCGCAGCGGCACCAGCGTATCCGCGTACGCAGCGCCCCCACCCTGGAAGGTCTGCGCCGAAACCGTTAAGGCCACGCTCCCATCGGTGAGCACGCCGGCCGTCTTCGAGACAAGCATACTCTGACCGGCCTGCCCGCTGAGGCCGATGCTCGGGGCCGCGGATTGGTTGGCCAACGACTCGCCCGCCACCGCAAATCCCTTACCGTCGATCACGCAGTTGGCACAGCTCAGCGTGGAACCCGCCACCAGGATGCCGCCAACCCCATCCAGGGTCGGCGGCGTTCCCATGTTGAACGACGCCGCCGAGACATCGGTCGCGCCGAGCACATCGAGCGCGGCGTACGATGCGCCGCGACGCAGCGCGAGCTTCGAGGCACCGACGTAGAGGTTGCTGAGCGCGACGGTTGCGCCGGCGGCGACGACCACGCTGGCGAGATGCGTCCCCGACGCCGCGCCGGCCGCCTTCTCGTAGGCAGCGTCCTCGCCGGCACCGTCGATCAGCGTGCCGCTCGCGGGCGAGCTGCCGTACGCGCTGCCCGAAAGGGTGACGTCGCGCGCAACCACCAGTGGAAACTTCTCGCCGTTGGCGGCATCGTAGTCGCCCGGGGCGATGTCGATGGTCGCGCCGACCGGCGCCGGTGACGGCAACACCGCCAGGGCCTTGGTGATGCTCTTGTAGGGCGCGCTCTGCGTACCGTTGCCGCTGCTGTCGCTGCCCTTCGCGGCATCGACGTAATAGGTCGTCTGGACAGGCGCGGCGGTCGGCGGAATGAGCGGTTTGCCGCGATGCGTGCAGCCGGCGGCCAGCGCCAGCAGACCGGCCGCGACGGCGCAGACGATCCAGAGCGAGCCGGGACGCTTGAGCATGTGCGCCGCCCATTAGCCGTCGCGTCCTTGGGAACCTCGCAGGTACGACGCGAAACCAAGGGCGATGCCGCTCGTCCAGCACCCCGTCGGTCGCATCGTCGCTGCCGTCGCCGATGCCGCCGAACGCTGGCGCGACGCCGACTTTCCGCCGCGCGTCCGCGCGCTGGCGCGGATCGTGGAGCGCACCGGTTATGCCGGCGAGGTCGTCGAGTACGCACTCGACCGGCTCTTCCAACCCCTGACCCGTGACGCCCTCACCGACGCCATCACAAGCGAACTCGGGAGGCTCGAGGTGCTCGATCGCTTCGTCGCGCGCGACCGCCTTCCGGCGCTGCGCGCCGTGCCGATCGGTCGCGTCTGCGTCATCTCGAGCCGCACCACCATCGGGGTGGGACTCTGGCCGGCGCTCTTTGCCATCTGCGCGAAGTGTTCCGTGGTCGTGAAGGATCGCGAAGACGCGTTGATTGCCGCGTTCTTCGCCACGCTCGCCGACGAGCTCGACGCCATCGGCGACGCCCTCGTCGCGATGCGTTGGGAGGGTGCCGCAGGATCGGTCGATCTGCACGCCTTCGACGCGGTCGTCGCCTTCGGGAGCGATGCCGGGATCGCATCGATCGGCCGCGCGCTCGCGCCGACCGCACGCTTCATCGCTCACCCCGGCTCGCTGAGCGCCGGATACCTCGAAGCCGATGCGGCGTTCGAGCGCGGTGCGGCCGCGGCGCTGGCCGAGTCGATCGCCCGCGACGTGCTGCTCTACGATACCGAGGGCTGCCTTTCGCTCGGATTGCTCTTTATCGAGCGCGGTGGAGCGCTCGCACCGCAGCAGTGGGCTCACGAGTTGGCGGGTGCGTTTGCGCGCGTGACGATCGAGTTTCCGCCGGGCGCCCACGATCCTGCCGCACGCGCACGGGTTGCTCAGGCGCGCGACGCGGCGACGGTTCGCGCGAGCGGCGGTTCGGGCGCGGTGTTTTCCGATCCGGGAGCGAACGCCCTCATCGTGCTCGATCCGCCCAAGCGCCTGCCGCCCGCGCTCCTCCCGCGCACCCTCGAGATCCACGCAGTCGACGCTCCGAGCGAGGTTGCGGAGTATCTGGCTGCCCATCGCCTGCGCCTTCAGGCGCTCGCCACCGTCACCGCGCGCGCCGACGTTACGGCAATGGGCATCGATGCCGGTGCGACGCGCATCGCCGCCTTCGGCGCCCTTCAGGCGCCCGCGCTCGGCGATCGCCACGGCGGCCGCCCGCGGATCGCCGATTTCGTGCGCTGGGTCACGCGCGACGCGTGAGCGAGCGTTACGATCCCAGCCCCGCAATCCCGGGCCCGCAGTCGGCGCGGCTGGGCGCACTCCTGCACGCGTACGAGTCGCGCAACGTCACCTATCTCGCCGACGATTTTCCGGTCTTTTGGGAGTCCGCGCTGGGCGCGCTGGTGGTCGATGTCGATGGCAACGAGTTCGTCGATCTCACCTCGGCGTTCGGCGTCGCGAACCTCGGACACGCCGATCCGTACGTCGCCGCCGCGATCGCCGATCAAGCCGGCCGCTTGATGCACGGCATGGGCGACGTGCATCCCACCGAAGTCCGCGCGCGCCTGCTCGAACGGCTCGCGCGCATCGTGCCGACCGGGTTGTCCAAGACGTTCCTCGCGACCACCGGATCGGAGGCCGTCGAAGCGGCCTTGAAGACCGCCGCGCTCGCCAGCGGAAAATCCGGCGTCGCGGCATTTCGCAACGCCTATCATGGGCTCTCGCTCGGGGCGCTGCGCGTCTGTGGGATCGAAAAGTTCGTTGCGCCGTTTCGCGATAGCATCGGCCCGCCGGCGCTCTGGCTCGATTTCCCACGGCGCGGCATCGATGCATGCGAGGCATCGCTCGATCGAATTCGCCAACGACTACGCGCCGCCGACGACCTCGGCGCGCTGATCGTCGAGCCGATCCAGGGCCGCGCCGGCGTCGTGATTCCGCCCGACGGGTTCTTGGCCGGCCTGCGCCGGATCTGCGACGAGGTCGGCGCCGTCATGATCGTGGACGAAATCTATACCGGCTTCGGTCGCACCGGCGCGATGTTCGCAAGCCAAGCCGAGGACGTCGTCCCCGACATCCTGTGCATCGGCAAGGCGCTGGGCGCCGGTTTCCCGATTTCGGCCGCCGTCGCGCGCCCGGCGATCATGGACGCGTGGCCGGCCTCGCCGGGTGAAGCGTTGCACACCTCGACCTTCCTCGGCAATCCGATGGGCTGCGCGGCGGCGTTGGCCTGCATCGAAGAGATCGAGCGGCACAACCTGCCGGCACGCGCGCGGGCGCTTGGCGAGATCCTGGCGGCGCGCCTGCGCGCGCTGCCGAGCCATCCGAACGTCGTCGAGGTGCGCGGGCGCGGCGCGCTGTGGGCCATCGGAATGACCTCCGCCGCGGCCGCCGAGGCCACCGTCAAGGGCGCGCTCGCGCGCGGCGTCATCGTCGTGCAGTGCGGGATCGACGGTGACGCCGTCGCGATCGTGCCGCCCCTGATCGTCGACGAGGATCTCCTCATGGGTGCGATCGACGCACTCGAAGCGGCGATCGTCGCATGCGCGTGAGCCGGGTGCGATGAAGCGCTATCGCATCGGAATCGTCGGGAGCGGCTTCGGCGCCAGCGCGCACCTGCCCGCACTGAGCGCGCATCCGCGCTTTGACGTCGTCGCCATCGCCTCGCCGCAACGCGCCGCGACGATCGCGGCCGCGCGCGGCCTGCTCGCGTTCGGATCGTGCGCCGCGATGGTCGCCGGCTGCGAGCTCGACGCCATTGCGATCGCGTCGCCGCCGTTCGCGCACGAGGCCGATGTGACCGCGGCGCTTGCCGCCGGCCTGCACGTCGTCTGCGAGAAGCCGTTTGCCCTCGACGTCGCCTCGGCCGAGCGGCTCTGCGCCGCCGCACGCACCGCCGGGACCGCGTGCGGCATCGCCCATGAGTTTCGCTTCACGCCGCAAATACAAGCGCTGCGCGAACTGATCGTCAACCATCATCTCGGCGCGCTGCGCGGCATCGAAGTGAGCCGCGCACTCGGGAAGCTGCGTGCCGACCAAGCCGTGCCGCGGAGTTGGTGGTTCGAACGCGCCGCCGGGGGCGGCATCACCGGTGCGAGCCTCTCGCACCTCATCGATATGGCCAACTGGTTGGCCGGCGCGCCGATCGCGCGCTCGACCGGGATGCTCCGCACCGCCAACGCCCGACGGCACGATGCGACCGGCGAGTTCCGCACCGACGCCGACGACGGCGGCTTCGCCCTGATCGAGTATGCCGGGAGCGTCGTCGCTCGGGTGAGCACCGACGCAACCTCGGCCGTCGACGCGTTCCTCTGCGCGGCGCACGGCGAACGACGCACTGCGGTCGCGAGCGGCGCCGATCTGGCGACGACGACGCTCTACGCCGTCGACGCCGACGAAACCAGCGCGCTCGACTGCGTCCCCGAGCGCTACGCGCGCTTCGCCGCGATCAACCCCAATGTACCGCTGCTGATGGAGCTCTACGACGCCTTCGTCGAGCGGATCGAAACCGGCAACGGGCCGCTACCGACCTTCGACGAGGCGCTCGCCACGCAGCACGTCCTGGCGTCGGTCGGCTACGGTTCGCGTTCCACCGGCGCTTAGCGTGCCGCACTCCTAGCCGGACAAATCCGAGCGACCTGCGCGGCAGAAATGTAGTACGCGTGGATGTCGTAGTGCGGGATCGGCATTCCCGCATGGCCGTGCGGTTCGTAGCCGATATCCACGTGATCGATGGTGTGGCCGGGGAGCGCTTTGAGGTCGGAGTAGTCGAAGCCTCGATCGAGCACGGTTTTCGGAATCATGATCTCGCTGAAAATCACCCTCCCGCGATAGGTGCCGTAGATCGGCAGCTTGAGGTCACGCGGATTGGCCCAGTGTTCGCCCATCTGCGGGACGCACGGCGAGACCAACACGTATCCGGCCGGCATCCCCGCCGGGCGCACCGCCGGCTGTGGTGGAAGCGCCATCGTGCCGGCAGCGGGCGCCGCGATCGCGAGGGCGGTGGCGGCGCTCCATGCCGCGACGAGAGCCAACATCCGAGCGAGCATGACGGTAACCTCCCTGGCGGTGCAGTGCCGCTCGCTTCCCAACCGGACGAGCGCCTCCTGCTCGCTCGCGCACCGCCCGTCGCGCCTAGGAGCGCGGCACCTGCGCTGCAGCCGGCGGCGGGTTTGGATCGTTGAGCGCCGTCGCCATGGCGCGATAGACGTTGAGGCGTCCGCAGCCTTGATGCGCGGCACCGATGTTGTCGGCCGTGGCGCAGAGCAGCGCGAACATCTTAGCGGCGCTTTGATAGCGGGTCCCCGTCGCCGAAAGGATCAGCGCCGCCGAACCGGCCACCTCGGGCGTCGCCATCGACGTCCCCGCGATCAGAATCTTACAGTCGGCGCGCCCGTTGGGGTTCCCAAAGTCGGGCGAGCAGTCGCCGGCGAAGTTGCTATCGAGTGGCGTCGAGGTGTAGATGTTCTCGATCCAGTGCAGGTTATCGCTGTCGGCGCAGTTCCCCGTTCCGGGACAGTACGGATCGCCGCCCGGTGCGACCAGTCCCCAGTTGCCCGTCCCGTAACTGGAGTACCCCGCGACATACTCGCCGCTGGCATTATCGTTGGTACCGTTGCGCACGCCATCGGCCAAACCGGTTGCGCCGACGGCAATCACGCCCTTGTCGCAGGCCGGTGCCTCGAGTTCGGCGCGCCCGTCGTTGCCGGCGGCGGCGACGACGATGACGCCGCTGGAGATCGCGTTGGCAACCGCCGGACCTTCGGCGCTATCGTCGGGACAGCAGGGCGGACCACTGCTGCTGCACCCGCCGAAGCTCATGTTGATGACGTTGGCTCCGGCCTTCACCGCGTCGTCGATCGCCGACGCGACGTCGGCCGTCGACGTGCTGCACTGCGGACCGGGGCTGCTCCCGAGACAACTGTCGTTCGGCCGCGGAAAGACGCGGTACGCCATCAGCGCAACGTTGCCGCCGGCGCCGGCAAACCCGAGCGCGTTGTTGATGTTGGCCGCCGCGATCCCGGCGACGTCGGTGCCGTGGCCGTCGCGATCGGTCACGTAGATCCCGGTCGACTGCACGCCGCTGGTCGGATCGGTGATGAAGCAGCCGGTGTGGATCACTTTGCTCCCCGCCAGGTCGGGGTGCGTGAGATCCTCACCGGTATCGATGATCGCCACCGAAACGGTGCGCAAGCCAAGCGCGCCGGCGTTGACGATGCCGCTGCCGTTCCCGTTCTGGCTGTACGCAAAGGCGTTCTCGAGACCGATCGCGTGCAAGTCCCACTGCCCGGGAACGTCGGCCGACTCGTAGTACGGCGCGGTGGTCGGTGCAAAGCCGCGGAAATACGGATCGTTGGTGAAGTAGGGCGTCGTCACGGCGCTGGGATACCGCCGGCCCACGCGGCTGACGCTGACGACCCCCGGCTGCGCGCGCAGCGCCGCCATGGCGCGAGCGAGGCCGCCCGGCGCGACCCGCACGATGCGCGAGACCTCCTCGATGCGCGGGTAGTCGTGCGTCGCGAGCGCGTGGACGCCGAGCTGCGCGTCGTCCAGATGCACGCGCGCGCGCGCAGCTAAAAACGTCGTGCGCCGATACGCGACGGCGAGCAGGTGCGGCACGTAGGCCGGGCGCTGCAGCGCGCGGCGCGGACGTCGCCGTGCGCGCGAGGCGACGCCTGCCGTTGCGAGTCCCGGCGTGGCGCCGCTGGTCGGGCAGGCGTACGCGGAACTCGGCGGGGTCGGCGTCGGCGGGATACCGCCGCCACCTTGGCTGCCGCCGCCGCCTTTACAGCCGGCCAGCAGGCCGATCGCGGCCGCGATCGCGAGCGAGCGTTGAAATACCGGAACGATGCGCAACGTGACCTCCTCAGCGCCTAGGACGGGTCCTCACGCTCTACCCAACCGGCGCGTCGAATCCTCGCAACCGGGCGAACGCTCATGCGTCTTTCATCTCGGCGAAACGCCACAGTGCGGCGAGTGCATGCACGGTCGCGCGCGCCTGGACCGCATCCCGATCGCCCGGAAACATCACGCTCCATACCCGCTCTGTGTCGGGACCCGCGATCGCGAAGACGACCGTCCCGACCGGCTTCGCCGGCGAGCCGCCGTCGGGGCCGGCGATCCCGGTCGACGCCAGCGCGACCTCGGTCGCGAGGCGTTCCCGCGCGCCGCGCGCCATCGCGCTCGCCACCGCCGCGCTGACCGCACCCTCGCGTGCGATCGCCTCGGCGTCGACGCCGAGCTCACGCACCTTGACGGCGTTGTCGTAGGCGACGATCGCGCCGGTCACCACGCTCGACGCACCGGCTACGGCGGTCAGCGCGGCGGCGATGCGACCGCCGGTGCACGACTCGGCCAGCGCGAGACGCCAGCCGCGCGTCCGCAGGGCATCCAGCGCCGCACTCGCCGGGGTCGCCGCATCGACGCCGAAAACATACCCCGCCAAGCGCCGGCGAATCTCGGCTTCGAGCGGCGCCATCAGCGCCGCCGCGTCGTCCTCGCCGTGCGCCTTGGCCATCAGCTTGATGTCGGCGCGGAAGTCGTGCGCCAGCACCGCAATCTTGGGGTTTTCGCTGCTGCGAAAGAGATCGTCGATGCGCGCATCGAGGTCCGATTCCCCGATCCCGACCGTGTGCAGCACCCGCGTGAAGATCGCCTGGTCGAGACGCCAGTGCGTACGCAGATAGGGCACCAGCCGCTGCGACAGCATCGGCAGCATCTCGCGCGGCGGTCCGGGCAGGCTCGCCACGAACCGACCGCTCGGTGCGAAGGCGATAAATCCGGGCGCCGTGCCGTTGGGGTTTTCGAGCACCACGGCACCCGCCGGGAGTTCGGCCTGTTTGCGGTTGTTGGGCGTCATCGTGCGGCCAAACGAACGAAAGACCGCCTCGATGTGCGCCAGCGAAGGTTCGTGGAGCGTCGTCGCTAGGCCGAGCGCATCGCACACCGCCTCCTTCGTGAGATCGTCGACCGTCGGTCCTAGCCCGCCGGTGGTAATCACGCCCTCGGCGCGTTCCAGCGCCGCGCGTAGGCACTGCGCGATGCGCGTGCGATTGTCGCCCACCGCATGCGTTGCGTGGACGTCGATGCCACAGGCCGCCATCGCCTGCGCGACGGCGCGCGTATTCGTGTCCGCAAGCTGACCGAGCAGCAGTTCGGTGCCGATCGCAACGAGTTCAACGCTCGGCATCGTCGGCCTCAAACCAGTCCGGGTAGCGAACCCGGACATCGGCCTCGAATCCGCGTGCCGCTTCGATCATCTTGGCACGCCGAACCGCCGACTGTTCGGGTTCGGGAAACTCCGCGCGGGCCGCCTCGCGCTGCCGCGCAAGCGCTTCGATGAAACGCGCAAACTTCGCGTCCATCACGCGCTGCAGGGCGTCGCGCAGCACCTTTCCGACGCGTGGTGCCAAGCCGGTCGTCGAAATCGCCACGCGCACCGGTCCGGATTTGGCAATCGCGGCCATCGCGACGAACCCATAGGCCGGCTGATCGATACAACAGAGCAGGAACCGGTGCCGGTCGGCCAAGGCGCGAAGCCGTTGCGACAGGCCGGCATCCTGCGGCGTCGAGATCACCAGAAACGCCGTTGCAACCTGCTCGTCGCGAAGCTCCGCGGGATCCTGGATCCAGCACAGGTCGGCGCCCGCTTCGCGCAGCGCCGCCGCCTTCTCGACCGCTTCGCGATCGTCGGCTCTCCCGACGACCACGCAACGACGCCCGACCAGGTTGAGCGACACCGGAAAGAACGGCGTCCTCACGACCCCTCGCCGCCCGCTCGCCGTACACGCACCTGCCGCCCTTCGCCGCCGCCCACGTCAGTAGTCCACCGGGCGAAGATAGAACTCGTTGATCGCGGTGTTCGTCAACATCGCGGTGGTCGGGAGGTGGCGTTTCCAATGGGTTCCGTCGGCCCGCCCGCGCACCAGTGCGACATCGGCGGCGGCAAAGCCGCGCGCGATCAACTGCGCATCCGAATACCCCAAGAGCAGTTGCGCCAGGATGGCGTCGGCGCGCGGGTAGGATATGCCGAGGTCGCCTTCGTCGGTCTGCCCGGCTTCGAGATCCGCACTCGGCGCCTTGGCGATCAGCGCCGGGGGTACGTGCAGGTGGCGCGCCAACGCCCACACCTGCGTCTTGAACAGGTCGCCGAGCGGATTCACCGGCGGCGTATCGTCGGCATGCCAGGTGAAGTAGCCCAACAACCGCTCGGTCTTATTCCCGGTCCCGACCGGCAACGCGCCGAGTTTCGCCGATTGATCGAAGAGCACCAGCATGCGGACGCGCGCCATGACGTTGCCGCGCCGACGGGCGTCGGCATCGGCTTCGAACTGGAGGTAACCGTCGACCGCGGCGGTGATCTCGATGGTGCGCTCCTGCAACCCGAAGTGTTCGACCACCGCGCGCGCATCGCTCAGGCTGGCGGGGCTGGACGTGGCGTACGGCAGGCGAACTGCGTGCACGTTCTGCGGACCGAGCGCGCGCGCGCAGAGCGCTGCGGTGACCGCCGAATCGACGCCGCCCGAGAGGCCGACCACGGCGCGGTGCACGTGACGCCGTTCGATCAGTTCGTCGCGCAAGAATGCGACCAGCCAGCGCTCGGCCAGCTCCGGATCGATGCCGGGCGGCGCGAGCGAGGGTTCCGGTTCGCGCACTACGGTGTACATGCGCCACCAATGCCCCGCGGCAGCGGCAGTTGATCGTCGAGCAGCAGGTCCGGCAGTACGTCGGCCAGGTCTCCCAGCAACGGGAGGCCGGCTCGCGCAAGCTCGACTTCGCGCCAATCGAGGACGGCGCGCACGATGCTCGCCTCGGTGAGCGGGGCGCGCACCCGAAACTCGCCGCGCGGATCGACCACGCACGACGAACCGGTCATGCCTTTGCCGCCCTCGAAACCGGTGAGCCCGGCGTAGACCACGTACATTCCATGCTCGAGCGCGATCGATCGCAGGACCTCGTGCCAGCGCACGACGCTGGTCAACTCACCCGCGCCGTCGATGCCGCGGCCGGGAGCGGCGCTCGGGACGAAGAGCACGCGCGCGCCCTTCACGGCGGCGATGGTGGGAACGATCGAGTGCCAGACGTCCTCGCAAATCGCGATCGCGCTGCAGCCGCAGACGGCCGCGAACGTTTCCAAGCGCCGACCGCGCGAGACGAAGCGCGCTTCGTCGAACACGCCGTAGGTCGGCAGAAACAGCTTGCGGTGCCGGTGCTCGATCCGCCATCCGCCGGCATCGGCGCGCACGGCGACCGCGCTGTTATAGTACGTTCCGTCGTCGTTTTCGTAGAAGCCGCCGATCAACTCGACTGGTCGTTCCCCACAGGCGGTACGCCACGTTGCCGCCAGGTCGCTCGCGAAACGCTCGGCCGTGAGCGCAACGTCGTACACGGCACCCTCGAGGAAATAGCCGGTGAGGGCGGCTTCGGGCAGAACGACCAGGTCGGGCGGCTCGGCCGCGAGCTGTTCGAACGCCTGCGCGAGATCGGCGAGATTCTCCGCGTAGCGCCCCTTCCGCGGTTTCGTTTGCACGATCGCGAGCGCCACTTGCGACGCGGCGTTGCGATCCTCCGGCGACGGCATATGCACCAGCTTTCGGCGTGCCGTCGCCGTTTGCCTTATGCGCCGCTCGTCGCCACCTCGATCGCGTCGTCGCCCGGCGCCCGCATCCCGCACCGCTCGGCACACTGCTCCGCCGGATAGGTCCAGATTTCGGCCAGCGTCGGATGCAGATGCGGGATGCGCATGAACTCCGCTACGGTTGCGCCATAGTTCATCGCGACGATAACTTCGTGAATCAGTTCGGACCCTTGCGCGCCGATGACCGCACCGCCCAGAATTCGCCCGTCGTCCGCGGCCGCCAGGAGTTTGACGAACCCCTTGGTCTCGGCCAGGCACATCGCCTTGCCGTGCTCGGCAAAGTCGTAACGCCCGACCACGTACGGCCGGCCTTGGGCGCGCAGTTCTTTCTCGGTCGCACCCACGACCGCGACCTGCGGATCGGTGAACACGGCGTGCGCCGACTGCAGCGCGTAGACGGCGCGCTCGTTGGTCCGCAGGCAGATATTCCGGGCCGCGACCTCGCCCTGGTAGATCGCGACGTGCACCAGCATGTATTCGCCGGTCACATCGCCGACCGCGTAGATCGCGGGATTGCTGGTGCGCAGCGTCGCATCGACGGCGATGGCGCCGCGCGCGTCGAGCGCGACGCCGGCACGCTCGAGCTCCAGGCCGGCGACGTTGGGAACGCGCCCGAGCGCATTGAAGATCGCGTCGGCCTCGACCGCGTGTTCCCGGTCGCCGACCGCGAACCGCACCACGCGCCGCTCGCCCTGGCGCGTGGCGTCGATCAGTCGCGTGCCGGTGCGGACGTCGATGCCCTCGGCACGAAAGTATCCGGTGAGCGCCTCACCGACGTCGTCGTCGGATTCGGTGAGCAGGTGTCCGCTGCGAATCAGCATGGTGGTTCGCGCACCCAGACGCGCCAAGAACTGTCCGAGTTCGCAGGCGGTGTATCCGCCGCCCAGCACGATCGCCGACTGCGGCACCGCTTCCAGTTCCAGGATCGCATCCGAATCGAGCGCCGCGGCGTCGGCCAAGCCATTCACGCGCGGGGGTGCAACCGTACTACCGGTCGCGATCACGAAGTGCTCGGCGCGCAGTACGGTGTCGTCGCCGACCGCCAACTCGTGGGGCGAGAGGAAGCGCGCGTGCCCGCGATAGAGCGGAAAGGTTTCGATTCCCTCGATCCGGTAGTCCGCGAACTCGCGCACCAGTCGTCGCTTGCGCGCGGCGATGAACGGCATGTCGGCACCTACGTCCCCGACGTGCACACCGAGCTCGGCCGACGCGCGAATGCGATGCAGCGCGTCGCTCGACGCCAGGAGCGCCTTGCTGGGCATGCAGCCGCGCAAGATGCACAGTCCACCCAGCGGCCCATGGTCGACTAGCGCAGCGTCACAGCCGGTGTCGCGCACCGTGCGCGCGGCAGCATAGCCGCCGGAACCGGCGCCGACGATGACGACGTCGTGCGCGTGCCGCGGCACGTGTGCTAGCGCGCGCTCGGGCGCGCGCCGAGCCGGTGAATCGACTCGATAAAACGGACGGTCCCGTTCGACTGCACCAGGATCGACTGCGTGCGGGCCTGATTTCCGTAAAACCGTACGCCATGGACGAGATCGCCGTCGGTGATTCCGGTGGCGCTGAAGATCACGTTATTGCTCTTGACCAAGTCATCGATGGAAAGCACGCGCTCGAGATCGCCGAATCCCATCGCGACGGC